>JAITVQ010000030.1 GCA_031285745.1 Puniceicoccales bacterium | reverse complement strand
CTCAGAGTGGAAGAGACATTTCAATTGTGAATAACTGCTTCGGGAATGCGAAAACATCTCTCCAACCTGGGCAGTAATCTCCTGCTTTTTCGCCATAAGCTGATCGAAGTGATGAGTGTCCGCCTGAGAGTTAGGCGGGATCTCCTCCAATGTATTTACCCCTGCCAATAAAGTTGGCCCAAACAATCACGATGTCTGTCCCCATTTTTAATTCTTAAGGACAATATTACCTTCCGTCCGACCTTGTTTCTCCTTTTTTAACACAAGAGCACTGGAGTGGGCCAAGGAAATCCCAAGTGCTCCTCATTGCGCAAATGCGAACGCCTGATTATTTCAATTTTCATGATAATAATCTTCCGATGGATGTTGATGAATGGTTTGTGTTCCGGGAGCTGGTCTAATCCGCAGGTATCCTGAACAATCTCCAGGCATTGGGGTGGACATCTGGCTTTTAAGTGCAAAACGGCGTTTTCATTTCCCGCTGTCCTGAGTTTCTTTTCCCCTTGGGCAAAAGTGGGTGAGAGATTCGGGTGCCTGTCTCACTGCTTTTCTTGACAGATGATACCGTCTCTGTATTAGCATTCACCTGTTCACATCAATGACCTTCTCCGGCAACAACGTCCTGAGCGTACTTATTAGCCTCGTACTTGTACTCGTGGCGGTGGTGCCGTCTCGTGCCGGAAGGGCGTGTTGATTGAATAAACTCAATTTGAACCCCCTCTGGCCAACGCCGGAGGGGGTTTTTTTAATCCTAAAAATCCGGCGGAAGACAGACCAAGGTTCATAAAAAAGAAACCACATCACCAAACCAATCTTCTACATGCGATATACCGGAGCCACCTTGCTTGCCACCCTGCTTGAGCGTCAGGGCATCCGCGTTTTGCCCGGCATCCCCGGCGGCGCGATACTGCCTTTTTACGATGCACTCTACGACAGTCCTATTCAGCATGTGCTGGCCCGGCATGAACAGGGCGCGGGCTTCATGGCCCAGGGTATTGCGCGGGTAACGGGGCGGGCCTCTGCCTGTGTCGCCACCTCCGGCCCCGGTGCAACCAACCTGATCACGGCTATCGCCGATGCGCGTCTGGATTCCATTCCGCTGGTTGCCATCACCGGGCAGGTGGCCTCGTCGCTCATCGGGACTGATGCCTTCCAGGAAGTTGATACGTACGGGATGACGGTGCCAATCACCAAGCATAACTTCTTGGTTCACGACATTGCCGAGTTGCTCCGGGTGGTGCCGCTCGCTTTTGAGATTGCGGAATCGGGCAGGCCGGGCCCGGTTGTCATTGATGTGCCAAAAGACGTACAAACAGCCGTGATTGACCTGGAAGACGATCAGTTGCCGCCGCCGGGTTGTGGTTTGCCGATGATGCCTTGTGCGGAGTCGGGGATCGAGGCTTTTGTGCGTATGCTCGAAGGCTCGAAACGCCCTGTCTTGTATTTGGGCGGCGGGGTTATTGCGGGGAATGCCTCGTACTCGGCCCTTCGGTTGGCTCGACGCATCGGTGCCCCGATTGTCTGTACGTTGAATGCATTGGGGGCTGTCCCTGCCGGAGACCCTCTGTTTATGGGCATGCTTGGCATGCATGGCACCAAGGCCACGCATACCCTGCTGGACGAGACAGATTTGTTGATTGTGGTCGGGGCGCGGTTCGATGACCGGGCCACGGGCAAGGCTGCAGAGTTCTGTCCCAATGCCGCGATCATCCATGTGGATATTGATCGCGCCGAGTTTGGCAAAATCAAGATGCCGGGGCTTTCCATCGAGAGCGATGCTGCCGGGGTACTTGACCGGGTGCTGGCTCATCTGGACTCACATGCCTCCTTTGCCGCTGGGGCTCGTGCTCCGGTTGATTCGGAGTGGACCAGGCGCGCTGTTGACCTGCGTTCTGCGCATCCGCTTCGCCATCCACCCGCAGCCGAGGCACCATTGCATCCGGTCAATATATGCCGCTATCTGGGCACCCGGTTGCCGTCCGACGCGATCATTACGACCGATGTGGGGCAGCACCAGATGTGGGTGGCGCAATCTTATCCGTTCCGCAAACCGCGTACTTTCCTGACTTCGGGTGGTTTGGGCACGATGGGATTCGGCCTACCTGCCGCCATCGGTGCCGCGCTGGCCGAGCCTGCGCGCCGGGTGGTTTGCATTTCAGGTGACGGTTCGTTGCAGATGAACATCCAGGAACTGGCCACTCTCGCAGACTTGGGGCTCTCTGTGGCGGTTTTGGTTTTCAACAATGCGCAGTTGGGCCTGGTTCGCCAACAACAGGAATTGTTTTACCGGGGCCGCTACAGTGCGTCCAACTTCCAGACGGTTCCGGATTTCGCTGCCATTGCTCGCGCCTGTGGAATCCGGGGACGCAAGATCGACCCGGAAAAACCCGATCCACTGGGCCAGATCGCGGAAGCATTGTCTTTGCCCGGGCCGTGTCTGGTTGATATTCCTGTCACTTCCGAGGCCAACGTGTTGCCCATGGTGCCGCCTGGGGCTGCGAATCGTGAAACCATTGAGCAGACGCAGGGGATTCCTGTTTAACTTCAACATCTTTCCAGACCATGACTATTTTGAATACACCTTTGCCGAATATTCCGATTAATCCTCCGCCGGTCTCTGTGACATCGGAAGACGGCGCATCGGCAAATAAACCGGGTAATCCCGACATGGTGATCCTTGACCTGCGAGTGCGCAACCACCCTGGTGTGATGTCGCACATCACCGGACTCTTCGCCCGGCGTTCGTTCAACGTGGAAGGTATCCTCTGTCTGCCTACGACAGACACGGAGGAGAGTTGCGTGTTTCTCCTGCTTGCCAACACCCCGAGGCTGGACCAGATCGAGCGCCAGTTGGCGAAACTCTACGATGTGCTTGCCATGCGCCGCCGTGACGACCTGAACTCGGAATTCTTTCTCTGGCTGGCCGAGTTATCTGCGACGGCTCGGAAGTAGGTGTGTGTTACAGCTTCTCGTTTCGGGTACTCGTATTGGCATAGTTTTCCTACCAATGCGATAAAACTGGTGTGCACAACGGATAAAATTAGGTTCGTGCGTTGTGTTCGATAAAACGTATTCCAATTCCCCAGTGCATCAACCAACAAAATGCGGAACTTACTGCATCAATCGCAGTCTGGAGTGGCGAAAATGTTGAAGACACAAATCCCTCTGGCTGCGTTTGCAGATACAAAACCGCATTACAGTATCCTGGATGGGCTGCGGGGAGTCGCGGCTATCACAGTTGTCTGTTTTCACCTGTTTGAAGCTTTTGCGACCAGCCATCTGGACCAAGGCATCAATCATGGTTATCTGGCGGTCGATTTTTTCTTTATATTGTCGGGGTTCGTGGTCGGTTACGCCTACGATGATCGTTGGGGAAAGATGACGACAATGGATTTCATCAAGCGCAGAATCATCCGCCTGCATCCGATGGTGGTGATGGGCGCAGTCATTGGGGCTGCCATGTTCTATACCCAAGGGTGTTCCTTCTGGGATGTCTCAAAAATCTCAGCCATGGCTTTGTTTGTCGCCACACTTATTAACATGCTGTTGATCCCGGCTACTCCCGGAACCGAGGTTCGCGGGGTGGGAGAAATGTTTCCCTTGAATGGGCCAAGCTGGTCTTTATTTTTTGAATACATCGGTAATATTCTCTATGTCTTGTTCATTCGCAAGCTTTCCACCAGGGCGCTTGCGGTGTTGGTTTTTGCGGCGGGATGCGGTTTGGCGGCATTTGCCATATTGGGGCCATTGGGCGATATCTGTGTCGGTTTTTCACTAACCCCAACGGAATTTACCGGAGGATCCTTGCGGTTGCTGTTTTCTTTTTCTGCCGGATTGCTCCTTTCCCGTATTTTCAAGCCCGCTGCCAAGGTGAAGGGAGCTTTTTGGATATGCGGTCTATCTGTTGTCGCCCTTCTCGCCGTACCACGCATAGGAGGAGCTGAAAATCTATGGATGAACGGAATCTACGATACTGTGTGCTGCATTGTATTTTTCCCGTTGCTTGTCTATATCGGAGCTTCAGGGAAAATCACCAATCAGTATTCGACCCGGATCTGCAAATTCCTGGGAGATATTTCTTATCCTTTGTATATGGTGCACTACCCATTTATATATCTGTATTTCGCTTGGGTAAAAAATGAAAATCTCACATTTCAGGAATCATTGCCCGGTGCTGCAGGGCTGGTTGTCGGAAGCATCGTTTTAGCTTATGTCTGCTTGAGGTTTTACGATATCCCGGTGCGGAGATATCTGACGAACCGATTCTTGAAGCCCAAAAACAGTGTATAGTGTTTAGAAATTGGATCAGATCGGAAAACCACGGATAACAGGATAAAAAGAAGGATAAATAGATATCCTTATTATCCTTGGCGTACCTGTCTCCGTGGTTTTGTCCGGAAGCTAATCACACCTTCGCCAGCGTATAGCCGTCTTTGCGGTCGAGGGATTTCCAGCCCTTGGACTCAAGCTCGGCGCGGAGTTTGTCAGCCTCGGCGAAGTTACGCGCTTGTTTGGCTTCCCAGCGGCGCAGGCCAAGCTCGGCCACATCTGCCGGAACATCCGTGGCGCTGTCGTCTGCCTTGGCTGTGAACAGCAGCAGGCCAAGTGCGTAGAGGATTTTTCCCAACCCCGATAAATCCGCCCGGGCTTGCTCGATAGTCCTGTCGGTGGCTGTAACAGTATGCAGGGCGCCAAAGATTTTTCCCAAGGCCCCGGGCACATTCAAATCGTCGCAGAGGGTATCCCAAGCGGCTTGGAATTCTCCCCACGCGGTGTTTTGCTCCTGCACGGCGGGTGGGGTAAAATCGGTTTTGGTCAGGCCGCATTTTTCCAACAACTTCTCGGTAGCTTTCTCGATCTTGCCCAAAGCTCCGGCGGCATCGTCGAGACTTTTCAAGGTGAAGTTGAGCTGGCTGCGGTAGTGGCCGGAGATGAGCGCATAACGGACCGCCATCGGCGTAGCTCCTTTGCCTTTGAGATCATCAAGGGTGTAGAGGTTCCCGAGACTCTTCGACATCTTGGCTCCGTCCACCATGAGGTGCATGCTATGGAACCAGTGGGCCGCAAAATCCTTCTCGCCCGTGGAGCATTCCGACTGGGCAATTTCATTTTCGTGGTGGGGAAAGCACAAATCTATCCCTCCGCCATGCAGGTCGAACGTATTGCCGAGGTAACGGGTGCTCATGGCCGAGCATTCGATGTGCCAGCCGGGACGACCTTCTCCCCATGGGCTGGGCCAATGGTTCTCGCCGTCGGCAGGTTTGTGAGATTTCCAAAGCGCGAAATCAGTCACGCTCTCCCGCTCGTATTCGTCGGCGTCGTTGGCAGTTCCGGCACTGTTTACCTCCTGGGTGCGCAAGGCATCCCGGTCGAGGTGGGACAATTTACCGTAATCGTGGCAGGAGCAGACTTTGAAATACACGGACCCGTCGGAGGTGGCGTAAGCATTTCCGTTGGCGACCAGTTTCTCGATCATTGCCACTTGCAAGGGGATATGTTCGACAGCCGAGGGCTCCACATGGGGCGGTAATAGATTCAGCGCCCCGCAGTCGGCATGGAATTTACCGGTCCATTTGTCGGTAAAAGATTTTAATGAAACACCCTCTGCTTGGGACTGGCGGATGGTTTTGTCATCCACGTCGGTAATATTACGGACATGGCGGACCTCAAGCCCGTCGATTTCCAAGCAGCGGCGCAAGACGTCTTGAATAAGAAAAGTACGGAAGTTGCCAATGTGGGCAGGACCATAGACTGTTGGGCCGCAACAATACATCCGATAAGGTAGGGCTGGCTCGCGAGGAGCAAGCGCTTTGACAGTGCGGCTCAGGGTGTCATGGACTCGAATGGGCATGGTTGCGTGTTTCGTACAGTGAAAAAGCGAAAGCTAACAAATGCGCTGAGATGCGAAAGAAGAATTTCTTGGCGAGCTGTTAATGAATCTTGTTTTTAAATTTGTAAAAAACGAGATTTACGCCAAACTCGTATTTTTCCCAACCCATTCAACCTTCTACCTGTGAAATACAAAGCAATTTATTTGTGTCTCGCCTCAGCCATTGGTGTGCTGGGCGGATGTAAGCCCCATCAAGAAGCTCCCGCGCCTGTCCCACCCAAGGTAGAGGTGATTGCGGTCAAGCAAGCTGATGTTCCGATTACCCGGGAATGGGTTGGTACTTTGGACGGCAGCGACAATGCCTCGATCCAGGCGCAGGTGACCGGTTACCTGTTGTCGCAAAACTACAAGGATGGCGAACTGGTCAAGGCCGGGCAGTTGCTTTTCAAGTTGGATGACCGCACGTTCAAGGCTGAGGCGGATCAGGCTGCGGCGAATCTGGACCAATCCAAGGCGAGGTTGAAGAAAACCGAGTTGGACGTTGCCCGTTACACGCCATTGGCCAAGGACGATGCCATCAGCCAGCAGGAACTGGACAATGCCATCCAGGCCAATGCCGCAGCGAAGGCGAATGTCGCCGCTGCGGAAGCCGCCTTGGCGCAGGCAAAGATCAACCTCGGGTATACCAATATCACCTCTCCCATCGATGGGATTGCCAGTATCTCCAATGCCCAGGTCGGTGAATTGATCGGGGCGGGGCGGGGCGATCTGACGGTGGTTTCAAAGGTGAACCCTATCAAAGTGAATTTCAATATCAGTGAGCAGGAGTATCTGGCTTTTCGACGCCACTACCCGAATGCTTTTGATGAAAGAGAGGGAAGTGCGAACAAGATTGTTTTCGAACTTATCTTGGCCGATGGCAGCATCTATGGACGGAAAGGTCATTTTCTGGCTGTTGACCGCCAGGTCGGTGAACGTACGGGCTCATTGAAGATGCAGGTTTCCTTTGAAAATCCCGATTATCTTTTACGGCCAGGGCAGTTTTCCCGGGTTAATGCCGTTGTTAGCGAATCAAAGGGAGCCTTGCTGGTTCCGCAACGGGCAGTGACCGAAATGCAGGGTACTTATCTTGTTGCCGTGGTCGATGAGCACCAGAAGGTTTCCATTGTAAAGGTGGACCCCGGCGCGCTTCATGGCTCTGACTGGGTGATCAGGAAGGGATTGAAGGCAGGGGACAAGGTTATTGCGGAAGGAACTCAAAAGGTGCGGGACGGTATTTCGGTTACGGCGGTGCCTTATCAGGAAAAGAAAAAAACCGCTGATGCGACGGCTCCGACCCCGGCTACCACTCCCAAGGGATCCTGAGTCACGGGATTTTAGCGCTGATTCTGCAATCCCTAACATAACCTGACATGGCCAAATTTTTCATCAATCGTCCTATTGTTGCGATCGTCATCGCGATCTTAATGGTGATCATCGGACTGGTTAGTCTCACCAGCCTGCCGATTGCCCAATTTCCCAATATCGTTCCACCGGAAATCCAGGTAAAGGCAACTTACCCCGGTGCGGATGCGCAAACGCTGGAACAATCCGTAGCGACTCCGATTGAGCAGCAGATGTCGGGGGTCGATAACATGAACTACATGTATTCGATCAACGCCAACAACGGGCAGATGACGCTTACCGTCAACTTCGACTTGGCGACTGATCCGAATACCGACCAGATTCTCACGCAGATGCGCCAGTCGCAGGCGGCTTCGCAAATACCGCAAAGTGTGACTGCGCAAGGGGTCACTGTGCAGAAATCACTCTCGGCTCCGCTGCTGCTTTTCTCCCTCTATTCGCCCAACGGCACCTACGACAATATTTTCCTCGCGAACTACGCGAACATCAACCTCAACGACCAGTTCACGCGGGTTAAGGGGATTGCCAGCGTCACTGTTTTCGGGGCGGGGCAGTACGCGATGCGCCTATGGGTGAAGCCCGACCAATTGGCCAAACTCGGCATCACCATTCCGGAAATCATCAGCGCGGTTCAGGCACAGAACACTGTTAATCCTTCCGGGCAGATTGGCGCCGAACCTGCGCCTCCCGGGCAGGAATTTACCTATGCGGTCCGCTCCCAGGGACGATTGACCACGGAAGATGAATTCGGGGAAATTGTCCTGCGTGCAGATGTCGGCGGCGCGGTGGTCCGAGTCAAGGATGTTGCCCGGATTGAGCTTGGTGCGCAGACCTACAACCTCAAGGGACGGTTTAACGGCAAGCCTGCTGCGCTTCTCGCGCTTTACCAGTTGCCTGGTTCCAATGCGCTTGAGGCGGCCAACGGCGCCAAGGAGCTCATGGAGCAGTTGAGCAAAACCTTCCCTTCCGACCTCAAGTATGAGGTGGCGATGGATACCACGCTTCCGGTTACCGAGGGGATCAAGGAAATCATCAGCACCTTGGTGGAAGCGCTTATTCTTGTTATCATCGTCGTCTTTATCTTCCTGCAAGGCTGGCGGGCCACGCTTATTCCATTGCTGGCGGTTCCTGTCTCATTGATCGGTACCTTTGCCATATTCCCGATCCTTGGATTCTCGATTAATACCATTTCTCTTTTTGGCCTGGTGCTGGCCATTGGCCTTGTCGTGGACGATGCCATTGTGGTGGTCGAGGCGGTCGAGCATCATATCGAGAAAGGTCTTTCGCCGAAGGCAGCGACGTTGAAAGCCATGCAGGAAGTGTCGGGCCCGGTGGTGGCCATCGCCATCATTCTGGCGGCAGTATTTATCCCGACCGCTTTTATTCCGGGCATTACCGGGCGACTCTACCAGCAGTTTGCGCTGACCATCGCCATCTCGGTACTCATCTCGGCATTCAACGCGCTTACCCTTTCCCCGGCGTTATCCGGCTTGCTTTTGCGTCCTCGCAAGAAATCACGCGGGCCTTTAGCCATTTTCTTCGGTTGGTTCAACAAAGCCTTTGGCCGCGCCACCGATGGCTATGTCAGTACCTCACGTTTTCTTATTCGCAAAAGTGCCATTGCCCTGATCTTGCTGGCTGCCTCGGCGGGTGTGGCGGGATTCTTGGGTAAAAACATTGCGAGCAGTTTTCTCCCCGAGGAAGACCAGGGGTATCTCTATGCCATGGTGCAGTTGCCCAATGCTGCTTCACTCCAACGCACGGACGCAATTGCCCAGGAAGTTGAGAAGATTCTCGAAAAAACTCCGGGGGTAAAATGCTTCTCCACGGTAGTCGGGTTGAACATGTTGGCTTCGGTGCAGAATACCTACAGCGGGTTTTTCTTTGTCACCCTGAAGCCATGGGATGAGCGCAAGGCTCCGGAGGAAAAGTATGATGCCATCATGGGCCATATCCGGGGGCAGGTAGCCCAGATTCCCGGAGCTGTCGGATTTGCTTTCTCTCCCCCCGCTATTCCGGGCATCGGCACCGCTGGTGGCGTAACCTTTATTCTTCAGGATCGGGCCGGAAAGGACATTGAGTTTCTCGCCGAGAATACGGAGAAGTTCATGGCCGAGGCGCGCAAACGTCCCGAAATCGCCAGTGTAACGACGACACTGCTGGCTACTATTCCACAGAAATATGTATCGGTTGACCGGGACAAAGTGCTCAAGCAGGGCGTGCTGTTGCAGGATGTTTACCAGACGCTGCAATGCTTCATGGGCGGTTCATTTGTCAATTACTTCAACCGGTTTGGGCGGCAGTGGCAGATTTATGTCCAGGCCGAGGGTGAGTATCGCACCAGCACGGATCACTTGGGCCAGTTCTATGTCAAGAACAGTGCCGACAACATGGTGCCATTGGCGGCCTTGACCCATGTGACTTCCACCTACGGGCCGGAAGCCACCATGCGCTACAATCTCTACCGAAGCGCCCAGATCAATGCCAACGCCAAGCCCGGTTATAGCTCGGCTCAGGCCATGGCAGCACTGGAAGAAGTCTTTGCCCAGAATATGCCCTCGGAGATGGGTTTTGCCTACATGGGCATGAGTTATCAGGAGGAACAGGCGGCCAAGGGTATCTCGTCCATGTTCATCTTTGCACTCTCGCTTCTGTGCGTCTTCCTCATTCTCGCTGCGCAATACGAAAGCTGGGCTTTGCCCTTCTCGGTATTGCTCTGTACTCCGGTTGCCGTCTGTGGGGCGTTCCTCGCCCTCCTTGTCGGGCACTTTGAAAACAATGTCTATGCCCAGATCGGGCTGGTTATGCTCATCGGCCTCTCGGCGAAGAACGCCATTCTCATCGTCGAGTTTGCCAAGATGAGTTACGACAACGGCACTGAACTGCTGGATGCTGCCTTGGAAGGGGCGCGACTTCGCCTGCGTCCGATCCTGATGACGAGTTTTGCCTTTATCCTGGGGTGCGTTCCTCTCGCGACGGCAAGCGGAGCAGGCGCTCTCTCCCGTCAGGTGATGGGCTTTGTGGTGATCGGCGGGATGTTAATGGCTTCCTTCTTTGCCATCTTCCTCATCCCGGCGTCCTACTATGTCGTCAGCAAAATTGCAGGAGTAAAACGAATGCCGCCCGGTGGCGAAAAAGAGCCCGAAGGTGAAGAACCCCAGACCGTGTAATTAGAAAGCAAATACGATCATGCGACTTTCCAAAAAATATCTTATTCTTTTTTCCGCACTGGGGTTGGCTGGTTGCGCAGTCGGTCCCGACTACGAGCCTCCCAAGGTGGACGTGCCGGAGGCATTCCGCGATCAACCGGCAACGCCGGAAGCTTCCACTGAGTCCATCGCCGACCTGGGGTGGTGGGAGGTTTACAAGGATGAACGCCTGCAGGAGTTGATCCATACGGCCTTGGAAAATAACAAGGACTTGAAGGTGGCTGCCGCTCGTGTCGAACAGTCGCGGCAGATGTCTGCCCAGGCTCGTTCCCAGTATTTTCCTAGTGTTACGGCTTCGGGTGGAATCAGCCGGGGACGAAATCAATACGATGGTTCGCCGAATCCGCAAGGAGGCTCGACGAGTGACGATGCGCTTGCCGTGTTGGGGGCTACCTGGGAGATCGACGTGTGGGGACGTATTCGCCGGTTAAACGAATCTGCCCAGGCCCGCTATCTTTCCAGTGAAGAGGGGCGCAGCGGAGTCATTCTTTCCCTAGTGGGGGATGTTGCCCAGTCGTATTTTGAGCTGCTTGAGCTTGATTTGGAATTGGAGATTGCCCATCGGACCACGGAGTCGTTCGAGCGCAGCGCCCGGATCTTTGGCGAACGCCGCCAAGGCGGTGTGGCTTCCCGCTTGGAAACCTCGCGAGCCGAGGCCGCCCGGGCTCAAGCTGCCGCCAGCATCCCGGATGTCGAGCGGGCTATCGCGCAAAAGGAGAATCAATTGTCGATTCTGCTTGGGCAGCCCCCAGGCAAGATTGAGCGCACTGTGAAGTTTGCCGAAAAACTTGTTCCCCCGGAAGTCCCGATTGGCATTCCTGCTTCATTGCTATCTCGCCGTCCTGACCTGCGGGCCAGTGAACAAAACCTGCGGGCCGCCAATGCCGATATCGGCGTGGCCATAGCCGAATACTTTCCCAAGATCGGACTTTCCACATTCCTTGGGCGAGTCAGCCCGGAGGTTTCTGCATTTACGGCCGGTTCCGGCAATGCGTGGTCGGTGGCCGGTTCGGCTGCCATGCCTATTTTTGAAGCGGGCCGCATTACCGCCCAAGTACGCGAAGCCCGGGCCCGGTGGGACGAGGCGGTCGCCCAACATGACAGTTCGGTACTTAACGCTTTGGGCGAAGTTTCAAATGCGTTGATTGCCCGCGAGAAATATTCTGCCTCCCGTGTGGAATGGGAAAAGGCTGTGACCGCGCTGAACGACGCAGTAAGCGTTTCCATGGCGCGTTATGCCATCGGAGAAGCCAGCTATTATGAAGTCTTGGAAGCCCAGCAGGAGCTTTTCCCTGCGGAAAACTCCTTGGCGCGAACCCGGCTTAATCACGTTCTAAGCGTGGTTCAGCTCTATCGCGCTCTCGGCGGTGGCTGGCAGGCGGAGAACGTAAAAGGGGAAAGCGTAGAGGGGCAAAGCGACAAAGGGGACAAGTCTGCGCTGAAAGAAAGTCACGGATAAGGTTTAAAGGAACAACGGTACGGAGAAAAAGGGTGGAGAAAAAGTTATAGCAAATCTCATAAAAAGTTAGGCATTTAGAGATAAAGAGGTAGAAAGGAGAGAAATGGGATACAGC
>JAITVQ010000012.1 GCA_031285745.1 Puniceicoccales bacterium | reverse complement strand
TTTTGTCCCCCCTGGACAAGTCACACTGTGACTAAATCCGTTTGATCGACGCCGACGAAGTCACGCCGGGATCGCTCCTGCCTTTTTCGACAGGCAGCCGTGGCACAAATTTGCCGACCAACACCGGACGCCCACAACCGCAGGCACAAACCCCTTACCCCTGTGGACGTTTTTGCGGGTTGTTTCGGCTTGGTCCTGATGATCGCACTTGGTGCGCATTTTGGCGCCAAGGGTTTTGTTTTGTTTTGTTGATGAATAGTTTCGCAGGGGAAACCGTGCTGCCTGCGGTGTAATTCGTCTTCATGGCTGAGGATGATCGGAACGGCATCAACAGGAACGAGGACGAATAATTACTCTCACTGTTTTTCCGTAATATATTTCCAATATCGCTGGGGCATGTGCTGGCGCTGCAGCTTACGGTTCATCCGTTCCTTGATGGTAAGCGTCTTGAAATACCTCTTCCACAAATCCTGAAACAGCTTCTCGTCTCCGGCCATCAGGTCTTCGCGCAACCTACCGTTCTGCAGGCTGCTTTCGTCATCCAGTGCCATTTCCATCACCGTCTTCTGGTTGTAATAATATCCGTATTTGCGCCCCTCGTCATAGACTATCCAGCGCTGATCGGAAAACCGATCGACAAGATGTCCGGTGGCCAGAGGTAAGACATTGTACACCGGAGCCACCGGCGCAAAATAGATGCCGTCCGCCATTCGCTGAAAGCGAATGAACATCGCCAGATACTGCACCTCCTTGGAAACTTTCTGCGTAAGTTTTTTCAAACTGAGCACATCCTCGTCATTGAAATCGGTAGCAATGCAATGCGGCTTATCAAAAGCCTTTCTGATGTAGCGGAAGATCACTTCATCACTCCCTGCTGTTTCCGAAAGCCAGGCATAGGTCAGCTGGGTCAACACCAGCTTGGGCAATTTTTTTCTTAACCCGGACCAAACCCGCTCCGTTTTTTCCGGGCAAGTCACCACTTCGTGTGAATACTCCACCAGCAACGGTGGAACATCGCCTTTTTCCAGCAGCAGATCAGGAAATTTCTTTCGGGCATACGCATCAAAGACCGCGCTCAACAGTCCCTCGAACGATTTGTCATAAAAAAATACGTTCATACGACCACTGACTGGCTGAAGGGAAAATACAACTGCTGAGGTAAAGCATCTGTCCGTTTTTCACTCAACAACTCCCGCAGGTATCCCGGCGTGGCTTCATGAATCGTATACATCGGCAACTCGTGGCAGGTGATGAAATATTGCGCCCGTTTCATCACCACGCCGATCTTCGCCAACGACTGGGCGGTCAGTCTGCTGTACTTTCTCGAAGCCACGATTAACTGGGCCGATTTCACACCGATACCCGGAATCCGGAGAATCTGCGCATAATCCGCCGTATTCACATCCACGGGAAATGCCTCGGGATGCCGTAACGCCCAGGAAAGCTTCGGGTCGATATCCAGGTCGAGATTCGGATGCTGCTCGTCCACGATTTCATTCACTCCGAATTGGTAAAAACGCATCAACCAGTCTGCTTGATACAGTCGGTTTTCCCGCACCAGCGGAGCCTCCTTGACCACAGGCAGACGACGGTCATTGTTGATCGGAATATAGCCGGAATAATAAACCCGCTTCATGCCCTGCCTCTGGTAGAGTGCTGCCGAAAGCCCCAGTATCGTCTGATCATTCTCGCTCGTTGCCCCCACGATCATCTGCGTACTCTGACCCGCCGGAGCAAAGCGTGGGGCCGAACGGTATTTGCGTCGCTCCTCGGCACTTTCCAGCACTCCTTGCTGAATATAGCCCATCGGACGATAGATGCTCTCATAGCTCTTATCAGGGGCCAGTAGCTTCAGATTCTGCTCGGTGGGGATTTCGATATTCACGCTCAAGCGGTCGGCATAAAGTCCCGCCTCCTGCACCAATTCTCGGCTAGCCCCGGGAATGCTCTTCATGTGGATATAGCCATTGAAGCGATGGACCGTCCTCAGATCTTTCACCACCTTCAGCATCCGTTCCATGGTGTAATCCGGATTCCTCATGATCCCCGAGCTGATAAATAAACCCTCGATGTAATTCCTCCGGTAAAATTCCATCGTCAGGTCGATCAACTCCTGCGGTGTCAGAGCTGTGCGCGGAATATCATTGCTCTTTCGGTTAATGCAATAGGCGCAATCAAAGATGCAATAATTCGTCAACATGATCTTCAGCAGGGAAACACATCGCCCATCCTCGGTAAAACTATGACAGATTCCCCACCCCGATGTGCTACCCAGTTTTCCCGGCTGACTTTTGCGAGTGGTGCCGCTGGATGCGCAGGAAATATCATATTTCGCCGAAGCAGTCAGGACTTCGATTTTTTTTAGGACATCTTTTTCCATGACAGAAGGTAAGGTTGACCTCCCCTGTAAATGAACATTTGAGCACTTATCAATGTCGAAAAACATCCTCTCCTTAAAAAACCACTCACTGAGACTATTTACTTGGCTTGAAACAACTAAACCAAATGGGGGACTAGACTTGTTACTTGGTCAATCGCCGTCTAATTAGTATCAAGGCCCCCAACCCCACGCCTGCCCATATGTATGTTGATGGCTCGGGTATGGGTGTATGGTTTAGGTAGATCTCATTCAATTCTACTGCTGTAAGAGCTCCTTCGTATACTTGAAGGTCAGCAATTGAACCATTCCACCCAGTCCCTCCATTATACCGCCTTCCAACGAGAAACGTAGTAATTAAACCAGATTGGGTGCCTGAATCAATGGTCGCTGAGGCAACCAGGAAATTATCAATATAAAACGACATCATTAATGAATCCACTGTCAGAGCATAATGATGCCAAGCATTCCGTGAGGAAAGATCATTCGGAACTGCAGGAGTAAAAGTTACCCCTGTACTGTAGATAGTGATCGGGTTATTCTCAGCATCAGCTTTTGTTTCAAATTTGAATCCGTTGGATGCACTGTCGCAAAAACTGACCAAATCCCGCCAAGCTCCCGCACCACTACTATTTGCCCAGAATGAAACAGAGAACGATTCATTTGTAATTCCCATGTTTCCTGACGCCAGGCTCAAATAGCTGGTTCCCACGGCATTTCCTGTGGTGGAATTGCCGGAAAATGTGACAGTCTTAAGTGTATCACCGTTGATAGTTGCCGACCCATACGCGACACCGCTTCCTGTACCGGATAAATTCCGGTTATTTCCCGATGCATCGGTTCCGCTATTTTCAAAATCATACCATGCGACCAGAGTTGCTCCCTGCATAAGACTAGCAGCTCCTAAAAGCAAAACAGTGGCAAGGGGTAGCTTGTTCATGTGAACGTTTTGATATGAGCATCAAAAAGGAGCAAGTATTTTGTATTATTGGCAATTCCTCGAAACTGCCTTCGGTCGATCACCATGTTTTATGGATAATTGGGAACGAATGCTTTCGAGCATTCCCCTCAAGCTAGTCGATTTCTCATTTGCCACTAATTTTTTCATAATTTGACTGTCCTTATACATGACTTCGGAACAACTCTTTACCCGCGCCCAGGAACTCATGCCCGGAGGCGTCAACTCCCCGGTTCGCGCCTTTCGTTCTGTCGGTAAAACTCCTTTCTACACCGAATCCGCCCAAGGCTGTCGGCTGCGCTCTGTCGACGGGCAGGAATATATCGACTATGTGCTGACTTGGGGCCCCGCCATTTTCGGACACAATGATCCCGAAATCCGTGAGGCCGTCATCGCCGCTGTCGGCAAAGGGCTGGGCTTCGGTACCAATGGCCCGCTCGAAATTCGCATGGCCGAACTCATCCGGCAATGCGTCCCCGTTGTCGAAAAAGTCCGCATGACCAACAGCGGCACCGAGGCCACCATGTCGGCCATCCGCCTTGCCCGGGGATTCACAGGCCGCAACAAAATCATCAAATTCGCCGGATGCTTCCACGGACACGTTGATTCACTTCTCGTCAAGGCTGGTTCCGGTGCGCTCACTTTCGGCAATCCCGACAGCGCCGGGGTTACCCCCGGCACCGCCGCCGACACACTGGTCCTGGCCTACAACGATATTGCCGCAATCGAAGCCGCTTTTGCCGCTTCCTCCGGTGAAATCGCCGCCATCATCCTTGAGCCTTATCCCGGCAATGTCGGCCTGCTCCTTCCCCAACCCGGCTTTCTCCAGAAACTGCGTGACCTCTGCACCCAGCACGGAACCATTCTGATCTTCGACGAAGTCATGACCGGCTTCCGCCTTAGCCTCCAAGGCACCATGGGACTACACCCGGTTCGCCCTGATCTCGTTTGCCTCGGCAAAATCATCGGCGGCGGACTTTCGGTCGGAGCCTTCGGCGGACGCGCCGACATCATGGACAAGCTTGCCCCGCTGGGCCCGGTCTATCAATCCGGCACATTCTGCGGCCATCCTGTCACCCTCGCCGCCGGAATTGCCGCCTTGGAAAAACTCCTTCACACCAATCCCTATCCGCAACTGGACAAGGCAGGGAAAGCCATCGGGGCAGCTGTTACCGAGGCCACCAAGAAAAAAGGTCTTCCTCTGCAATTCCATCAATGCGGCTCCATGTTCACCTTCTTCT
>JAITVQ010000020.1 GCA_031285745.1 Puniceicoccales bacterium | reverse complement strand
TACTCGGACGCGATGACATTGACATGAAAACCTGCCTTGTCCGGTGACACACTCTCCAGCCGTTTCACCCAGGGCTCCACTCGCAAAATATCCCCCGAGGTATGCACATAGGCCAATGGATTGCGCTCATCGACAGCCAACCGCCGGGTCAATTGCCAGCAATTATACACCAAAAGAAAAACGGCTGTCACAGCGCAAGGAATACCCAGCAAGGGCAAATGCTTCAGGAGAAATCGCCACATCAGGATCACCCCGTATCCTGCCGCCAGCCACAGCGGAGGCAGAACTCCCAGCAGCAACCACGGGGTCTTATAACTGATGAATGAATAGATCAGGAAGAGTATCCCGCCCGACAGCAGCGAAAACGCAGCAATCCTGCGCTCTTCCGGTTTCCAGATTTTTCGGACACTCAAGGCACACAGGGTTATCAAGCATGCGCAAATGGTAATGCCCTCCATGATATAATTGGATTTTCCCAATTTAAATGTGCCGAAGAAATTTACCCCATACCACCCCACCCACTTGTCATGGGGGCCTCCGGATGTTTTTTGAAAATACCCGGCATAGGCGGAAGCAGCATCAACCACGCCCTGGGGATTTTTCCCAAATGAAGAATAAAATGCGGCGGCGACCACTATCGCTACGCCGAGTGAGACAGCCAACCAGAGCACAGAACATCTGGAAAAGGTCATCGGCAATGCTGCCGAACTCTCACTCGATTCCCGAATCGATGAATCCCTTCGCCGGGAATGCCGGACAAAGCCTACGCCCCAGATAATTGCCAGAGCCAGGATAACCGCGCCGATCATCAGCACCCAGGTTTCCTTTGCCGACACCGCCAAGCCAAACAGCACCCCGGAGAGCATGGCCAGCGCCCATTTGTTAGCCGTCGTATCCTTGTTTCCAAAACACAATCGCCACCATAACGGGACTGCTGCCCAGAAACACGCGACCAGAATGGTCTCCTGGATAAAATACCGTGCATAGTAAACCGCCATCGGAGACGTTGCGCCCAGACAGGTTGCAGCAATCAGCACACTTTTATCCACTCCACACCGTCTCCATAAAAAGACTGCAAATACCAGCAACACCCCGAATAACGCCGGAATAATTCGCAGTACTGCTGCTGTCAGCTCCGCGAAAGAGTTTTGCCCGGCAATCCGGCAAACCACCGCTTCAAGATAATACAAGATGGGCCCATGGTGGTCAATTGGGTCGTAAGTATAACCGGACCCGGACAACAACTGCCCCAGCTTATACGCCTGCACCGCCTCATCGGTATGCAAAGGCTTTTCGCCCAGCCCCCAGAAACGCAATACCACCGCCAGCGCCAAAAGGGCGATCAGCAACAAGGAATAGCCTGTGACGGAAAAACGGCGCATCTCCACGTTTATACATCCTCAGCCGCACTTTGTTGCCAAGCCAGAAACCACCGTTCCTGTCCATAAAAGCCAAAGGCGCAGTATTTTTACTGCGCCTTTGTTGATTCATTGCAGAATCCTGGCGGATATTTTACTTTTTCCGGCGGCGCAGCATCACCAAACCAACTGCTCCAATCGCTCCCATCAGCGCGTAGGTGGATGGCTCGGGAACGACAGTGAGAACGCCTTCAGAAAAGGAATACGTTAAGCCCGCTGTTTCATTGAGAAATGTAACACTGCCATCACCATTTCCCGCAAGGTTTGTCGCCCCATCAGTCGTAAACAGGTAATAAGAACCCGTGACATCGAATTTGCCATTCAGATTAAGTACGGTTCCCCCACTAAAGTCATATCCGGCAAGCAAAATCCTGGAATCAGTATCGGTAAGCACTATTGTGCCCGATGATGTCAATGTTGTGATCCCACTGAGTTCTACGCCTGCGGTATTTCCCAATTTTAAAACACCATTAGACTCGATAGCAACTTCTCCAGCACCAAGTGCTGAAACACTATCCGCAACAAGAGTCCCTGAAGAAATCGTGGTTCCTCCCGTATAAGTATTAGCCCCAGAAAGTGTCAATTTATACGTTGATTTATATGCGTTTACAACAAGCGAAAGATTCCCCAAACTTCCATCCTGAATAGTGCCTTTGAAATCCCCGTCGTTTTCATTTCTTTTTGTCGACAAAGATGCGACTCCTATTCTGAGCCTCGCATCATTATTTCCTGAATTAGTAACAACCCCCGTCGATGTTCCAGAAAGAGAATAAATTGTCTGATTATATCCATTCAAATCATAAGTTCCGGCAACATTACTAACGCCAGATTGATAAGAAAGCCCGCTACTACTCAATGTTGTAAGGTATTCATTGTTGGCTGTTATTTTCACCGTTGCGCCTGCACTTATTCCTGAAATCCCGTTTGCGGCATAACCAGAAGTGAACCCTAACTCAGTTATACCACCTTCAGCTTTTAATTGAAGATACTGCGTTATAGCGTTTCCCGAGACACCATCTCCAATGCTCAGTGTTCCAGCCCCTGTCTTTACGTAATTACCTGAAGAAACACCAGATTTTGCTCCAAAGGCTGTTTTAATTAATAAAGTCCCACCCGTACCCACATTAAGAGTTGCACCAACTTGTGGCATGAATCCTGAGTTACCTTGAGAGTTTTTTGCAATATCCAATGTATATGTATAGGCATCAGATACAGTAATACCATTTGTATACAGTTCATATGTTCCTGCACTATAAAGAGTCAAATCTGCCCCATAATTGAATGTTATCCGAGATATGGCTGTTCCTGAGTCAGGATAGTCAGAATCTAGTGTTACCGTAGAGTGAACAGTACCACTAGACACAGAGTTAAAGATAACAGAATCACCTGCAACAGGAACCCCGGAATCCCAGTTACCAACAGAACTCCAAAGTGCATCATCGGCACCATTGGTCCATGTTCGATCCGCGGCAAAAGCTGTGGACGCTGTTAACAAGAGCCCTAAGGCAAGACAAGGTATCTTTTTCATAAACGAGTGTAGTTAGATTTAAGAGTAGTAGTTTTTTAAACTGCCAAAGTTACTTGGTTGTAGTTATAGAAGTTGCTGCGGCACCATCTGGAATCCGGTAGGCATTCCGGTAATTACGGTTGAGGAACACCAAGGTACCATCGTCCCGGATCATGTGATATTCCGTGATTCCTTTTCCCTTTGCTTTCAAAATACCGTCCTCAATTACCCATCGGACTTCGTTTCCAAATGCAGTTCGTTTTCCGTCTATATAGAGAACCATGGTGCCATCGGGGCAAAACTCACGAATCCAATTATGTCCCTGGGTAAAATACTGCCATTTTCCGATAAAATCCTTTGCCGTCGCCGTCACCGCAATGCCCTCGGCAACATGCAAAACGCCCTCGGTAGTCATCGTATAGTGGCGCGGATCATTGGGGTCGACCTGCCATTGCGGCCAAAAGGTATCCAAAGAGAGTGTCCATTTTCCCTTCTTCCAGTCCTCGGGACTAATCACCAGCAATTGGGAGTTATTTTCTCCGACCCAATAACCAATGGCCTCGGTATTGGGTTTCATTGAGGCAACCACGGTGTCATCACAACGAAGCACCAGGTTTTTCACATGAACCCGCCCCCATCCGTGCAGCCATTTAAATACGACCCGGAATGAGCCCGGCCCGTGAATCAATGGCGTGAGATCAAAATTCAAGGTCTTGGCGACATCCACTTCCGCCTGCTCGCGGGTGATTTCCCACGGATACTCCCGGGTAGGCATTTCCCGGTAAAATTCATTCTGCTTAAGCAATGTCGTATGGAAAACATTACTATCCCTGCGCTCCACGGCGTAGTCGGTAAAAAGTCTCAATGTATTCTCCGGGCGCTCAATATCCACAATACCGCTCAACACTCCCACTTTCTCCAATTTCCCATTGGAGCCCATGCTGACGGCAAAGCGGGTACCCTGATCCACAATCCGTTCTCCTACCCCTTCCATCACAAAACCAATGGCCGGGGCCGGAACATCCACCACCGCTTTACCATAATGAAGCGTGCAGGCATTTTTCCCCGTGATGGTATAGGCAGCGGGGCCTTCCAGCAAAATACGTACCCCGCTATCCAAAGTAAGCTCGAGCAATCCGGAATTTATTTCGCCGGAGTCAGCAGAAAGTCGGCTCCCGATCGAAGTTTGCCCGGATTTCCATTGCACCCCGATGGACTGCGTCGCCTTGGCTGGGACGAGCCCGTTATCCTCCGCCATCACGGGATTTTCCTTGCTGCGGAATTCATTCAAGGCAAACCCGACGCCAATGCCCAAGGCCAAAACTGCAGCAACCCCCAGCTTGGCCAATCGGGAAAAGACCAACACGCGTTTCCGCTCACTCTGCTGCCGAGCGCGAATTCGCTCGGCAGCCAGCGGCAGTAAAGCCTCGGTAAGACCGAGGGTGGTAAAATATTCGGCAGCAGCAGGAGATTCCTGCAAATACTGCTCAAACCGCTCCCGTTCTTGTTCGGTCAACGCCTCTCCCGAATAACACTTGTCGGCGAGCACGAGGAATTCCGGAGACGCCTTAGCCATGGTTCGCCTCCCCCAGATTATTTTCCACGCAGAGGCGCAAAGCCCGGCGCAAGCGGGAAATCCGCAGATGAATGGAATTCACGGAACGACCGGCCATGGTAGCCAACTCAGTCAACTGGCGTTTTTCATAATAATGCCAGACCAGCATATGCAGGTCGTCTTTTTTCAATTTTCCCATGCAACTTTCCAGCGTGGCCAATCGTTTTTCATATCCCTTGGAGAGTAAATCAGAAGCCGATTTCTCCAAAATATCAAATGCCTCATCTGAAAGCTGCAATTCGGCCCGCCTGGCCAAATCCCGCCGGGAACTCAGCACCTTGAAATAGGCGATGCGAAAAATCCATTTGTTAAAATTCTGCACACTCGGAAGCTCCGACTTATGCTCCCACACATGAATGGCTGTCTCCTGCAGGACATCGTCGGCCATATCCCTGTGCTGCGCCAAAATAGAAACCACATAGGCACGCAGCCCCGGCCATACGGCTTGCAGAGCCGTGGATAAATTCTCCTCAGTAACGGGAGGCGTCCCTGGATTGGATTCTTCCATGTAAAGTAAAGTTATGATAGCATAACTACTCTTATTTAAATGTTCCGCAAACAGTCCCAACCTGTCGTTTTTAAGGTGAAATTCTAAAACTCCTGATAAATCGCTATATCATCGTCCCATGGAAAACGCTTATAATGATGGACAGGAAAACGAGAAATCACTGGAATTGCGAAAATTCAGATGAAAGTTCCGATACTCTTTTCGCTGAGCACCAAGAGTTAAATATTCAACATTGAGCGCTTCCTCCAACAACCCCAAGCGAGGCGACATCGGCAATTTATCAAGACACTGGCTTGCTGTACTTGATCCTCTCGAGTGCTCTTTATATTTGATAATCTGCCCTTTTCGTCGTTTGAGAGAAAGTTATTCCCAACTGCAGAGTCGTTTCCGCGGTTCGCGGAACCACCAATGCAATTAGCAGAGTAACTTCCGCGGTTTGCATTGGTATGAGAGCTTTTAGCACTGGTCTTTCCGCGGAGCGCGGAAATGTCCGTGCAACTGGCAGAGTTAGTTCCGCGACCCGCGAAAACATGAATGCAACTGGCAGGGTTGCTTTCGCGACCCGCGAAAATAGGTCTGCCAACTGCATTGGGACTTCCGCGAACCGCGGAAGTTACTCTGCTAATTGCACTGGGACTTTTTACTTTCGCGGAAACGACCCTGCACTTGGCTCTTCTATCTTCCAAAACTGCAAAACCGATCCTGCCAATAGTGCATGGAGTTTTTCTTTCTTCAGGAGAAGATATTCAAATGGAGGAGGAGGGGCTTCAAACTACGGACAACCTCCACCCAAGTATCCTGTCCTGAAAATTAGATCAGGAGAGACATCGGGCAACAACCTTGCCCATTCCGACCCACTCAATGTTGTTATTAATGCCATATGTCCTAATGTTCTATTTTAGCACTATACCCACAAAGAAACCCCGGTCACCCGGGGTTCTTTGTTTCGTATGGTTATGCAAAAACAACTAAATCAGTCCGCCAGCTTGTATATTTCGGCCCCAGATAACAGGAAGGCGCCGACCCCGTAAATTTCTGTGCGATCTGCCGGGAATTTGTAAGGGTCCGCAGCGATGGGTTGTACATGGGTAAGTTTGCCGTCTTTATCCACACAAGATACCAAGGCATCCCAAGACTTTTTCACGGCAGGCAGGTATTTGTCCTTTTCAAGCAGCCCTTGATTAATCCCCCAAGCAAGTGCGTAACAAAAGAAACCGGTGCCGCTGGTTTCATTCTGGCTGATCCGGTCCGGATCGAGCAGACTGGTACTCCAGAAACCGCTCGGACGCTGAATCGAAAGAATCTTGGCCGCCATGTCCTTGTATTGGGTTTCATAGAAGGGGCGATATTTGTTATCCTTGGGCAGAATTTCCAAAACACGGGCCAGCCCCCCCATCACCCAGCCATTACCACGACTCCAAAAGACCTTTTTCCCGTTGGGTTCGCGTTTTTCAAAGTAACGATCATCGCGGTAATAGAGGTGCTCCTCTTTGTCATATAGATAGTCGGAAGTCACTTTCCATTCACTATCCATAAAGGCGAGGTACTTCTCGTCTCCGGTTGCCTGCCAGAGTTTGGCAAATGCCGGAGGTGCCATGAAAAGGGCATCACACCAAGTCCAGCGGTGTCCGGCAGACGCGCCCTTGTGGACTAGGTTGCTGGTCTTGGGGTTGGCGATAATGAAACGCTCCTTGGTGGGAGCAATCATCTCCGGCTTTTTGTATTTGGCGTAGAGTTCAAGATAGGTCTGCGCCACACAATGATCGTCGGCATGATAAACGCGCTTGCCCAGTTTCCATTCATTGGTCTCCCCCATCTTGAGCATGGCCTGCTCGTAGCGCGAGTCTGCCGAAATACGCGACAGGGCCATGATACCGGCATAGCCTGCGCCCTGGGTCCAATCGGTTTTGCTGTGCCTGGAAGGATGCTCCAACTGCCAGTCGGCCACGGCTTCCATGGTGGTCAATACGGACTGTTTTTTCCAAGCTGCGCTAATGGGCTTGGCTTCTTTCTTGGCGGCAGGTGTTTCTTTTTTAACTTCAGGAGCATCTGCGGCAAAGACAACAGGAGATGTCAGGACAACAGAGAGCAGGAGAGGAACAAGATGTCGCATGGGAGTATGATGGTTTGAACTGAGAAGACGAAGACACAACACTAGAACAGGTTTGTTTCCATTTGTTTTATTTAACGATTAGTTTTCGATAAAATAGGCCTGCAACGATACTCAACCAATGTGATTACGAGGCTGTCGGCTGGCATTTCTCCCGGCAGTATTTACCGGGTGGCATTCCCCGGTATTTCAAGAAAGCCCGGGTCAGGTTGATCCGGCTGCCGAATCCGCTCTCCAACGCCAGTGCGTCCATTTTCATTTCAGGATTTTCCCGCATCAATGATTCTACTTTTTCCAACCGAAGCCGAATCAACTCTTCCTGCAAAGTGCGCCCGGCATGCTTTTTAAAAACGTCTTGAATTGTACGTAAGGACTGCCCGTGCCGGCGGCAAACTTGCGCCAGACTCAAGGGTTCATGGCAATGCGTGTAGAGATATTGCAAAACCCGGGCCGCACCTGCATGCGGCAAGGCGATCACATCGGAAGATGCCCGCACAACGACACGGGCAGGCGGCGCTTTACCCGACATCAGCTGATCCAGCAATTCGGCGGCCAGCCAGCCCTTTTTCTCGAAGTCGCAATCGATACTGGAAAGCGGGACCTCCGCGCATTCACAGATGATTTCACTATTATCGATCCCCAATACCGCCACCTCGAAAGGAACAGACACCCCTTGATCTTTTAATAACATGATGGTCTCGATAGCCAATTGGTCGCCGGCGGCAAATACGCCCAAAGGCCGGGGAATATCCGGTAAATTTCCCATCAGGGTCGCCAAAGTCATTGTTCGGCATGACACGTTATTCTTTTCCGCATGCTGCAGAAATCCCGCATAGCGATTTTCCGTCACCGGACCACGCATACCGTTTTGGGATACAAAAATCATGTGACGGAATCCCTGCGCCAGAAAATGTTTGGCGGCCATCGCGCCCAGAGCCCGGTCATTGCCAATCACCTTGGGGACGCCCGGCATTCGGTTGTGATAGTCCTCCAGGTCAACCACCGGCACATTCTTACCTAAAATAAATTCCTCCAGTACAGCATTCCCCGCTGTAAAGGCTATTATCCCGTCCCCACTCCAATAGGAAGGCACTGCCTGCCGATTCCATTGCATGCGACAATCCAATATCCAGCCCTGCTTTTTGGCATATTCGGCAATACCACGGAAAATACGATTTTCCCACCAAGTCTGGGCAATCAGGATACGTTTTCTTGGTTTAACTCTGGAAATGCGGGAATGCGGCTCGCGAACATCTTTGCGCATAGTGATACAAAATATACGCATCATGTAACATCAAGTGAATTGTCTCGCGAGGAAAACATCTCATAAAATCCAGTGAGTATCTACAAAATGAAAGCAACTCCCCTTCTTCTCTCGGCTTGTGCTTCACTTGGGCTAATCAGTGCTACCAACGCGGCAACCATTACGCTGATTAATGGTGATTTTTCTGTAGGAACCGATGGTCTGGCACTGGATGCAACACGAAATGCCGCTCAAGGATGGAATTCCTATGCTTCCACCGGAGCCCAACTTCCTGGTAGTGGTGGTGGAGTCGATTATTACTTCGCCTCGACTGGAGCAGCCGGATTTCAATCAGCTGGTGGGAATTATATATCGCAAATTTTTTCTACCTCCGATGAAGGCACGGTTGATGCAAGCACCTTTGGCCTTTATACGATTAACTTGGATCTCGGCTATCGTAATACCCATGCTACCGCAGGGAATATTTCCATGGAAATTTCTCTTTGGAGCGGTAGCCAAAAACTCGCTTTCGATAATTATACAATTATTGACCCAGGGGTGGTAGATTCGACAAACCCCATGACCTCGACCACAATCAATCTTTCATACGATAATTCCATGGTCATGGCCGGATCACCCATCGAAATAAGGATCACCAATACCCATACAACCTCTCCTACATGGGATGGGACAGCATTGGTTGACAATGTCTCCATCACCGCCACCGCCATTCCCGAACCTTCCTCCTATGCGTTTGCAGGGCTGGCTGTCCTCGGTGTTGTTACGCTAGTGGTCCGCCGGAGAAAAATGAAATAACTTCCGATACCACGTTCGCCTTTAAAAATCAGCAGATGTTCCAATCTGCTGATTTTTTAGTTGTCAGCCATATTGGAATCAGGCCACGAATCGACCAATCCAGACACGCTTTTTTGATACACAAAAAATCGATTTCCTTTATCACTCCAATTACATCATTTCCTCCACCCTTTACACAAAAATGGTTTCATCCCTTTTCATGAGAGAATTCACCTTGCTTTCGCTGGCCGTCATTACGCTGGGGGCATTCCTTACAACACCTATCAATGCTGCCACGGACACAACTGCTCCGGTTCGTGTGGAGACAAGGCAAACCTCCGCACCGGCAGCCGAGCTAATCGCGAGAATTCTTCCTCACCACGTCAACCAATTCACACTGGAAATCATTCCTAGTGATACCGATGTCTTCGAAATTGAATCCATTGGCGGAAAAATAGCACTCCGCGGTAATTCACCCCTGTCGCTAGCCTCGGCCTTTAATTATTATCTCCAGAACGTCGCGCATCTGGAATACTGTAATTACGGTTCCAACCTCGACATCGCTCCGAACGCCAAGCTGCCACTGCCTGTGGAAAAGATCCGGCGTCCAGCTACCCTTCCCTATCGCATGGCCTATAATTACTGCACCTTCGGCTATACGATGGCGTGGTGGGATTGGTCCCGATGGGAAAAGGAAATCGATTTTCTCGCCCTTAACGGCATCAATCATCCTTTCATTATCACCGGACAGGAAGCTGTCTGGATTAATACTTTCAAGCAATACGGCTGCACTGATGAGGAAATCCGGCATTGGCTGGGCAGCCCTGCTCATTTTCCGTGGATGTTCATGCAAAACATGGAGGACTTCGGCGGCACATTGCCGACGGCCTTTGTTCAAAAGCGGATCGAACTAGCCAAAAAGATTCTCCAACGCTGTCGTGAACTAGGTATGCAACCCATCCTGCAAGGTTACTACGGCATGCTGCCGAGCACATTCTCCAAACATAATCCGCAAGCCAAGATTCTCCCGCAGGGTGGCTGGTGCGGATTTCGCCGCCCGGACATGTTAGATCCCACCGATCCCATGTTTGCCAAGATCGCCAAGACTTTCCTTGAGGAACAGGAAAAACTCTTTGGCCGCGCTGGCTACTATGCAGGAGACCCCTTCCACGAAGGTGGCAAAAGCAAAGGGGTTGATCTGGCTGACTGCGGCGAGCGCATCTTCAACGCCATGAAGTCCGTCGATCCTGACGCCGTCTGGATCAAGCAATGCTGGCAATCCACCAACGAAAAGATGCTCTCCCGGATTCCCCATGACCGGGTAATAGCTCTCGACCTCAATTCCGAAAGCCGCCCCTATTGGCAAAACGGCGCATTCGCGGGTAAACGCTGGACGTGGTGCCTGCTCCAGAACTTCGGCGGCAACACCGACCTCGGCGGCAACATTCCCCTGCTAACCCATCTTTTCACGGATGCCCTGCATAGTCCGAAAAAAGGCAATCTCTACGGCATGGGATTGCTCCCCGAGGGATGGCATAGCACACCGGCCATCTATGCGTTGCAGGCGGAGTTTATCTGGCGCGATCAACCTTTCCAGACTGACGAATGGTTGAAGCACTATATCCACCGCCGCTATGGAAAAGTCTCTGACAATGCCTTCTCAGCCTGGGACAACCTCTGCAAAAGTGTTTACGGAATTTCTTATCGCAATGCCCAGACTCCCGCAAACGCGATCTTCATGGCCCGTCCGTTACGTGGCAATCCACCCAAGGCCCGTGAATGGGGCACGACCCGCCAGCAACACGATCCGTTAGTGTTGATCGCAGCCTGGGACAACATGATCTCCGCTGCCAAAGAAGGCCTGGCCACCGATGGATTCGCCTTCGACCTCGCCGATGTAACCCGTCAGGCACTGGCAGACTCCACGACCAAGCTCTACGAGCTCATCGACCAAGCCTACAAAAACAAAGACCAGGCTGCGCTCGATAAATATACCACGGCCTTTGTCGAAATCCTCAAAGACATTGATACAACTTTGGCTACCCGGCCGGAGTTCCTGCTCGGCCCTTGGCTGACGGATGCCCGCAAGTGGGGA
>JAITVQ010000201.1 GCA_031285745.1 Puniceicoccales bacterium | reverse complement strand
TACCTTCTTCTCTTTCTGTTTTTTGTGACGATGAAAAATGATCCTTCTGCATTCCAGGCCCTGGAAAGAATTTTCCACGAGAAAAGCCGGCTGGCCATAGTTGCCTGTGCGGCTGAACTTCCCGAGGGCATCAGTTTTATTGAATTACGTGAGACGTGCGGGATGACCGACGGCAATCTGAAGGCGCATCTTAATGCCTTGGAGGGTGCATCGATTATTGCCACGCACAAGGAACTCCATGAGGGAAGGGCGCGTACCATTGTGACGCTAACGGCAGAAGGGCGGGAGCAGTTTATCGCCTATCTGCTGACCTTGGAGGATGCCCTCCGGGCGGCGGCCAAGTCTGCCGGGGTAGCCCAGGAGCGGGGGCGGATATTGTCGCCCAAATTACGCGAAGCCTGATAGGTTCCCATGTCCCGGCGTCCCAATCTTCCCCTGGCCAATCGACGCGAGGATCTTCCGGAAGGTCATACTCGTTTTGTCTGCACGGTGGCTTATGACGGCACGGATTTTTTCGGATGGCAGAGCCAGGCAGGCGGCAATACCATTCAGGATAAGCTTGAGGGACGCCTTGCGGAGATTTTCCGCAAGCCTGTCCGCATCCATGGCAGCGGGCGGACAGACTCGGGGGTTCATGCCATCGGGCAGGTTTTTCATTTTGATGCGGTATGGTCGCACGGCCTTGCCACCCTGCGCCGGGCTTTACGCACCGGGTTGCCCCAAGGGATCTTGATTACCTCGGTCAAGATAGGGAAACCGAACTTTCACGCCCGTTTTTCCACCTGCGGCAAACGCTACACTTATCATGTGTACACGGGCTTTGCTCCACCCATGGAAACGCGCTATGCCTACTCCATGGGCACCCGCAAGCTTGACGTGAAGGCCATGAAGCGCACGGCCAAGATGCTGGTTGGTGTGCATGATTTTACCGCCTTCAGCGGGAGGAATCGCGATAGCTCCGACAAGGAAAACCCAGTTAAGGATTTGCGCCGGTTGGATGTCCGGCAGCAGGGCGCACGGATCCGGATTACCACAGAGGCCAGCGGCTATCTCTATAAAATGGTCCGACGGCTGGCGGGAGGGTTGATTCAGGTTGGCCTTGGGAAGATGACACCGGAAGAGTTGATTGCCTACCGCGACGCCCGGATTACCTCGGCAACTGTGCCAACGGCCCCGGCCCGTGGCTTGATTATGGAAAAGGTCTTTTATAAAATGCCCGCCAATGCCAACGATACTGAGCTTTCTGGCGGGGAAGAGTAGGGCGTTGGTTGGTTTGCCCAAAGCGGGCTGATGCTGAAGAGATAGCGACTTAACTAGCTGTTTTCTTGTTAATTAGATATTGGGGGATGCTTTTGCAGTTTGGGTTGCTGCATTTGAATTCTCTGGAATTTTTGCCGTATGTTTAGAGGTAAGGGGAGGCTGTTTATATGGAATGTGTCTAAATGTCTCAATTGTGGTGCGTTGACGGTGGGCGCGCCTTGACGTGTGCCACTGTGGCGCGAAACTTCTTTTGCTGTTGAAAGCCTTGTTTGTATAACATGCTAGAATCAAGTATATTGGGGATTTGGCAAGGTTGGTATGGGATAAGCATTAAGCAGGAGAAAGCTTACTTAGCGTAACCACAAACAACACAACCAAGGAAAACTACTATGAAACTAACACCTGCCTATAGACTGAATCCTCTTTTTGCTCCTGCCTTGTTAGGCTCGGATCGCTGGCCGAATTTGCTGAGTTCACTTTTGGACAATGCTTTTGGCAAAACATCAGATGCGACAATCCCGGCGTTGAACGCTTATGAAGACAACGAAAGTTATCTGGTCCATATTGAGCTGCCGGGAGTGAAGAAGGAAGACGTCAAAATTGAATTGGAAGGTTCAGAGCTGACCGTCCAGGCCAGTCGAAAGCTGGGAAAAGACGCCGATGAAGGCGCTATCCAGTATTCACGCAGCCTTACTCTGCCCGAATCCATCAGGAATGATGCTGTAAGCGCAGAGCTGAAGGATGGTGTGCTGGCGATTCGCATCCCGAAGGCGGCCGAAAGCAAGCCACGGCAAATCTCCGTTCAATAATCGAAACCACCAACACCGAAAAACTTAAAATCATGAAAAACGACACCAACACCTCTTGTTCCTGCGGATGCTCCGAAGTCCAGGAAACCACGTCTGCCCAGACACCGGCAACCATGCCCAAGGAGCGCTGGATCCAGCCGAGATGGGAAGGGGCCGATACCGAGGACGCTTACACTGTCAGTGTCCAGACTCCGGGCGTTCCCAAGGAAGGAATCAGCGTGACAGCTGAGCACTCCAAGCTCGAAGTCATCGCCCGGCGTCCGACTCCGGATGCCTCGCTCAAGGCGCAGATCTGTGAGTTTGGCCGCGACTCCGGCTATCGTTTGGCCTTCGTGGTGGATAATTCCCTCGACACTGCCGATATCAAGGCGGCGTATGCCGACGGGATTTTGTCCCTTACGATTCCCAAGCATAAGGCGGCGAAACGACAGAACATCGCTATCGCTTAAAAATCGGGAGCATTGCTCCATCAACCAAACACCCTGCATCTCAAAGGTGCAGGGTGTTTTTTATTCCGGTTACGGCGGTACCCGACTAACTATTTGGCAGTCTTCAAAAATCGATTCTCATATGCCTTGAGGTTGGCATAGACAATCCGGAGCCGGGCGTAGGAATCACTGTCATGGGAAACGCTGTGTTTCTCACCCCGTTGCAATAAATCCCCAATGACATGATCGGCCTCTATGCGGGAGTGTTGCTCCATGTCGCGGAACATGGAGGCTGTCAGGGTCGAGTCATGCTTGGTCAGTCGTGCCCGAGTGCTTTCCATGGTGGGCATCGCGATGGGATGGCCTTCCAGATCTGCGATGTGGCAGCATTCCTCAATCAGTCCCAAGACAAAATCGCTGCCGCCCGGGGCGGAGGCAATCTCGCCAATGGAGGCTCGCATCAACGTGGTGCACCCTGCCAGCGAGGCGAGCATCACCCATTTCTCCCACATCACCGAAAGAATCCGGTCACTGGCCAATGTGTCGAAACCTGCCTCGGCCAGCGCGGAGTACACGGACTTGACGCGCTCGGATATTTCTCCCGATCGTTCACCCAAGGCGATGGAGTGACCGGGGAGGAAATGCACGATCTCCCTTTGCTCGTTGAGCGTGGCAGAAATTACACAGCGCCCTCCCAGCACTTTTTCTGCTCCAAACCTGTTGTCCAAGGCATCCAGATGGCGCATCCCGTTCAGCAGCGGCAGAATCATCGTCTTATCTCCGACGGCAGGGCGAAATGACTCGATGGCGTTTTCCAGATCGTAGGCTTTGCAACTGAGCAATACGAGTTCGAAGGGGTGATCCAGCTTGTCCGCCAGCACTGTCGGCGGATTCGGCAATGTCGCATCCCCGGAGGGGCTCTTGATGACAAGGCCGTTTTGCCGTAATTCCGAAGCGCGCTTGGGGCGCACCAGAAACGTCACATCACGTCCGGCCTGAAGCAATCGGCCTCCGAAATAACCGCCGACTGCGCCGGCACCCACTACCAGTATTTTCATAAACCACCTTGTAATGATTTATTCCCCGGTTGCACCTCGGGAATGCAATTTTTACTCTTGGACCGCCTGCGGCAAAAGATCGGGTGTCTTGTAGAGTTTTATGGAAGCATTTTCCTTCTCGAAATAATTGCAGTTCCACTCGCTTTGGAAGAGCAGGACCAACCGCTCGTGGGCATCGTAAACCAGCTTGGCTCCCCCTAGAAACAAGCCCGTAAATTTCTCCACCGGAACTTCCGGGCTTACCCAGCGGGCCGTGGTCCAGCCGACATTCTCCATACGGATGGCGGCATTGTACTCCGTTTGCAGCCGGTAGGCGACGACATCGAATTGCAACGGACCCACGGCTCCGAGCAGCGGAATGCTTCCTCCGTCGGCAGGGGTGAAGCGTTGCACCACTTTTTCCTGCAAGAGCTGGTCCAACCCGGCGCGGAAACGCTTGAAACTTCCCGTGTCGGTATTGTGCAATTGCGCAAAACATTCGGGGGCGAATGGTGGAATAGCGTCGAACACAATGGTCGAGTCTTCCGAGAGCGTATCCCCGATGCCGAAATCCGGCAGCCCGGTGATCCCCAGCACATCGCCGGGCCAGGCTTCATTCACCGTTTCCCGTTCCTGCCCGAAAAGCTGATGGGAAAAGGCCAGCCGGATCTTCTTCCCGCTTTGGCAATGGGTTACCTGCATGTCCCGC
>JAITVQ010000138.1 GCA_031285745.1 Puniceicoccales bacterium | reverse complement strand
GGACTCTCCAAGCGGGCCACCCTCGACGGGGGCCGCGTGGAACTGGGCGCAGGCATCGTCTGGGAAACCAACGGCGCCGGCCAGATCTACCTCGACTACGAATACGTCCGCGCCGAACGCTTCGAGATCCCCTGGAAACTTAACGCAGGTTACAGAATCATGTGGTAGGCCGGGGCTATCTTCCTTCATTTACATGCTCTACCTGCAAAAGACCCCGCACTTAGGTGCGGGGCCTTGAAAATGGTGGAGCCGAGGAGAGTCGAACTCCTGACCTCTACAGTGCGATTGTAGCGCTCTACCAACTGAGCTACGACCCCATTTAGGATGATTTGTTAAGTGCTCATTTTTTTTATCCGGTCAAGTGGAGAGTCGCGAGGATGAGGAAGTTATTGGATTATTCGGATTTGAGGAGCCTCTGGCAGACTGGAGCCCTCGCAAATTCATGTTTGCTTTGGTTTGCGTCACTGACAGGGTGCACGTCATGAAAATAGCCGCCAATACTGTTGCCGCTTTTGAATACACGCTCACGAATGCCAAGGGCGACGTGCTTGATTCTTCCAACGGGATGCCCCCGCTGGAATATCTGCATGGGGCCAATAATATTATTCCCGGATTGGAACGGGAGTTGGAAGGGCTGGTCGCAGGAGACGAGAAGAAGGTGGTTGTGGAGCCTGCTGCCGGTTATGGCGAGCGTGATGAACGTTTGATTGCTGCGGTACCCCGTGACCGATTCGAAACGGATGACATGATTGAGGTCGGAATGAAGTTTCATGCGCAAACGCCCGAGGGCGTGCGTGTAATGACCGTGATCGCCGTTGCCGACGACACTGTCACGCTGGATGGCAATCACCCCATGGCAGGAGAGACGTTGTATTTTCAGGTGCGCGTTGCTGCCGTAAGGGAGGCTACCCAGGAAGAGCTGAACCACGGGCATCCTCATCGCGAAGGCGGTTGCTGCGGCGGGCATGGACATGGCGAATGCGACGGCCATCACCACGGAGATGGTGAGTGCGATGGCAAGGGAAGCTGCGGCCATCATCACTAATCTTGCAGCATTTCTAGTGCTAAATTTGAAAAAGCGACGACCCCGTCGCTTTTTTTCTAAATGAATATTGTTTTGCTCAACATGGAGGAGGCTGCCTCAGGTCGATTGCCTGTGGATGACCATCGGGCAAAACATATTTTGGAAGTATTGGGCATAACTTTGGGCGGCAGGTTCTATATCGGAGTTATTGGCGGGAAGAGGGGACTGGCGACGATCCAGGCACTGGATGAGAAGTATATTTCCTGGTCAGTGGAGTGGGTGGAGGAAATGCAAAAATCGTTGCCTTGGGTTTTATTGGTGGGATTGCCGCGTCCCCAGACTGCACGAAAGATCCTGCAGGATGTTTCTTCCCTGGGAGTGCAGGGTATCCATTTTTTTGTTACAGAAAAAGGTGATCCTGCCTATGCCCAGAGTTCCTTGTGGAGGGATGGCGAAGCGGAGGCATTGCTGCTCAAGGGCGCAGGACAGGCGTTTTCGACACTAGTGCCAAGTTTGGCGGTTCATAGTTCGCTAACTGAGGCGATTGTTGCGGTTGGAAAAAATGCGTATGGGCAAGAAACAAAGGTGTTCCTCGATATATATGAAGCCGAAGTTGCGCTGGATGCAGCCGTACGCGAGGCTTCGGCTGCATTAGTGGCGGTGGGTCCTGAACGCGGCTGGAGCGAGAAGGAGCGGGGGTTGCTTCGCCAACATGGTTATGTCGGTGCGCATATGGGCGAACGGGTTTTGCGAGTGGAAACAGCCTGCGTGGCCGCCGGTGCGGTAGTGCTTGCGGCCATGGGTGTGTGGAAACGGCATCAATTGTAGATGCCATGTTGGGCAGGAAAATAATCGTTAGCCTAGCCTAGCTTAAATCCACGGCGGAACTTCCGAAGCCTCCAAAAATAATCTGGCAGTCTCTTCCAACCCCCAGGCATCCTCATCATCGAAGCGACCCAGGGTGGGGCTATCCAAATCCAGGACTCCCAATAGTCTTTCGCCAGAAACCAAGGGAATGACAATTTCGCTACGGGAGGCCCCATCGCAGGCGATATGTCCAGGAAATGCATGCACATCGGGGACCATGATGGTCTTTTGACGACTGGCGGCTGCTCCACAAACGCCCCGGTTCAAAGCGATCCGCACGCAGGCGATTTTCCCCTGGAAAGGGCCCAGCACCAGCTCTCCATTGCGCAAAAAATAGACCCCGGCCCAATTTAAATCCGGCAAGGCTGCCCACAGGAGCGCTGCGCAATTGGCGGCATTGGCGAGAAAATCCCGTTCGCCCTCGAAAAGCGCCGATATTTCACGATGCAGTTCCACATACTGTTCTCGCTTTTTGCCCGGATTATCCATGACACCATCGCAATCATGGCCCGGTATTGCTGCAAGGCTGAAAGTCTTTGCTCTTTTCACTTCCTCTGCTAACATTGCATCGTGAAATTGTTTACCTGTGATCGCCTGTTCCGGGTTTGTCTGTATGGTGCCCTGATTGCTGGTATCTTTTGCACGTTTTCCCCGTTTGGGTGGGGACTTCGAGCGGAAAATTATCCTCAGGTAAATCACATCTTGTCTACTGCAGTTTCCGTTATGATTTTCTTTGCAGGACTGCTCACAATCAAGAATTGGAAAGGTACCACTGCTTCTTTCAAGGGAGTCCTGCTTCCCATGCTTGATACATTTCTTGTGTTGATGGTCGCGTGGTTGGGATTCGAGAGTTTTACAGCGCAGCAATCACCCAGGCTGAGGTTTGAGGAGCTAGGAAAAGATATCCTTCTCTTTCAGCTTGTCGTTTTGGCGATATTTGCCTGCCAATGGTGGTTGCGACGTTTATGCAAAAAAGAGCAGCATGAACCGGTTTAAGGCAAATTCATGCACTCCCTTCGTTGAAACTTTAAGATTCATTTCAGGAAAATTCTGATTAAAAAGAGAATAAACCTCCTATATTTATGATAAAAAAACTCCGCATCCAGAATTTCAAGGCATGGAAGGATACGTCCGCCTTTGATTTAAAACCAATCACCCTTTTCTTTGGGAGCAATAGTTCAGGCAAGAGCAGCTTGATTCATTTTCTCCTGATGATGAAGTTGACCGCGGAGTCATCCAACCGGGAGGCTGTTTTCCAGACCGGGGGGCCCGAGAGCCCGCTTGACCTTGGAAATTTCAGCGATCTGCTTTATCGGCGTGATGTAAAGTCCGCACTCGAGTTCGCCCTGGATTGGGTTCCGCTTGAGGCTCGTTATTTTCCGAATCCTCCCAAGAATTTGAAGCCCGGCAACAAGGTGCTCCGGCTTGAATCCAGGACACGGTTTCATGGCAAGGCCGAATCCGCAACCCCTACTGTCGAGCACCTGTCTTATTCTGCCGAGAATGTCTCCGGAAAGAGAATTTTTGTACGCATGAATCACAAGGCTGGCGATACTTATTCTGCCGAGGCCGTTCCTGTTTCGCTTGAAGTCAATGGCCCCGGGAAGCCCGTGATCAGTGATCCACCGATTAAGTGCTATGGATTTCCCGATAGTTTTACCGTACGATTCAAAAACGCGGATTACGTCCGTGCCTTGAATTTGGCCGTGGAACAGCTTGCTTCGCGTATTTTTTACCTTGGCCCCATCCGTAAACGGCCTTCCCGGTTATACCATTGGTCCGAGTCCCGGATTAATTCAGTGGGATACGAAGGGGAGATGACCATCGGCGCATTGCTCGCCAATGCCAACCGAAAGTTCAGCGGCTCGGCCAAGGCTCCTGCAACACCCATGCACCAGCATGTTGCCGAGGCGTTGAAGGCCATGGGATTGATCCACTCGCTCAAGGTCGAGGCGCTCAACACGGGGCTGCGTCTTTACGAAGTGAAGGTGAAAATAAGCGAGGCGGCTGCCGAGGTGAATTTGCCCGATGTCGGGTTCGGCCTTTCCCAGTTGTTGCCGGTTTTGGTGCAATGCTATGCCGCGCCTGCCAATGCCATTTTGCTTATCGAGCAACCTGAACTGCATTTGCATCCCAAGGCCCAGGCGAGATTGGCCAATGTCCTTGCCAATGTCATCCGCAGTTTTGAAAACGGAAAACGCCGCAATATTCAGCTTATCATCGAGACGCATTCCGAGCACTTGCTGCGCCGCATCCAGCGTTTGATTGCCGAGGATAAGCTGAGCCATGCCGAGGTGGCCTGCTATAATGTTTCCCAGGAGAAATCCTGTGCCCAGCTCGAACCGCTCAAGGTGACTGACCAGGGGTATATCGAAAACTGGCCAAAGGACTTTTTCGGCGACTCTATGGCTGAGGCGGTTGCCCACCGGCAGGCCGCATTGAAAAAACGAGCAACGACTCCACCCGGAAAAACTTCTTCTGGAGGCGCAAGGACCCATGGCTAAACGGCGACGCGCCCCGAGTTCCAAGCATCCTGACGCCGTTGTCGTTGATACGAACATCCTGCTTGTTGCGAATGGGATCAACGAGGATGCTGACCATAATGCTGTCACCCGTTGCGCGCGAATACTGGATGCCATCCAGGAGGGAAGGCACGGATTGGTGTTGATCGACGAAGCTCCGGATTCGCCGGATTATAGCTGGATACTTTCCGAATACCAGAACAAGACACGTCCTTGGGATGGACAGTATCCGGGAGATCTTTTTGTCCGGTGGGTCATCGAAAATCAATTTAATGAATCCCGGGTTCTGGCCATGCCCATTACCCCGCGAGGGACAGACAAGAAGCCTTCCGGAGAGCCTTGTGATTATGAAGAGTTTCCTTCCAGCAAGGTGCTGTGGGACTTTGATGCTTCTGACAGAAAGTTTGTTGCGGTGGCCGCTGGCTACCAAATAATAGAAGAAGAAAAGAAGGCTATTATTCTGGAGGCCTCGGATTCGGATTTCCGTTATGCCCAGAATGCGTTGAAGGCATCAGGAATAGAATTGCGATTCCTGTGCCCTAACTCCATTAAGAGGAAAAAAGGGGCCGACTCCCATGAGTGACGATTTCTTCAAGTTCCCACACACGCCGCATCTGGCTTGGATTGGCAAAGGAACGCCTCGGGAAGACAAAATACTTTCCAAGCACGAGGCGGAAGATTTCCTGTCCCATGATATCCACATTGAGGAAAAGGTGGATGGGGCGAACATCGGCATCTCGTTCGACAAAAACGGCCAACTACGCGTTCAAAATCGCGGCGGTTATTTGATAAAACCATATCAGGGGCAGTTCGAAAAACTTCCCGAGTGGCTTTCATTTTATCGGTACGCACTCACCGAGACCATCGGCGATGATTTGATTTTGTTTGGTGAATGGATGGCTGCAGTTCATTCGATAGAATATCCCAAGCTTCCTGACCTATATATCGGGTTCGATGTGTTTCAGAAATCGACCCAAACCTTCTGGAGCAAGGAGCGGCGTGACGGCTTGTTGCGTTCCATTGGTCTTCCTCCGATTCAGTCAGTGGCGCATGGCCGTTTTACTGTCGGGGAGTTGATTGAAAATTTAAGTACCACGGAAAGCCATTATCGGGACGGTGCACCGGAAGGATTCTATTTCCGGGTTGAGGAAAACGATATGCTGAAGACCCGGGCGAAGCTGGTTCGGAGTGAATTCATTCAGGCCATTGATGTGCATTGGGCCAAGCAGGGCATTCGCTGGAATCCCGATCCTAGGAAACAAGGGAAATGATGCTCCTGTGATCTTTTAAGCCCGTCTTTTTTCTTTTATCAATACTCCCCGTTTATGCCTGCCGCCAAGCAAACCCGCATCGCCTCTGCCAGATCAATTGTCTTGGAGCATGTCGAATATTTCGCCAGGCACTTTGGACTTGTTGAGAGTCATTGGAAGGCAGACTCTTCCCGTGTTACCGAGGCGGACCTGACTCTCTCGCGGAATATTTCCCAGGCCCTCAGCCAGGCATTTCCCGAGGATGATTGTGTGTCGGAGGAGGAACTGCCTACTGTCGGTGCCCGAGATTTATCCGCGCGATTTTGTTGGGTTCTGGACCCGATTGATGGTACTAATAACTATGCCCGAGGGATACCCATGTGCGGCATTTCCCTTGGCCTGTTGGAGGATGGCTATCCGGTGTATGGGTTTATTTATGATCATCTGGGCAGACGGTTTCTGGAAGGTGGCCCGGGATTGGGTATTCGATCGGATGGCCGACAAATTCCCGTTCCCAAGTCACCTCCGGTCTTTGATCCGCGGGCGCTGGTTACTTTGCACTTTCCTGTTCCCGAGGCCCATCTTCGCCGGATTGAGCCTATCCTGCGGCGGAACACAGTACGATGTCTGGGCAGTGCAGCGCTCAATCTGAGTTACAACGCACTCGGCCATTTTGACGGTAGTATCGATCATAACACCAAGGTCTGGGATATTGCCGCTGCGCAGGCGATTCTTGAGGCAGCGGGTCGCCGGATTATTTTTATAAACGAAAACCCGTTTCCATTGCGCAAATTTGGTGAGAATCCAACCAAGCTGGAATTACTGGCCGGACCGGAAGCATTCTTCGAGTTTACCCTGCCACTATTTACAAAGTAATTGCTGTGGTACCAGCAGAGCTGCAATAGGGGCCATGTCCCTATCTTGGCATCATTTGCGTTTTGTCTTTTTTGATGATGTCGGTAGCTTTCTTTCTTTCCGATGTCATTTTCCGCCACATGGCGTCTTCGTCTCGCCAAGTTTCAACTCTGGCTAAAAGAGCCCGAGGTGAAGCGTGCGTTTCGGGCGACAGCCGCCTACATGACCCCGGTTTTATTAATTCAATATTTTTGGACCGAGCATGTGTTGGATGCCTCCTTTGCGGCATTATGCGCGCATAATATTTCGCTCACCGATATGCGGGGGCCCTATAAGCAGCGATTCCTTATTCTGCTGGCAATGAGCATTGTGCTTAGTTGTGCGGCTGGCTTAGGGGTCTTGGCGGCGCATAGCGTTTTGGCATCCGTGCTGGGGATGGGGATTATTGCCGCCCTGGCCTGTTGCTGGCGGCATCTTAGTCCCGAGTATGGCCCCGGTCTCGCCACGGGATCAATGATGGTTTTTCTTATCGCACTCTCTGTCCGGTATGTTTCGGGAACACCCGATAGCGACGGGGAATTGTTTTTCCGCATGACTTATGCCTTGGGCGGGGCTCTTGTCGGGACGCTTTACCAGGTATTGCTTTGGCCAATCAATCCCCAGCATCCGTTGCGGCAGGCGGTGGCCGATGGTTGGAACCAACTGGCCATTTTGTGTGAAACTATGCGCCCGCAGAAGGAGTCCACGCCTTCGGCTCCTGTGCCTCCGGGGATTCCTCAGTCTGTCGCCGAAGCAGAATCGGAATTGAGCCAGACCCTGGACAAGAGTGTCATTGCCTTGGATGCGGAGGGATCGAAGAGGCAGGATTTTCTCAAGAAACTTGATGCGGTTAATCTGGGAACAGCCCGTCTGGCTACCCGTATCGTGGCGTTTTATTCAGCACTTGAGCCCGTGCTGAAATCCCCCGATGCGGGCAGGCTGATTTCACCGATAGAGTCGCTTCTTGTCGCGCTGGCCAACTTGTCGCGTTCGATTTCCACGACGGTTGTATCACGCAAGGAAGAACACTTTGGCCTGTCTTGGCTGCGTTTCCAGCGTGTTGCCAATCTGGCGTTGGTCTTGCGGGAAAGGCTGGAGGCGGAAAAGAAAATTCCCAATGAAATCATCAGCAAGGTGATCATGATGCTGAGAAATATCGAGAGCCAGTTGCCGTTGATCGAAAAAGATCTCCGCAAGACGGTTGATGGCATGAAAAGCGCGCGTTTCACTCCGCATCTGCCCGATGTGGGAATCCTGTCGCTCAAACCTTTGGCGGTCGGGTTGAATTTTTCCTGGCCTCCGGATCCTACCCTAGTTCGTTATGCTCTGCGCATGGCGGCGCTGACCATGATCGCCGTGGCTGTATATAAGAGTTACCATATTCCCTACGGTTATTGGATTGCGCTGACCATGATGGTTGTCTTGCAGCCCAACTACGGACCTACCCGGGAGAAGTCCATGCAACGCATGATCGGCACGATTGCCGGGGGCATTGTGGGCAGCGCGTTTGCCTGGATTCATCCGGAGCTTTGGATGGTTCATGCACTGATGGCGGTGGCTGCCTTTTGCTTTGCCGTAAACCTGAAGCATCATTACACCATCGCAGTATTCTTCGTCACATTGCTGGTGGTATTTTCCACCGAGAGCATGACGGCGATGAATCTTAGTGTAACGCAAAGTCGTATCTGGTGTACTGTGGCAGGCGGTGTCTCGGCGTTGCTGGCTGCCTTTGTCTTCTGGCCCAATTGGGAGAAAAACCGGTTTCCCAGGATATTGATCAAGACCATTCGCGCAAACCGGGATTACCTCCTTTTGCTGGCTTCGCGTCTTTCGTCAGGCGGTGGTTTTGACGAGGGCATTGCCCAGTCCAAGAGACTTGCCGAGGCGGCGGGGAGCGAACTCTTTACCTCTCTTCAACGGGTTTCCTCGGATCCGAAGAAGAAGCAGGGGGATCTGACCTCCTCGGCTGCCCTGATGTCTTCGGCGCTCCGAATCACCCGGGCGCTCACGGTGTTGTCGCTTCACCTTCGTCCGCAAAAACCGCTGCATGATCCCTCATTGGATGATGCGGTCAAGGAGATCGCCCGTTCCTTGGAACTGATTATCCAAGCCATTGATCATGGTTGCCCAGAAGTGCTTCCCAACAAGGGAATGGTGAAAAAAGCCCTAGGTAGATTGAAGCCGGATGTTGCCGACTCCCTCGAACACAAGGCTTTTGTGCACGCCCAGCTGGAAAGTGTGCATACCGAAATAGAAACAATCTGGGTGGTCCTGCGGAAAGAGAATGCTGTGGAAGGAAGCACTGCCGGTTCGCCACAGATAACCCAGCCGGTTGTTTCCTGAATTTACATCATCGGTTGTTCCGGCTGGGCAGGAGTTCCGTCGGGCTTGCGATAATTCACTTTCAGGAAATCAAGCCGCTGGAAATGGGCTGACTCCAATCGGTGGACGAAGCTTTCCCAATTCTTTCCTGCCTTGGGCGTCCAGCCTGTCTCTGCCATCGCGATCGCCCGTGGATAGAGTTGATATTCCACCTTGGGCCAGGCCAGCAAGTACTCGCTCCAGAGGTTGGCCTGGCAGCCCAGGATTTGTTTCTCCCGCTCGGGTGAGGTTCCTTCAGGAACAGGTTCCAGGCTGTAAACCTTTTCCAAGGGGACCTTGCCTCCGATGACTTCGAACTGTACGCCTCCGGGAGTAGGACCTTGCCCATAGTCCAGATAGCAATGCGAGGTTGGCACCATCACGATCTTGTTTCCTTGGTTGAGTGCCTGAGTTGCGTATTTCCAATCCCGCCAGACCATCATTGTGGCAGTCGGGGAAAGTCCGCCTTCCTGGATTTCGTCCCAGCCGATCAGCTTTCTTCCCTTGGCGTTGATGTGTTTTTCAACCCGTCGGATGAACCATGACTGCAAGTCGTGGCCATTTTTCAGGTTTTCCTTTTTCATCAATTCCTTCGCCCGTGGTGATTGGTTCCACTGGGTCTTGGGTGCTTCGTCGCCGCCGACATGAATGTATTCGGAAGGAAAGAGTTCGCATACTTCATCAATCACATCCTCAAGAAATTTGAAAGTTTCCTCCTGTGGGCCGTAGATGTAATCGAACACTCCCCAGCGAGTCACCACCTGGGGATTATAGTTAGGGATGTCCGTATTTCCGAACTCGGGATAAGCCGTCAGTGCGGCGGCGCTGTGTCCGGGGATTTCTATCTCGGGGACAACCGTAATGTACCGCTCGGCGGCATAGGCCACGACCTCCTTGATATCTTCCTGCGTGTAGAAACCGCCATATCTCTTACCGTCTCCCTTGTGCCGGTTTCCAGCAATGGTGGATTCTGAACGAAAGCCGCCGACCGAGGTCAGCTTGGGGTATTTCTTTATCTCGATGCGCCAGCCTTGGTCGTCGGTCAAGTGCCAGTGCAGTGTGTTCTGCTTGTGCATCGCCATGAGATCAATCAACCGTTTCACATTCTCCTTGGGGAAGAAGTGCCGACAGGGATCAAGCATGATGCCGCGCCAGGAGAAGCGGGGTTTGTCCTCGATTTTTACCACGGGTAACGACCATTCGCCGTTTTTGTTTTTCTCCAGTAGTTGGACCAATGTTTGCACACCGTAAAAAGCTCCGTTGGGTGCGCATGAGCGAATAGTAGTGGCCCCATTTGCAGCAATCTCCAGCACATAGCCTTCTTTGCCCAGGGCGACGATGCCTTCGTCCGTGCTTGCCGAATCAATCAGGATGGAGGGACCGCTGGTGGCTGGGGCGGCTCCTGTTTCGAGTTTCAAACCTGTCCAAAGAGAAAGGGTTCTTGAGGAGATATTCGCCAGTTTGGGATCTTTGCAGGCAATGCTGAACGTGGCATTGAAAGGGATCAGTTTTTCAGAAGACTTTTTAATGGAAACAGGCTGCGGAATCAGCGCAATTTCAGCGTGAACGAATGGGGCTAGTGCGGTGATGGCAAGCGTGGCAACGAGAGACGAGAGTAGTTTCATGATAGCGGGTTTGATCTGTTTCTGAAATAGTTTGGAAATGTTTTCTTTTGGCAAAAAATAAAAGAGAGGGATTTCGTCGGATAGCCTTGAGGATTTGCACTGCTAACAAATTCTCTTTTATTGGGTTATTTTTAAATGAGAGCACCTTCCCCCGAAATACAACCATCGCCTCCCAAGCCTGCCAACCGCCGGGCACTTGGGTTGATTTTCCTGACAGTGTTCATGGATATCCTGGGGTTCAGCATTATTATTCCGATTTATCCGAAGTTGTTGACGCATTATCTGGCTGCCGAGGGGAACGAGGGGACGTTGGTGGGGGCGTTGGTCAGGTTTGCCGATTGGCTGGGTGGTGGTGTAGGGAATGAGTTTGTGACGGCGGCGTTGTTCGGAGGATTGCTGGGCTCGGTCTATTCTTTGTTGCAGTTTGTTTTTGCCCCGATGTGGGGAAAACTTTCCGACCGGTGCGGGCGGCGACCTGTTTTGCTGATCACGCTCGCGGGGACGGCGCTGGCTTATTTGACCTGGGTTTTTGCGGGAGCATTCTGGGTGGTGGTGGTGGCCCGGGTTATTCTCGGGGTGGTGACGGCAAATATTTCTGTGGCGACCGCGGCGGCTGCCGATATGACAAGCGGCAAGGAGCGGGCCAAGGGGATGGCCTTGGTCGGCGTGGCATTTGCCCTGGCGTTTTTGGTCGGCCCGGCGATGGGCGGTTTTTCCGCACAGTGGGAATGGGCGCCAATCGGAGTCCGGAGCACGCATGCCCTGGCGCTGAATCCGTTTTCCTTTTCTGCGTTGATTGCCTTTGTCCTTGCGGCGGCCAATTGGTTTTTCGCCTGGCGATATTTCAAGGAGACGTTGCCTCCGGAAAAACGAACCGTGCCGGTGGATCGGGCCTCGATTTTTGAATTGGGCCGCGTCAGTTCCCCCGGAATCAAGCGTGCGACGTTGACGAATTTTCTTTTTACCGTGGCGTTTAGCGGCACGGAGACAGTGCTGGTTTTTGCCACGGCGGAATTGTTCGGCTACCAGCCGCACGACAATGCCTGGGTGTTCATCTTCAACGGCATCTTTCTTATCATTGCGCAGGGATTCATTGTGCGCCGTTTTGTCAACAAGGTTGGGGAACGAAATCTTGTTTTGCTGGGGTTGGCTTCCGGGGTTGTTGCGTTCCTGCTGATTGCCGCGACGCAGAATGACAGTGTTTCGGCCAAGTTTATATTTTACACGGCGATGGTATTCTTCGCCTTTTCGGTTGGTTTGATCCAATCAAGCCTGTCGGCCTTGGTCTCCCTGTATTCGAATTCCGGCGAACAAGGACGGAATCTGGGAGTGTTTCGCTCGGCCGGCGCCTTTGCCCGGGTATTTGGTCCATTGCTGGCGGCCCTGATCTATTTCAAATGCGGGGGGCATACCTGGGTCTATATTGCGGGAGCGATTGTAACCATGATCCCGTTGGCATTTGCCGTGACACTTCCGCAGCCCAGGCATGACGAGGGGGCTGCCTAGGTTTGCTGTGCAGTGTAGAGGGAAGGGCTGTCCGACAGGGCAAGTTCGATAGATGGGCATTGGAGAACTATTTTATGGTAGTAAAAAACCATAACAGGGCGCTCGACCATGGATAACCCGATAGGGAAATTTCTCTTACCGGAGTCTGGAACAATGTAATGTTTTTCTCTCATTTGTTTTTTCCTATCCCTGTCAAATCCGGACCAACCGTGAGTTCTGGCCTTGGTCATATTCCAAGGAGATAAGCTTTAAAATTCCTTACCTCTTATCTTTGAGGCGCTAATCCGTCGGCATCCTTTTGCGTAAAATTCCTGCGACCCGTTCCGAATCGGTTATGCCTACTTAGCGATGCTCCTTTTGCAGCCGTACATTCCTCGATAACTTTGTGGATGGTGCTTTCTACCGGCGACAATATCATGAACCACTTTGTGGTTGGTACCTTCGGAGCTGTGCAAAGTCATGAAAACTTTACGGATGGCCATATTGTTTCCGTACAATTGGGCGAAAACTTTGCGGATGGCACTTTCTACTGGCTGCAATACCATGAACCACTTTGTGGTTGGTACTTTCGGAGCTGTACAAAACCATGAACCACTTTACGGACGGCCATATTGTTTCTGTACAATCGGGTGAAAACTTTGTGGATGGCGCTTTCTACTGGCTACAATTTCATGATCCACTTTGCGGTTGATGGTTTCGACGATCTGCAAAATCGACATTTGTAACGGTTCGGACTGGAGGTAGGCATCGCCTTGGCGAGTCTATCAGAGGAGATCGAGGACACTTTGTTCTTTCTTTGGATGATTCACATCCATTTTTCCTGTCATATCGGTGGTACCAGTAACCTCTGGTATAATCAGCTTTCCCCAAGGAGAGAGAAACCGCGGATAAAAGGATGAAGAGAGGGATAAACGGATGAGAAAAACTTTCTTACCATAACATCAAGCGACGGTGGGTTATTTTCTCATTTCTTATCCTTGTCTTATCCGCGACATCCGCGGTTCCCTCCTTGGTCACGGAATGGTTTTTCCCATGAGGGATTTTGATTAAAACCTTGTTGGCGGAGGAGCCTTGGTCATTTTCCGCCCATGCTTTTTCTTGAGCGTATTTTCCGCCTGCGGGAGAACGGCACCACTCCCCTGCGGGAGGTTCTGGCCGGACTGACCACGTTTGCGGCGATGGCCTATATTCTTGCGGTGAATCCCGACATCCTGTCCGTCACAGGTATGGACCGGGGCGCCCTGATTACGGCGACTGCCCTGGGGGCGGCCATCAGCACGGCGCTGATGGCATTGATGACAAATTTTCCGCTGGCCCTGGCTCCCGGCATGGGAATCAACGCCTATTTTGCCTATACAATTTGCCTGAAGCTGAACATCCCGTGGCAGCAGGCATTGGGAATGGTGTTTGTGAACGGGATTATTTTTCTGTTGTTGTCGTTGACCGGGGTGCGAGCCCGGATTGTCCGGGCGATTCCTTATGGGTTGAAGATCGCGGTGACGTGCGGGCTGGGTGTGTTTATTGCTTTTATCGGCCTGCAAAAAGGCGGGTTGGTGGTCAGCAATAGTGCCACCCTGTTGTCGCTCGGGGATACCACAAAGCCGGCGACGTTGCTTTTCCTCGGAGGATTCCTGCTGACGGCAATCCTGGTGGTGCGGCGTGTTCCGGGCGGCATTGTGATTGCCGTGGCCGTGACCACGATCGCGGGGTTATGGGTGCCCGACGGAACACTCCTGCCCGATGGAACCCCGCAGATGGTGACGAGCCTGCCGGAGCGGATTTTCTCCGCACCGGCTTCCCTAGCTCCGACGGCTTTTCAATTGAAGTTTGATTTTCTGACCACCCAGTTCTGGGTGGCGCTGCCGGTTATCCTGACATTGTTGCTCGTGGATATGTTCGACAATATCGGCACCCTGATCGGGGTTACCAAACGGGCGGGCTTGATGCAGCCCGATGGTACCAGCCCGAGAATCGGCCGGGCGCTGACGGCGGATTCCGTGGCGGCGATTTTCAGTTCGCTGCTGGGAACCTCGACCGTGGTGAGCTATGTCGAATCGGCCTCAGGAGTGGAAGCTGGCGGAAGGACGGGATTGACCGGATTGACCACTGCGGCGTGTTTCTTGCTGGCGCTCTTTTTGACGCCGCTGATTTTGATTGTGCCCCAAGTGGCCGTGGCTCCCGTGCTGGTAATGGTCGGGTTGCTGATGTTTGAGGCGGTGGTAGAGCTGAACACCAAGGATACCCCGGTGACAATGGCGGCAGTCATGACGATTATCATGACTCCGCTCGGTTTCAGCATCAGCGCCGGAGTGGGAATGGGACTGATTGTGTTGGTGGTCTTGATGACTGCTGTTGGCCGGGCTCGCGAATTATCGGTTACTGCCTGGGTGTTGGCACTGGTTTTTACCCTGCACTTTTTTGATAAGTTTTTTGTGGGAAAATAGGGCGCACAGCTGGGTGGATCTCCAGCTTGACCTCCGTTTTGCAGAAACGGAGTTGTCATAATATCATAACTATATTTATCATTTCTATAATCATGACCTCACCCCAATCTCCCGACACCTCGCCACAACGGAAGAGCGCTCCATCCGGATCTAGCAAACGGAGGAAGGTGATTATCCTTATCGTTTCGTGCGTGGCACTGTTGGCCTTGTTGTCTTATGTTTGTCGGGAGCGCGATCCTGAGATGGGGATGCTTCTTGGGAAGCTTGGAGGCAAAGCTAGTGACGCTATTGGCATTAATGACGCAGGAATGGTGGTGGGGCATTGGCGAGGAGAAGATGGGAGTCAACGTGCCTTTCTGTGGACGCAGGAGACGGGGATGCAGGATATTGGTACTCTTGGCAGAATTTTTAGTGGGTCTGTTACGGTTACTGGCATCAATAACACAGGCATGATCGTGGGAAATTCATATACCAATAACGGAGAAGCACATATTTTTTTGTGGACGCAGGAAGCGGGGATGCAGGATATTGACACTCTTGGGAGTGATTACAGTGATGCTACTGCCATCAATGACGCAGGGATGGTGGTGGGGTCTTTTATCACCAAGGATGATGAGAAGCATGCCTTTTGGTGGACGCAGGAAAGCGGCATGCAGAGCTTCGGTATTCCCGACACGGAACACATTCGTCCCCAAGTTATCAATAAAGCAGGTGTGGCTGCGGGGGCATTAAGCACGAAGCAGGGGAAGAGGCGTTCATTTATCTGGACCAGGGAAAGTGGTGGGCAGGTCATTGATGCCCCTGGGGCAAATAGCAGTTATGTTTGCGGAATCAATGACGCGGGCAAGGTTGTCGGGTCAAAGTCAGATATCCCAGATGGAAACGAAAATGCTTTTATCTGGGACCAGGAAGGTGGTATGCGGACACTCGGGACTCTTGGTGGTGATTACAGCCACGCCATTGCCATCAATGACGCGGGAATGGTGGTAGGGTTCTCGGCAACAAAAAGCGGGAAAGACCGTGCGTTTACCTGGACGCAAGAGGGAGGTATGCAGAATCTGGGTGCACTCGGTTATGACCACAGCCGGGCTGTTGCGATCAACGAGTCCGGCCAAATTGTCGGGTATGTCTGGAACGACCCACCTTTTTGGATCAGGACGTTATATTGGGCGCATCAGAAAATAAACCTGCCGAGCAAATACCTTCCCGATAGACGAGGGGTCCACGAAAATTCGGAGGCTGCACTTTGGACAATGCCTGTTGAGAAGAAATCGGAATAATTTACGTCAGCATCAAAATTTCCTAGTTTATATTTATCGTTTTTATAATCATGATCCCGCCCTCGAAGAACACTTTATCCGGATCCTGCAAACGGAGAAAGGTGGTTATCTTTATCGTCTCGTGTATGGCGTTGTTGGCTTTGTTGTCTTATGCTTGCAAGGAGCGCAATCCCCAGATGGGGATACTCCTTGGCACTCTTGAAGGCGATGCCAGTGAGGCTATTGGCATTAATGACGCAGGGATGGTGATTGGGCATTGGTGGGAAAAAGATGGGCGTCAACGTGCCTTTCTGTGGACGCAGCAGACGGGGGCGCAGGATATCGGTACTCTCGGTGGGAGTTATTGTGAGGCAGTTGGCATCAATAATAACGCAGGCATGATTACAGGGCGAACGGGAACAACTAATCATGGTAACCGTGCCTTTTTGTGGACAAAGGAGATGGGGATGCAGGATATCGGCACTCTTGGGAGTAATTACAGTTATGCTACTGCCATCAATGACGCAGGAATGATTGTGGGAAATTCAGATACTAGGGATAATGAAGAACATGCCTTTTGGTGGACTCGGGAAGATGGCATGCAGAGCTTCGATATTCCCGACACGGAACGCATTCGCCCCAAAGCTATCAATAAAGCAGGCGTGGTTACGGGAACATTGCTCACGAAACAGGGGAAGATGCATTCATTTATCTGGACTAGGGAAGGTGGTGGGCAGGTCATTGGTACTCTCGGAGGAGATTACAGTTGGATTTCAGATATCAATGACGCGGGCAAGATTGTCGGAGATTCAATGATCCCAAATGGAAACGAAAATGCCTTTATCTGGGACCAAGAAAATGGGATGCGAACTCTTACTTTTGGTGGAGACAGCAATGCGACTGCTATCAATAACGCGGGTATGGTAGTGGGATATGCGGATACCAAGGGTCCCGCGATTCATGCTTTTTTATGGACCCAGGAGGACGGTATGCAAGACCTAGGGACGCTCGGAGGAACTTTCAGTGATGCGGTTGCCATCAATAATGCGGGGAAGGTGGTGGGACGTTCGTTAACAAAAAACGGAAAGTCTCGTGCGTTTGTCTGGACGCAGGAGGGAGGCATGCAGAATCTGGGTGCACTCGGTTATGACCACAGCCGGGCCGTTGCGATCAACGAGTCCGGACAAATTGTCGGATATGTTTGGAATGACCCACCTTTTTGGATCAGGACGTTATATTGGGCTCATCAGGAAATTGGCCTGCCGAGCAAATACCTTCCCAAAATACGGGGAGTCTCCGAGTATTCGGAGGCCGCACTGTGGACAGTGCCTGTTGCGAAGAAATCGGAATAATTTACGTCAGCATCGAGATCGCCCGGTTCCGCCACATACTTCGCAGGGGTAAACCGAACCACCTTGCCCTGATTCTTGAGATCCACTATCTGCCTCCCCCGATCCGTTACAGCGAGGACATATCATTGGATTATTATACTCTTCCTTTGATGAATAATCCTCCTTTAACGAAACATGGGAAGGCGTTTCACTTTTATAATTAGACAAAAAATAGGAAAATAAAAACGGACTCATCACCAAAAATAGTCCCCCTATCCACTGAAGATATAGATTTGTAGAGTTTGCATAGGACACAATGTAAATGATAATTGCCGAAGCGCAGATGAGAGACCCCACGGCGGCACATAAAGCAATCAAAGAGAGTATGTGTTTCATTGATACTGTGTAATGCTATAACCATTTTATTTATAAAAAATCACTACCGTCAATAATGGGCGGAGAGGTATCCATTTATTACTATGGGATGTCTGAGGGACGTTGATGCCGGACAGTCTTGCGGGGAGGCAGTGTTTCCACGGCGGGAAGCGAAGCCGGAGGCGATGGGTCTAAATCAGCTTGGCGTGGCGGCAACCGGGTAAACCAGTCCGCTTCTCCCGACTCCCAGAGTTGGCAGACCTGTGGACCATGCTCGGAGAGTTGTGCTGCCTCGGGCGGAGTGTCGTTGTCGCAAAGCGTGGCGGAAAACAACTGGTGAAAATTCATGCCGGACTCTGATTTTCCCGATGGAAGTGTCGTCAGGACAAGCGTGGCATGACGCGCCCGGGTCAGGGCCACGTAAAGCAGGCAGAATTTCTCATAGCAGGCTTTGTCTTGCCGGGACTGGAGATTCTCCGCCAAGCCAGGAGTGTTTTCACAAATAGTCTTGTCGGGTGTGCTCAATACCCAGGCATCGTAGGGATGGTCCGGTGGATTCGATTGGATAAAGGCGCCCTTGCGCACGGAATCCAGGCGGCTGCCCTCCAGAAAAGGAAGGAATACGACATCAAATTCCAATCCCTTTGACTTGTGGATGGTCATGACCTGCACACTGCTTTCATCCCCGGTATCCCGGCGGGTGGACTTTTGGATAAACCGGACGAAGTCGTCGATGTTGCGGCTGCCGGTGGCATCAAATTCCAGTGAGAGCGTTATCAGTTGTTCCCAGCGCCGGGTAGAAAACGGATCGTGGGGCAGCGATTGGCCAAGTTCGTGACCGATGAGCAGCAATGTTTTTTCGAAACCTCCGGTGGCGATGGATTCCAGCAGCTTCCGGCGAACTGCGGTGGTTCCTCCAGACTCCTTTATCCAGGATGCCAATGCCGGAACCATGGCGACAAGCCCTGCATTGTAACTGTCTCCGGGATGGGCTGCTGTCCCGAACAAAGCCAGTAGCGCAGGGATGACCGGATTGTCCTCGGCGATCAACATGTCTGCCTCCGAGACAACCCGGATGCCTTTGGTTCGCAGGAAATCTGCGGCAACACGGGCTTCTTCGTTCTTTTGCACGAGAATGCCACAAGTTAGCCCCCGGGCGATCGGGCGAATCCGGGCCAGCAGGGCGACTACTGCGGACAGGCGATTTTCCGCACTTTCGGTTTCGGATGGTTTCTTTTCACAGGCCCACCAGGCGGTGTAACCGGGACGATCCCGGGCGGCTCCGGCGGCGGCGTGCGAATGCCAGACCTTTTGCCATTCCTGGATGGCCGGGCCGGGCAACGCTGTCGCGGCACGATGCAGGTTATTGAAAACCGCATTGACCAATTCCAATACTGCCGGGCTGGAACGATAAGTCGTGTCCATCGGCGTCGGGGTCAGCAAATAATGCTCACATAAATTGGGCAACAAGGTGTGATCGCCGCCCCGCCATCCGTAGAGGGCTTGTTTTACGTCGCCGACAAAAAATGCACTGCGCTCCCCGGATTCATCCGTGAGCACTGCGTCAACATTATCCTCAAGCACTTTCCAGTCGCGCCGGCTGGTATCCTGGAATTCATCGAAAAGCCAATGCTTTGTGATGCCGTCCAGACGAAACCCAATGTTGGCATGCTGCTCGGAGTCAGCCAAAATTTCGGAGATATCTGAAAAAGTCAGTTGCCCGCGCCGTCGCACCAGTTGATCGTAAGTGTCGTCGTATTGGCGAAGCAATGAGTAGACACCCTTGGTGACGCGAAGCAGCCGCTCCAGGGTTCCGCCGACGATATAGCGCAGAACATCCGCCAATGCTCCGGTAATTGCCGGGGGAATTTCATTTTCCTTCCGGTAGTAGGTGATAACCACGCTGCCGCCGTGTAAAATGGCCCGATGGTTGGGCAGTAGCGTGTTGACCAGGAAATTACCCAAGTCCGAAACAGGCTGTCCGGGCTGCCATGAGGAGGCATCAGCAATAAATTTCAACAAGGCGCTGCCCAGCCGTTTTTCCGGAAAAATGGTTTCCTGCAGGGAGATGTTCAGCGAATTAAGCGCACGAACGAAATCCGCTTTGCCGGGAATAGGAAACCATGGGCAAGGGGTTCCGGAAAAGATGCGATCCGGGCTGCCCCAGGAGTCTGCGTCATTGAAAGATTGATACAGATCGAAAGACTCCTCGATGAATGACTCCAGAAGATAATAAATGCCCCGCTCCTCACGACCCCACGTGGCTAGCCGGAATGCCTCCAGGAAATCCTGCTGGGCCGTGCTGCCCGCATTGTCCCGACGGAATATTTTCTGCATGACCCGGCGGCGGACGGCCGCGGTATCCCTTTCATCGAGCAGGGCAAAGGAGCCGGAAAGCCCGAGTTCGAAAAAGTAAGCGCGGACCAGGTTCTGATAAAAACTGTCGAGAGTGCCCAGGCGCAGGCGATGCAAGGCATGGACGGTGCGCCAGAGCAACATGCCGAATTGCTCCGAATCCCACCCCGGCAATTGCAGTTCCCCAGCCAGACGACTGGCCTCGGATTCCGAAACGGCAGCGGAAGCCAGCTTGGTCAGGGTGCGTCGGGCGAATTCACCGGCGGCCTTGCGGGTGAAGGTGAGTGCAAGGATGGACGAGGGGGCCGCGCCGGAGGCCAGTAACCGGATTATCCTGTTGGAAAGTTGATAGGTCTTTCCGGAACCGGCGGAGGCGAGAATGACTTCACTGGAAATAGGCGTGGTCATCGGTGTTCCTCCAGTGCGGCTAGAAAGCCTGCTGCATCGACAACACTCTCAGGAGCGGGTTGGAGTAATTTCTCGAAATTGTCGAAACGGACTCGTGGATTGGGTGGCCAGAAGCGACGACCTGCGATATCATCCAGAATGCCTTTGACGCAGATGACCGCGCTTTCCTCCATCGCCTGCGTGTAATCCGACCATAATGCCACGGAGGTTTCCCCGGTAGCCTTGGGCAGATTAAAATAAGCGACTTGAACCTGGTTGAAGGCAATATCCCGGGCCTTTCTGAACAAATAGCGATAAAGCGGCAACTGCAGGTTGATCCAATGACCACCAACTGTCTTGTCGCGACGGGCAAACTCGACCCGAGCGTAATCAGGAGGCCAGATATCGTCGTCGCGGTGAGAGATGATATGCGCTTCCTGCGGGCAGACGGCCTTGGCGGAAGTCTTATAGTCAATGATGCGCCAGCCCTGCTCGGGATGAAAATCAATGCGATCTATTTTTCCGTTAACAATTGTGCCGCCATCGGAAAAACGCAGGGGCGCGTCGAGTATTTCAGCGAAGGTCTTTTCTGCATCATGAATCTGCCATCCTTCATTGCGAAGCCGCGATTGCTCCCGGGCAAAGGCAGTCAGTCTGTTTTTGGCGGACTCGGCCATGATAATGACGGGCAATGGCCAATTCTGGCCGTAATTGTTTCTCAAATACAAGTGCAACTGGGAGACGGTAAACTTCTCGATGGTCTCCGCATCAGTTTCATCGCGAATATCCTCATCCCGGGCAAAATTCTCCAAGGCAGCGTGCAGGGCTGAGCCAAATTCCCGAGCATCCGGCTCACTTTTCCACGGGTCACCCTCTTCCATGCGAAGCACATGGCCGAGGTAGAACCGGAAAGGACAGTCGAGATAGGCGGCCAATCGGGTGACCGCGATGTCTGCGGTAATCCTTTTTAGCGATTCCTCCTCGACGGGAGGCAGGAATTTCCATCCGGCCTGCCAAGGGGGGCTGGGCTTGGGAGTGACGGGTTCGGCGAAAAGACGCTTTACCCGGGCGGGCAACTCCCCGGTGGGGCAGAGAAAGAGCAGCCGGGATGGACGAAGCGGCTCGCCTTGCATATCAGCTTGCAGGACGAGCGCATCGACCCTGCCGGTGTTGTTGCCCCGTTGGGCCAGCAGCTTTTGCAGGACATAGGCGGCTTGGGCCAGTCGCATATCGTTGGTCGGGAGACCAAGCTTGTCCCGAAAACTGCCCGGAAGAAACGGATCGGCAGTGATGGTCTCGGGAACAATGCCCTCATTAAGTCCGGCGAGCGCAAGATGAGGAGCGTCCTCCCAGAGAAGTTCCAGCCATCCGAGCATGGGGACGGCTGAATCGTCGGGATCGTTGGGAATACGTTTGCTGGCCAGCGATTGAACGACGAGTCCCAGCCAGTCTGCCGGCTTGAGCGAAGATTGCCGGATGGAAGCCGCGGCCAGATGGTCGACCTCGGCGAGGACGCTTTCCAACACGGATTGCATTTTCCGGTCATTCGCAGAGACGTTGTCAAGAATCCGTCCGGCAAAAATTTCCTCCAACCAGTTACGGAGGGCGTCGTGCCAATCGGTGTTATTGAAGCGGGATCGCCAATGGGCGATTTTTTCCAACGCTGCTTGAATCAGGGAAAACCGGGAGTGCTTCCCGACGAATTCCTGCATATTCCGTAATGTGTCGGGAAGATGCCGTTCGCGTAGACTATCCCATTCGGTCAATACCCTGTCGGTATCATCGGGGTGAAAAAGGATTTTGTTGAAAAGTGGAAAACGGAGTAAATTAGGGATAGTTTCAGTCTCTTCGCCTGCGAGAAAATCAGCCCAAAGGCGGAGCAGGATACCCAATTCATGCCGGGAGGTTAATTCTCCGGCAGGATTGTATGCCGAGGCGCCGGTCGATTCGATGGCTTGCGTGATCGCAGGTGCCAAGCTGGGATCAAGCAAACCTACGGTGGTCCAATTGCCGGGGTTTTTGTCAATGGGCAGGGTTTCCCTGATGGAAGTCCCCAGCGACTCGGGAGTATCAGCTAGGCGGACTTGCGCGTCAAAGTTGTTCCATTGGGTAGGGCGTTGTATCCAAAAATCACTGACTACACGCCCCCATTTGTCGAATCCATCCCGGAGCGTTTCCGGGGCGGCAATGGCTACACGAACCTCCAAGTCCTGAGCCTGTTCAAGAGCCTCCAGCAGAAGCGGAGTCGGATCAGGTGTGCCGATAAGCCAGAGTTTTTTCCAGGCGGCAGGGATGACGGGGATGTGGGCGGAAGAATGGCGGATATCTTCTTCATCCGCCATGCCTTGGTCTGCAAGGCGACGGCGATATTCATGTTCAATCCGGGAGAGTTCCTGCCAGCGAAGCGGTTCTTCGTTGTCGGGATGTTCGGATACAGATGCGAAGTCGGGAAAGGCAATGGAGTTCCCCAATGTTTTTCTGACAGAAAGGAGCGTCTCGGCGAGATTGATGGCCCAAGGCCAATCACGGAGGGGTGGCTCGGCAGGAAAGAGCGCGGGAAAATCCGCAGGTTCTATGTCCCTGAGTACGGAGGCCAAGGTAAGCCGTGAAACTGAATCCGATGCGATTTTTTGAGCTGGGGCAAGCAGGCGCAGGCAGGCGTCGGGAGTCAGGATGGTGGGCGAAAGGATTCCCTTGTTTTGGACGCCGGCTAACTGGGCCAGTTCGGCATGAAGGCGTCGGCCTGATTCACGGGTGGGGACGACGATAACATGCCCGGTGAAATCAATGACGGAATCGGTTATGGAATGTTCCCCGAAAAGAAAATCCGCCGCAGCTTGGGCAAGGGGAGTTGCCCAATCAAGAAAGTGAGTGGAGGCAGGCAGCGGCATGAAAACAGAACTTCTAGGATTGGCAGGGAGGAGTGCAAGGCAAGGGCGCTGTTTTCATTGTTTTATTGCCGGAAAAGCAGACGGAAAGTTTTCTGAAAAAAGCCTTTTCATATCCCTCTCGATTTTTTCTTATCTTTGGCTCAAGTGGGCGTTTGTTTCCCAGATGGTACTGGCATGCTGGCGACCCGATAGTCAAGAACCCTCAACGAAAGGAGTAAGATGAAGGATAGGAAGATTGCGGTGGGATTATTTGGTTTTGGAAAAACAGGCAGGTTGGCCGCGTCAGAGATTTTACATGATCACGATTGTGATTTGAAATGGGTGGTGCGAAGGTCCGCGGAGGACGCGGGAGATTTTGCCAGCCAGCATCTCGGGGTAAAAGGGGAGTCGGGCAGGATTGTCCCGATGGCGCAGATGCAGAAAAAAGGATTTCTGGAGAAGAATCCCGTGGATGTGATCATTGATTTTTCGGATGCGAGCGCATTAAAGAGCTATATTGGCGAGGCCGCCAAATTGAAAATAAAAGTGGTCAGTGCCATTTCCCAGTATGGAAAGCGCGACTTGAATACATTGAAGCGAAATTCGGAGAAAACCGCGATTTTGCATTCACCGAATATTACCCTGGGAATTAATGTTCTTTTGGTGGCATCACAGGTTTTGAAGAAGATCATGCCCCATGCGGATATTGAAATCGTGGAGGAGCATTTCCGGGGAAAACGGGAGAAGTCGGGAACTGCGCTCAAGATTGCCGAGCACTTGGGATTGGACCCGAAAGAGCATGTAAATTCCATTCGGGTGGGCGGGATTATCGGACGACACGAGGTAATTTTCGGAATGAAGGCGCAAACCGTAAGACTGGTGCATGAGAGTATCAGCCGGGCGGCATTTGCCCGGGGCGCCTTGTTTGCGACAAAATGGATTGTTCACAAACGCAAGGGGTTGTTTTCCATGGAGCAGTTGATCCGGACCAAGTTTATGGAGAATCTGACAGAGTCCGCTTAACAGAAAGCAAGGCTTGGGATACGTTGAAGTTTTCTTCCCGGGGGCCTGATGCGGGATTGTGACGAAAATGCCATTTCTTCACGCAAGCTACACATGATTGTAACATTGGGCCTGCATATTGCGGGAAGAAAACTTTCACCGTTTCCAACCCAACATGAATAAAACCACGTTACCACTCCTTACTGCAATCGCGACCGCAGCGTTTGTTTTTGCCGGAAGCGCCCATGCCCAGGACAAAGCCACCCTGGATCTGCTGGTGCGCAAAGGTGTTATCACTGCAGCCGAGGCCGACCAGCTTGTGAATGAGACAAAAAGCAAGGATGTCTCCAAGAAGGTGGAAGCCAAAGGCCCTGATACCAAGCGTATCACGATCGGCGGATTGGTTCAGACACAGTACCAATTCCTGTCCGTGGACGGGAAGACTACCAATGCCAGTGGGGTTTCTTCCGATAATGAGCCTGCCAATACCAATCGGTTTGAGTTGCGCCGGGCCCAGATCGATTTTGACGCCAAGATTGGCTCCGACTGGAACGCCTTTGTTTCGTTCATCGCCGAGGACGGGGCTTCCGCCCGCGACTATTTGGACAAGGCCGGGATTACCTACAGTACTGATTTCGGAAAGTTGACTGCGGGATTACGCAAGGTGAATTTTGCCGTGGAGGAGTACACCTCGAGCAGCAAGCTGTTTGCGATTGAGCGCTCCATCGCCACGAATTATTTCGCGGGCGGAGTGAAGCCCGGCACACTCGGGAGCCGGCTTGGTTTTGCCAGCCGCCACGTGGGTGTATACTGGGACGGAGCGCTCCCCGGCGCTGATGGGTTGGAGTATGGATTGTCCGTGACAAGCGGTTATCAAAATTCGGTTTCCAGTGCGACCGCGGTCAATAATCAGGTTAATGTATGGGCCTACGCACAATATACTTTGAAGATTGATGATACGACCAATATTCAGGTTGGGTTTAACTTCGGCTGGCAACCGGGCGATGATACTTATACGGTTTCGAGTGAACCGGATTCAGAAGTGATCGGCTATAATCCTTTCATCAAGGCAACCATGGGCGGCGCCTCTTTACAAGGGGAGTTCCTGGGAGCATGGGTAAAGCATGGTGCTGCCGACGGCTCTGATGCTTCGCCTTATGGTGTCAACGCCACTGCGGCCTATCGTTTCGGGGATATTGAGCCGGTGGTTCGTTATAGTTATTTGCAGGGAGACGGACGCGGTTTTTCCAATAAGGATGTGTGGCGCAGTTCACCCTCGACAGGGAAGCTTTATGATGAGGCTTGGACGATATTTGCCGGGGTTAATTACTATTTGATGAAAGACACCGTCAAGATCTCCGCCGGTTATGAACATGCCCGGTTTAGCGGGGCTCCTGCTGCCAATAATGGTTCAGCCAGCCGGGCCAATGGCGACGGCGTCCGGGTTCAGTTGCAGGCGATTTTCTAAGCGAAGTCACCTCGTTCGAAGTTAAGGCAACAAATTACGAAGGTGCAGTTCGTGTTTCCCGGGAGGGGCTTTTGCGAGGGCTCTCCGGTGCATGACCTGCACCTTTCTGTCTGAATCAGGGGACGTTGTTTTAGAACAACTCCAGTTCTCCCTGCATTCGCTCTGTCTGGCGTGAGCCGCGAAGGCTGTCCCGGATCAGGGTTTCAACGGAGACGTTGAGAAAGTCGGGCTGTGCGCAGAGATGCCGCAAGAGGAGCGCAGAGGCGAGCGCATCGTAGAGTGCGCAGTGATAGCGAGAGCGATGGGGAGGACAAAATTGCGCAGCCAGTTTTTCCAATTTTTTTTCCAGACGAAACCAGTCTACCAATGCAGAAAGTTTGAAATCGGCAAGGCGCGGATACCAGGTGGCCGCGAGACGGCAGGTGTCGATCCAGGGCCCCCATTCATTAATGGCGGCACCATCGGGACGGGCATGGTCGGGCATGGCTCCGGGATAAGCCCAGACGGTTTTTATCAAGGATTGCTCGACCGGGGCATGGTGAGCGGCAAATACGCCTGTACGGCGAAGGCCGGAGAATAGCTCCCAATCATTCGAAACAGGTTCGACCATTGTGAGATCACTGTCGCGGAGGCCGTGGCATTGGGTATCAATAACAGGGATGCTTGCCATGGGCGCGCAGAGCCGGGTACTGGTTGCGGTGATTTCTCCATCGAGAAGTGTGACAATGCCGTATTCCACGATCCCCGTGCGGATGCTGCCTTCGAAGTCCATGACATGGATGGGAATGGTTTTCCAGTTTGGCATGGCAGGCTTCTCAGGGCGTAGAATGGGCGAACACTATCATTCGCCAAGGACCCGATTGATTTCATGTTCCAATATGGTCGCGTCGGCGGCATCCGCCTGGGCGGCGGCCCAGAGTTTGTGCAAGGTGGCTTCGTCGGCAGTGGGAAAGTTTTCCAAGAAAACCCCGTAGGAACGCCATGCATTGTGCCAGACGATGTTAGCGCGGGAGATGTTGATTTTAAGCAGCCGCTGGCGGCGGGCGACTTCCGGCTTCACTGCAGGAATATCCCGGATGGCAATAAGTTCGGGGGCGAGAAGTCGTTTATCAACTCCATCCAGTGAGAAGACAAATCTGGCGGCGTCGGCGAGGTATTCCCGCGATTCGGCCAGGGTCATTGATGTCGGGGTGCGTTCGCGAAGGATTTGCTGGTAGGCAATCGGCCACCAGAGGTTTTTTTGATCCGGGTTTTTCCAGATGTTCGGCTTGGCCAGGGTGAGGATGTTTTCGAGAGAGTTTCCCTTGGCCAGAGCCATGATCATCCCGCTTTGCGGCGCAACTTCCCTGCGCAGGTGACGCCAGAACCAGAAAGCCTGGAGGGAGAATTTTTCGTCAGAAATCAGAACGGGGGCAAAGGAAGGACGCGCTTTTTCATCCGTAAATGTTTCAAGCGGGAGAGGCTGCTGCTGGATGGCTTCACGTGTCCATGCGTCCAGAAGCGCCGGTTGAGTCTGGACAATCAGCTCCCGGGCAAGCGCAGCGATGAGCCAGGTGGGTACAGCATCCACAGGTTGCGAAGAGCCGTTGACTTGAAAGACCCGAGCAAGGTAGGCATGGGCCAGCGCCCGGGTGAATGTTTCCCAGTTGGTATCATTGCCCCATCTAATCCAGAGGGTCATCTGTCCCGCGTTGCTATTGAGACGATAGGGCTCGGTCCAGGTTGCTTCAACCCGGGGGATCAGCTCGACGCGAATGGGGCGGTTGGACGAGGTGGCGTCCCACTTGAGTTCGTTTTCGAACCAACGCGCCAAGGTTATGCCGAGATTTACGACATAGGCGGCAGATTTGGGATCATAAGAATAAACGGAAAAATAAGATCCGAAGCCTTCGTTTAGAAAAACGTGAGGCTCCTCCGGCGTAGGAGGGGTTGTGTTATTCGCGGTAGATACCGTGGATACTGGAGCTTTTTCGTCTTCGGCATGAATGGTTGCCGGAATGAGCAGCCAAAACCCGGCAGCGGCGAGCAAGCCCATGTGAAGACGAAAGAGCTTTCCGCTGGTACTTAGTGAAAGGAAATCAGCGGCAATGCGGGAAAGAATATGAGGCATGGGGTTGGACGCAGACTGTTAGTCTTCAGGAAATGCCGGACTGGCCTCGACGGTGCTTCCGGCTGGCAGGATGATGGGGTCCCCCTTGGCGCGGAGGATGTCGTTTTTCCAAACGGTAATTTCTGCCGGAGTGGTGTGATCGGGAGAGAGCCAACGCCAGCGCCCGATACCAACGTATTCCATGGGGATGCCAATGTCGGGATTGAGGCCGGGGCCTGTCCCGCGGACGTAAGGTTTGTTGCCAATGCCGATGACGACATTTACAATGAGGGCGGATTCGTGCTTGGATTGGCGCGGCTTGGGCTCGGGGGGAGGCAGCCCGAGTTCTTCCAGCATGTCGGGTTGCTTGATGCCGGGTTGTTCGGTATCATTGCCGGCCATGTTTTCGGCCGAGTGCCAGATTTCATCTTCTGCGGGCATGGCTCCGGGTTGGATGTATTTGTTGGCCGGATACACCACGGGGGGCGGCGGATTGATGTCGGTGTCGTCGTCGAGGTCAACACCCAGCGGGGCGTTGTTGGCATCCTCTTCATCTTCGGCGCTTTTCTCGGGAGAATCCCCGTTGGAGGCTTTGCCGATAAGCCGCGCAACAGCTCCGCTGGAGGGCTGGGGACTGGAAAAGGCCTTGGCCATGAGGGATGGTGGCAAGGGGCCGTCGCCTTCGGTTGCGGAGGGCATGGAAGCAAGGGTGATTTGTTTTTCCAGTTTGCCTTCCACGGTGCGGACGGCCTCGGATAAAAGATCCAGTTGGGCCTGGATTTCCTCAAGGGAGGTCCGAATGCGAGGCAGGTCTCCATCCTCGGAATTGATTGTGGAGAGATCGGCAATTTTGTCGGCGATTTCGCCCAAGGCCGGAAAATTGGCGGGAGTAGCGGAATGCGCGAGGATTTGTTTTTCCAGTGCCGTTTGGCGCTTGGCGAAGTTTTCAGCAAGGGAGCGGATGCTATCGTGGAGCGTCTTGATTTCATCCGACGAACCAATGGCATTCTTGGCAGGAGTTTCGCGAAGGACAGGAAGGATGATGAACAACCCTGCCGCGATAACACCCGCAACGGCGGCAATAGTGGCGATGTCCCCGGCGGAGGTTAATCCGAAAAGGACGATGATTGCCACCACGGCGATGAGGTCGGCAACGACGAGCCAGATTCTTGCAGTTTTTTGGGAGAGAGGGGTGTTCTGTTGCATAAGGTTCCGAGGAGTGGTGGTTTTGTTTTTCCTAGGCTGACGGGATTTTCCGGGACACAGGAGGCCCCGGATTAAGGAGCCGGAGTTATCTCAATCTTTCGACGAAGCCGATCTTTCTGTAAACCTTGGAGAGTGTACGGTAGGCGATTTTTTGCGCGGCATCAGCTCCTGCCTTGAAGATTTGGTCGAGATAGGCGGTGTCTTTGATGAGCTCCTCATAGCGAAGCCGGACAGGGTCCAGTGTGGCAATGACAGCATCGGCCACGGCGTTTTTGAACGCCCCATACCCTTGGCCGGAGTATTCCTGTTCCAATGATGGCACGGGGGTGCCGGTGACCGCGGAGAGGATGGTGAGGAGGTTGGCGATGCCCGGCTTGTCGTCACTAGAGCGAATTTCACTGCCTGAGTCGGTGATGGCCGTGGTGATTTTTTTCCGGATTACCTCGGGAGTGTCCATGAGGTAGATTGTGCCGTTTTGATTGGGATCGGACTTGGACATTTTCGACTCGGGGTTCTGGAGCGACATGATCCGGGCACCGGTTTTTCCAATGAATGGGTCGGGGACATTGAAGGTCGGAGAATAGGTGCGATTGAATTTTTCAGCAAGGTCACGGGCCAGTTCGAGATGTTGTTTTTGGTCTTCGCCGACAGGGACAACGTTGGCATTGTAGAGCAGGATGTCGGCAGCCATGAGCACAGGATAGTAAAGGAGCCCGGCGCAGACGGATTCCTGTTTGCGGGACTTGTCCTTGAACTGGGTCATGCGTTCGAGCTGGCCGAGGGGGCAGATGCAACCGAGCACCCAGGCAAGTTCCGTATGGCCGATGACATGGCTCTGGGCAAATAGGTGGCTGCGGGCAGGGTCCAACCCGCAGGCTACATATTGGGCGAGGCAGGTGTAGATGTTGCGACGAAGGTCCGCCGGGGTGTAGGGAATGGTGATGGCATGCTGGTCAACAACGCCGAAAAAGCATTCATAGTCACCCTGCATGCGTCCCCAATTGACGACAGCCCCGAGGTAGTTGCCAAGATGGAGTTTCCCGGTGGGTTGCGCGCAGGTGAGAACGACGGGCTTGGATGTTTTTTCGTTTGCAACAGTCATTATGGGCAAGTTGTGGATGAGGGTTTAATTGTCAGGGAAGCGAGCGCAAGCTACCATTACGGAAGAGGAGATGGCGAAAGTGACGGGGTGTACCGCATTTGAGTAAACATACTGATGTTTTAGTGTTTAATGGAGCTGAAGAAATCTGCGCTGCTTGGGATAATGGGGAAAAACGCTCAACTTCGAGCGTTTAACTTTTAAGGCTCAAGGAATGAATTCCCAACTCTTTCATTTGAGCTTTCACAATTATAGGGATTTCTCGCCTTCCTTATCTACCCTCTGCTTATCTGTATTTTACCAATCCTGCCATTTTGTCCAGAGGCGCCACAATCATGTGCAATATGAATGGCCGAAAAGTTCCAAGACGAAAGTGAAACCAAGAATGTGCAGTATGACAACGTTCCGGGACATTGGTCTCCTCAAGGATGTAAACCATAAGCATGTTTTGAAACATTTGGGTCATTTACATTGTAAACCATGGTTCTGTCCGGAAACATGGCATCCATTTAACTATAAATGATAGGAAAGTTTTGAAACAAAAGGGAAACTAAGGATGTGAGGTATGACAGCGTTCCAGAACATTGGTCTCCCCTAGAATGAAACCATGGGCAAGTTTTGAAACATTCGGGCCATTTACATTGTGGATCATGTTAAAGTTCCGGAAGGCTGAACGTGTTTCTGGTATGAGTGCCATCGGCACTTGTATTTTGTGAACAGTAGGACAGATTTTACTCATAAATTGAATATGATTGGCATGAATCAGATGAAGATCTTGAAGGAGCGTTGATTGCGGGAAACGCTGCGATAGTGGATAATCGCTTTGTTATGCGACATTTGTTTAGTAAATGGGTCATTAAGATGTTGAAATCATTCGAATAAATCATGAAGAATCGATTGATTTAATCGCTTGTTTGAGGCTAATTTGTTGAAACATCTAAAGTTAATACAAAATGAATTAACAATAAATCGAAAGATTCGCTTCTCGATACATGAAGCTTCTTTTATTAATTAAAGTTGGTTATAGTTAAGCTGGTAGAGTAATCAATTTCCCCCTAAAAGGGGTTCTTTCACTAACCACTATGAGCCTTTCCATTCGTTTCTGGGGGACTCGAGGGTCTCTTCCCTCTACACTGGATCATTCTCATGTCCAGAGGAAGGTTGCGCAGGCACTGAAGATGGCAAATGGCCGGAATTTTAAAAATGATGAAGAAATTTTGAGTTTTATCAAGGAACAGCTTCCATTCTCAGTGAGAGGAACATATGGAACAAATACTCCCTGTGTTTCAATAAGCAAAAATGAAAATGCCCCTTTGCTCTTGGATGGGGGCTCAGGCCTGAGGGACGCAGGGTTGATCAAAAGAGATTTCAAGGAGCAACACATGCTGTTGTCTCATTTGCATTGGGACCACATCCAAGGGATTCCTTTTTATCGATATTTGTATGAAAGCGATTTTCATTTGATTGTGCATTCCTGCCATCCGGAGGCTGAAATGGCGTTGCGGGAACAGATGTCTGCTCCGTTTTTTCCTGTTAATTTCGATAATGTGAAAGCCAAAGTGTCGATAGAGATCCATAAGGAGCAGGAGCCTTTTGATGCAGGTGGTTTCTCGGTGGTTGCGGCGAAACAAGTTCACCCAGGGGATTCGTATTGCCATAAAATAATGGCAGACGGGTTGTCGGTGGTCTATTCCACGGATGCCGGATGTCTGGACCCGAAGCAGAATGTATCCGAATGCCCGGATGTTTTTATCGGGGCCGATGTGTTGATTTACGATGCGATGTTGTCGGAAGAAGAGGCACTAAATACCAAGGTGGATTGGGGACATTCGTGCAGTATTGCCGCAATTGAGCTGGCTGCTTCGGCAAACGTAAAAAATCTCGTGCTAATCCATCATGACTCAATTTGTACGGATAAGGAGTTGGATGAAAGATATGCGGATGCCCTGATCTATGCCGAGAATGCGAGAAAACTAGGGGCGTGGGACAAAAATGTGCTGCAATCCATAGTGATGTCGTACGACGGGCTGGAGTTGAAGGTTTAGTGTTTTGTATTATCCGGCTTCAGGCATAGTCATTGGGGAATGACAAATCCGGGAAATAGGAAAAACTCGGCTGGCCGCTTGCTGACACGTCGGCGATTCCTTGGACTTTCTCTTGCGGGCGCAGGAATGGCTTTCGGTTCCGGGATATATGCTCGATTCGTGGAGTCGGACTGGTTTGAGGTTCGCAAGGTGTTGTTACCAAAAGGAAAATTTCCCGGTGCCGCCGGCTTGAGGATTTTGCATTTATCAGATCTGCATTGGTCGGGTGCAGTATCGTTGCAGATGCTGGAGCGGGCTTTTCGGATGGGATTGGATTTAAAGCCTGATTTGATCTGCCTGACGGGGGATTTTGTGACAAACGGATTCCCTTCGGAACCATCAAAATATAGCAAATTGATGCGAATATTGTCTGACAAAGCGCCAACATTTGCCTGTCAAGGGAACCATGATGTCCCCGTGCAGCCAATTAAGGAAATGCTGGAAGCAGGAGGCGTGCGATTTTTACAAAATGAGACGGTTTTTCTCTCTCTCCAAGGGCGTCCGGTGCGGATTACTGGGTTGAGTGACTTATGGAGCGGGCATTTGGACCCAGCTTTATGCATGGATTTATTGTCCGAGGCTAACAACGGGCCGGTTCCGCATATTTTACTCTGTCACAATGCAGATGGTAAGGAAAATGTGCGCGATTACGCTTGGGATATTATGTTATCCGGGCATACCCACGGTGGACAGATTTGCCTTCCTTTTTATGGAGCCATCGTCTTGCCAGTGCAGGATAGAGGGTTTGTGGCAGGACTATATTCCTGGGAAAACCGGTTAATTTATATCACCCGGGGGGTGGGGAATCTTCATGGAATCCGGTTTTGGTGTCGTCCAGAGATAACTTTGTTGGTGTCATAACATTTATCATTCTCAACGGATTCTTACGTTATTGTTACAGAATTTTGTTTTGAATTTTGAAACAGGCTAGGTTCCCTGTTCATTTTTAAAAATGATTGATAAGACACCACCTTCGAAACAGGACGAAGAGCAAGAGTTGCGGGAGACATTGAAACGATGTTCACCGGAAACAATTGAGGCTTCGCTGCAATTCCGTCAGAGTGGAAATCCCGACCTCGCTAACCCAATTGTTATTGGGATACTTACTCGTTTCCTTGAACCGGAGCAGAGACCCAAGTTGCAGGGCGAGAGCGATCATCTTCGGTTGATGGAAGATCTTGGGGTGGATTCGCTCACCATGGTAGAGGTTGTTATGCTGGTGGAAGAGGTGTTGCGTATTTCAATCAAGAATGAAGATTTGCGTGATCTTCGCACCATTGGTGATGTAAAGGCCTATGTGAATGCCATTGCCCGGGGGCTTCCTCCGCCGGAGAAGCCGGTGCGCGTGGATGTTGCCGAGATCGTATCGGTGATGCCTCATCAACATCCATTCCTCTTTTTGCAGGAGGCCGAACTTCATCGTAATGAGGCCAGAGGCGTTTATAAAATCTCCGGACAAGAGTATTTCCTGGAAGGGCATTTTAAAGACAGGCCGATTTTTCCTGCGTCGATTCAGTTGGAGGCACTTGGGCAATTAGGGGTTCTTTTTTTATTGAAGGGAAAGCATCCTGAAATCTCAGGAGAGGTTGATGCGACGAAGATTTACTTCACATCATCTGACGGCGTGAGATGCAGTCGGGTTTGCAAACCTGGGGATATCCTTACTTTCACCATAAAGCCCAAGCGTATTAAACACCCTGTTGCCGTGTTTGAGGGCGCAATCACCGTAAATGGAGAAAAAGCGTCTTTTGCCGAGGAAATTGCCTTAACTTTTGATTATCTCGCACCTTCGATCCCGGATACGGTTTCGCAATCGGGTGTGTAACTCCTACATCTGATGCGTAACGTCGTCATTACCGGAATGGGGTTTGTTTCCAGCATTGGAAACGACAAGGAAACCGTCCTGTCCAGTTTGAAAAACCTGAAGCATGGATTGGCTCCGTATCCTCCCTTTAGTGACCCCAAGATTCCGGTGAAACTCATTGGTGCCATCAAGGATTTTGATACGACATCTTTTGATCCGGAAGATTGGAAATGGCCCAAGGAGTATTCCATTCGCCGGGATATTTTACGAGGGCTTCCGCCGCATGGTCTCTATGCCTACTGTGCGCTTTATCAGGCCATTGCCGACTCCAAGCTTCCTGCGGATGCGATTAGCAATCCCAAGACTGGCATGTATACGGCATCGTCGGGGTCTGCGTCGATGCTGCATTATCATGTAGGCCGGATGTTTTCCAGCGGGGTTATGCGATGTTCGCCCATGGGGGTGGTTAGCTCGGTCGTTGGTACATTGAGCTTCAACTTGGTTGCGGCTTTCAAGATACTTGGCTCTTCATGTGGTTTCGCTTCTGCCTGCGCGTCTTCCGGGCATGCGCTGGGATTTGCACTGGATGAAATTCGTCTTGGACGGCAGGATCGGATGATTGTGATTGGAGGAGAAGATGGGAATCTGGAGAGTATACTGCCATTTGCCGGGATGCGTGCGCTCAGCTCGTCTTCAGATCCAGAGCTCGCTTCCTGTCCTTTTGATGTTCGTCGCTCCGGCTTTGTTGGGACTGGTGGGGCGGTTGTACTGATCCTTGAAGAGGAGAGTCTCGCGAAGGCTCGCGGAGCGCATGGCTATGCACGCTTTCTGGGCTGGGGACAGGCTTCGGACGGCTATAGCCCGGCGATCTCACACCCTGCCGGGCATGGATTGTCAGCCTCCATGAGACGTTGCCTTGAGGCGTCGTCCATTGAACAGGAAGAGGTTGATTATATCAACGCCCATGCCACATCGACACCGATAGGCGATTGTTCGGAAGTGGAAGCTATCAAGCAGGTCTTTACGGGAGAAAAAAAACCGGCCATTAGCAGCACAAAGGGCTTAACTGGGCACGGGCTATCCATGGCCAGTATTTTGGAATCGGCATTTTGTTGTTTG
>JAITVQ010000122.1 GCA_031285745.1 Puniceicoccales bacterium | reverse complement strand
CCTTGCCTGCCGATCAACGGCTTGATTTTGTCAGCATTGTCACGCGAAACGATACTCATTTTCCCATTGCCAGCGAGTTTCTCAATGCAGGATTCAACATCATCTGCGAAAAACCACTGGCCTATTCCCTGGCTGAGGCGCGGAAGCTTTGTGACCTTGTCCGGCGTTCTTCCAAGGTATTTGCCCTTATGCATAATTATACGGGCTATCCGATGGTGAAGGAAGCCCGGGAGAAGGTGCGGTCTGGCGAACTTGGTAAAATTCTCAAGGTAGTTGTTGAGTATCCCCAAGGGTATGCTGTTGGTAGGATTGGTGCCAAGGATGCCCAAATCTCCAATTGGCGTGCTCAACCCTCGATTGCCGGAATTTCGAATTGCATGGGAGATATTGGTACCCATGCGGAAAATCTGGCACGTTACATCACCGGGTTGGAAATTGATGAAATCTGCGCCGAGCTTACCAGTTTTATTCCCGGGACTTCATTGGATGACGACGGTAATTGCCTGATCCGGTATAAAGGTGGGGCCAGGGGTATTTTATATGCGTCACAGATATCCAATGGTGATGAGAATAATCTTAATATCCGTATTTATGGAACCAAGGCCGGGCTGGAATGGCACCAGGAACACCCCAATGAGCTTATCATCAAGACGGCTGACAAACCCGTGCAAATATGGCGGCGGGGTAATAGCTATTTGAGCGATGCTGCCCGCTCGGCGACCCGTACGCCATTCGGACACCCAGAGGCTTTCATTGAAGCCTTTGCCAATGTATACCTAAATGCAGCCCAAGCCATCGCTGATGAGGTTTCCGGGAGAAAAACGAGAAAAAGAGGTTATGATTTTCCGACAATTGATGATGGTTGGGCGGGCATGGCCTTTATCGAGACAGTGGTAAAAAGCTCTGCCAAAGGTGCCCGTTGGGTAAAATTCCCATCTCTTCAACGCAACCGATAACTTTACTCTCAAAACTTATGAGAAAACACATTCTTTTTCTTGCTCCACTGCTGGCTTTTTTCCTGGGAACCCTTGGAATCCGGGGCGATCAGGTAGCGTCGAAACCAGTTTCCCAGGAACCAGCGCCTTTCAAGGTTTTGATTTATTCCCGTACTACCGCTGGACGACATGATGTGATTCCTGCGGGAATTGCTGCCCTGGAAAAAATGGCTCCGAGTGGAAACTTCACAGTGGAAAAAACCGAAAACCCGGAGGCATTCACCGACGCCAACCTTCAAAAATTTGCTGTCATTGTTTTCATGAACACCACCGGCGATATTCTTGATGAAACCGGCAAGGCTGTTTTTCAAAAATTTGTCGAGTCAGGCGGTGGATTTGTCGGGGTTCATGCGGCTACGGATACCGAGCATAACTGGCCTTGGTATGGGAGGACCATCGGCGCTTATTTTATCAACCATCCCCGGATTCAACCGGCATACATTGATGTTGTGGATGGAGGGCATCCAGCGACCGCGCATCTGCCGAAACGCTGGAAGATGGTCGATGAGTGGTACAATTTCAAAAATGTGCAGGAGGATAACCATGTCCTGCTCAATCTGGATGAAACCTCCTACGAGGGCGGCAAAAACGGCAAAAGCCATCCGGCAGCCTGGACAAGAACCGCAGGCAAGGGCCGTGTTTTTTACACCGCACTTGGCCACCGAAAAGAGGTCTTCTCCGATCCCGATTTCATCATCCATTTACGCAATGGGATTCTTTGGGCTGCCGGGATAAAGTCGGCGGCAGAATAGTCCTCTTGAAAATTCTTTCACACAATCAACCCATCCCTTGAAACAAACATGAATTCATCCCCAGGTTTTTCCAAACGCGCGCTCTCCCGGCGTAGTTTTCTGCAAAAAACAGGTCTGGCTCTTGGCGCCGCCTTGGCTTTCCCCGATATTATTCCTGCCCGGGCGTTGGGTCTGAACAATACCGTCTCCCCGAGTAATCGTATTGTGCTCGGTGCGCTGGGCATGGGGCAGGGACATTTCAATATGTCCAGGTTTCTCGATATGGCCGATGTGCAGGTTGTGGCTGTTTGCGATCTCGACAGGAAGAATCGCGAACGTGGAATGAAAACCGTCAATGATAAATACAGCAACCAGGATGCCCGTGGTTATTCCGATTTTCGCGAAATGTTCGCCAAGGAGAAACTTGATGCTGCAGTACTGGCTGCCCCGGACCATTGGCATGGCGTACATTCCGTTACTGCTGCGAGGGCCGGGATAAACATTTTTGGGGAAAAACCGTTGGCCCATACTTTGGCGGAGGGTCGGGCCATTTGCGAGGCCGTCCGTGCCAATGATGTTGTCTGGCAAACGGGCAGTTGGCAGCGTTCCGTCCCCAATTTCCGGCAGGCCGTCGAATTGGTTCGCAATGGACGCATCGGAAAGATTACCCGCGTTGATGTTGGCTTGCCGGCGAGATTCGACCGGGGTCAAGTCAAGCCGCCTCGGGCGCGAAAAGAAAACGAACCGATCCCTGACGGACTAGACTATGACCTCTGGGTGGGACCCTCGCCGTGGCACGATTACGATTCACGCATTACTCACTATAATTGGCGATGGAACTTGAAATTTGGCGGTGGCAACCTGATGGACTGGATCGGTCACCATCTCGACATTGCCCATTGGGCCATGGATCTTGACCGGACCGGACCGGTCAAGGTTACAGGTACTGGCGATTATGGCGAAGATGAGGCATGGGATGCCGAATATCGGTTCAACTGCGTTTGCACATATGCAAACGACCTCGTGATTACCATTGGTTCAGAAATAAAAGGAGGGGCCACGTTCCACGGAGAGAAAGGCTGGATACGGGTTGACCGTGGAGTGTTGGAAGCGTCCGATCCGAAGATTCTGCTGGAATCGACACGCGATGACGAAATTCACGTCTATCGGAGTGATAATCATTGGCGCAACTTCATCGACTGCATCAAGGATCGGCGCACCACGGTTACTCCTTGCGAGACGGCGCATCGTAGCGCCTCGGTAGGACATCTTGGGCATATCGCCATTCGTACCGGACGTGCCATCACTTGGGATCCGGTTGCGGAAAAAATTGTCAACGATCCCGGCGCAACGGATCTGCTCACTCCGAAATTCCGGGCACCTTGGAACTTTGCCGATATTGCACCCAAGGCTGGCAAGTAAGCACCATCACCAACCCTCACTGTCAAACATCATGAATATTTCTCCACGCATCCTTCTTCTGGCCACCTGCCTTGTTTTCGGTGCTGTCCCGGCATCGGTTCATGCGGAGACTACGACACATCAACAATTCGTCGAGCAGTTGCAGCAATTGCGACAGAAAAAAATTACGGTCAGCCAGGCGCTGGCCGATAAAAATAACGCCTTATCTCAACGGGCCGCGATTGCCTACTTGCGCCAGAATTGGAATGAATCCGCAGGAGATATCTTGGAAAAGTTCCTTCCTCAGGCCCAGGGACAAGTGGCCGTTGAGACCATGGGCGCTTTAACAGAGTATCGGCGAGTTAGCGCCTTGTCGGCGATCCGGGAAAAGCTGGGCAAAGATTCCGATTATGGCGTGAAAACCGAGGCACTTATCTGCCTTGGTGTGATGGGGAACTCCGGGGATGTCGCCACGCTTATTGAATATGCGAAGGACGCCCAATACCGGGCCTCTGCCGAACAGGCGCTCTTTGG
>JAITVQ010000107.1 GCA_031285745.1 Puniceicoccales bacterium | reverse complement strand
AATCCAGCCGCCCTGGATTTATGCGTTGCTGGCCTTGCACACCGAAGGCTACCACCGGGATCATCCTGTGATGGCCAAGGGATTGGATGCGTGGAACCAGCATTGGACCTATGAGAAGGACGGGGCGATATTTGTTCTGGCCAGTGAATCACCTATTTGGGATACGCTGCTCTCAATGCAGGCGATTCTGGACTGCGGTGAGACGTGGGAGTCTTTTCCTAAATTTGAAGCCGCGTTGAACTATATTTTGGATAAGCAAATTCTGACCAGGGGCGATTGGGCGGAGACTGTGAAAGGCGTGGAGTGTGGAGGTTGGGCTTTTGAGCGGGCCAATACCTTTTACCCGGATCTCGATGATACCGCCGTTGCCTTGACGGTATTGTGCCGGTTGAGAAAAATGGCTCCCGAGAAATATCATGCCCGAATCGACAAAGCTTTCCAGCGGGCCGAAGTGTGGTTGCGAGCCATGCAGTCGTCGAACGGCGGCTTTGGCGCTTTTGACAAGGATAACGATACTGCGGCTTTGACCCAGATTCCGTTCTGCGATTTTGGCGAAGTGCTGGATCCTCCGAGCGCGGATTTGACCGGGCATAAATTGGAGGCATTGGGGTTGATGGGCTACGACATGTCGGACCCTGCGGTAAAAAAAGCCGTGGATTACATCATGAGCGAACAGGAAAAAGATGGTCCATGGTTTGGTCGCTGGGGGGTGAATTATATTTATGGCACAGGTTTGGTGATGCCCGGTTTGCAGGCGGTTGGCTTTAATATGTCGGACCCGCGCATCAAGCGAACTGGAGAATGGCTGGTTTCCAAGCAAAATGCCGACGGGGGCTGGGGAGAGGTGTGCGGCTCCTATATGGATGATGCGTTGCGCGGGGTAGGCCCAAGCACGCCAAGCCAGACCGGATGGGCCTTGATGGCGCTGCTGTCGATGAATACGCACGAAAATGACGAATCAATCCGGCGTGGGATCAATTATCTGTTGGAGACGCAGAAGGAAAAAACCTGGGAGCAGAAGGAATACACGGGAACCGGATTCCCGGGCTATGGAGTGGGAGAGCGTATTCGCCTGGGAGGCGATACCGCTGCATTGGCGCAAGGGCGCGAATTGGCCCGTGGCTTCATGCTTAAATATAACATGTACCGCCACTATTTCCCGCTCATGGCAATGGCCCGGGCAAGGAATCATTTTGCCGAAGTGGAAACTGCTGCCCAAGGATAATTTCTCTCACAGCGGTTGCCAACAGGCGTAAAACATACCACATTTTCCCCATGCCAGAACAACGTCCAGACGGTTGCCAAAACTGCAAGAAACCGTGCACGGTGTTTTTCACGCAGATCGTCGGAACCCAGACAACCAAGCTGGCGATGTGTTCTGATTGTCCCAATGCCAAACAGCTTCAAGGCGGCAGCAATATGGGGCTGCTTTCCCAGATTCTCGGGATGCTGACTCCGGTGGCCAGTCCCATGCACTCGCAGCGATGTCCTGTTTGTGGCTTGGGTTGGTCGGAGTTCCAGAAGACCCAGCTATTGGGTTGTCCTTCCTGCTATGAAAGCCATGCGGCCAACCTTGCCCAGCTTTTGCCTCGAATCCAGCCGGGAGCAGAGCATAACGGGAAAGTTCCGTCAGGGTTTCACCGAGTGCATGCAAAAGCACGCTTGGACACGGCCCGTGAAGAATTGCAAAAGGCAATTTCCACGGAAAATTACGAATATGCGGCCAAGTTGCGCGATGAGATAAAATCCCTGGAACAGCTTTTGGCGAAGCCGACGGAGGATCAATAAGGCCGGATTAGCTGGGTTTCTCCGTCGCAGTGCGCCTGGAGCCACGCCACTTTTCGCGGTGATTCTTGATCCAGTCCATCAGCGCCCGTTCGAATCCAATATCGTAGCCTGCTTTTTCCGATTCGATCCATTTATGTCTGAGAATTTCTTCTCTTTCCGCGAGGAATTCTTGGTACAGGCTGGAACGCTGCACAAAGGGACTCTTTGTATCGGCGAGCTTCTGTTTGCTGGTTTTCATGAGGGATTCAGCGGTCATTATGGCCTGGGGGGTAATGCTATAACAAGTCAACACGGGCTATTTCACTAACACCTGATCACGATAATGCAATCTTTTCGATAATGTGTTTTGCAATTGAGAAAAATGCTTTTCCAGCAGAAGAGGTTGGGTGACTTATGCTGATCGGAATACCCTGGTCGGAGCCTTCCCGGATATCGGAATCCAGCGGAATTTGGCCAATAAGTTCTGTTTTCAGTGACTTGGCTGCCTCTGCGCCGCCGCCTTCTCCGAAAATATTCTGGCGCGAACCATCCGCAGCCTGAAGGTAACTCATGTTCTCCACGACCCCGAGGAGCGGCACATTGACCTTCCCGAACATCATGGCGCCTCTCTTGGCGACGGAAACTGCCGCAAGTTGCGGTGTGGTAATGATAATTGCTCCTCGAAGGGGAATTGTTTGAACGAGGGACAACTGGGCGTCTCCGGTGCCGGGGGGCAGGTCAACGATGAGGATGTCAAGTTCTCCCCAGGCGACATTCGCGGCAAATTGCTGGATGGTCTTCATTATCATGGGACCACGCCAGATGACCGGGGTGTCTTCGTCCACCAGAAATCCCATCGACATGACCTTGATGCCGAAGTTTTCAAGCGGAACCAGGGAATCTCCCTCGACTTCAGGACGTCCCTTGAGCCCGATCATGAGGGGGACTGATGGACCATAGATATCACAATCCAGCAGGCCGACCCGTCCGGATTTTCCTTGTTTCGCCAATTCCTTTTCGAGCGCAACGGCGAGATTAACCGCAAAAGTCGATTTTCCGACCCCCCCCTTACCGCTGGCCACAGCTATGACATGCTTGACCCCTGCCAAGGCGCGATCCGGGGCTGCCCCGCTTGCGGAATGCGTTGTTGCATGGGGCTGGGTGCTGGGTGCGACAGAAATAGTGATCTCGGCATTGATATACCCTGCATTCTTTAAGGCATTATCGACATCGGCATGAAGTTTTTTGGGGATGTCTGAATCCGAAGTCGTGATCGCCAGGGATACTGACACATGGCCATCGTTGATATCCACCCCCCGGACAAGGCCGAAAGAGACTATATCGCGGCTAAATCCCGGGTATTTGACTTGTTTAAGGGCGTTGAGAATGGAATCTTTGTCCACGGTAGTATTTCTGTTTGAACCGGCGTCGGTTTTCGTCAGAAAAGTTTCCATACCTCTCGCGGAGAATCAAATCATTTGTTATCTGCGACACTGTGTATAACCATAACCTTTTCTTTTTAACTTAAAAACACTTTTCAGATATGTTCTTACGTGCCTTGGCTTGTTTTGCATGTGCTGCATTTTCCATTTCCGGTGTCGCCACCGCCCAAACCAATACTCCTCTGAAGGAAAAGGAGATTTCGGGTTCATTTGGTAAGGAAATTCCCGTTATTATTACTTCCAATGACACCAATGTTGGAGCCTTGGCAAACAAGGCATTTGGCGCACATGGAGCCTATAAGATCACCAATCAAGCTACCAATAAAATCCAGTTAACCAAAAACAGCGACACCAGCATCACGCTGGTATGCGAGATGCCGAATGCCGGCAAGCGGGCTACTCAGAACATTGTTGGCGTGGACTGGCGTGATACGACGTTGCGGGCCTGCGATGCCGCAGTTACCATTACCGGAGAGAGCCAGAAGCTGCGTCCATTCTTCCTGGGAAAACTGGCTTTCGTCAGTGATCGTACTGGAAAGAAAGAAATCTATGTCAGTGATCTTTTTCTCAATTCCGTGCGTCCGGTGACAAACCTGAATTCCATTTCCAACACTCCCCATTGGACACGTGATGGAAAAGAGGTTTTGTTCACGACCTATGTTAATAATAATTTTACCGATATCTATGCGGTGAATACATCGACAGGGAAACTGCGGGAAGTTATCGTAGGAGTCCGGGGAACCACTTCAGGCGCTGTGATGAATCCATTGAGTGGGACCTTGGCGTTCTCTTCCTCAGCCCGGGGCAACATGGATGTCTATACGACGACTTCCGGCCAAAAAGAAGCCAAGGCGATAGTAAAAACCGATGATGTGGATACTGACCCTGCCTGGTCTGCAGACGGCCTTCGGCTTGCCTTTGTCAGTGGTCCCAACGGACGTCCAGGCGTTTACACCGTGAGTAGCTCCGGTGGAGCCACTGTGCGTATTCCTACTGGCTATAACTATGCCACTGAGCCTGCTTGGAATCCTGTCGATATCACCAAAATCGCCTTTACCTTCCAAACTGGGAGAACTTTTGGAATTGGTGTTGTCGACACCGCCAGTCGGGATACAACTGCTGTAACCAAGAATGGAAATTTCCAGCATGCGTCTTGGTGCGCCGATGGGCGGCATATTGTTGCCACCAGGGAGTCAGGGAAATCTTACAGTCTGGTCTTAATCGACACTGAATCCGGCAAAACCACGGCATTGAGCGGCCCCCAGATGGCCAATTGTACCGAGGCGGATTACTATTTCTCAAAAAACTAGGCTTGGATGCATACCCCAAGCATCCTTGACTAATCGCGTTAACCCTCGACACTCTCCTTGCCATGCGACTCGTGCTTTTGCTTCTTCTTGCGCTGTCTTTTACTGTTTCATCCAAGGCGAGTGTGATTATCGAGACCGCTGACGGGCTGCCTGTGGAGGTGGATATCATCAGCATCTATCGGAACGAGGTACAAATCCGTTATAAGGTATCCAAGCGGGAAGCCAAATTGGATCTAACCAAGCTTCCGGACAAGACGCAGAAAGAAATCGCCGAAGAAGTGGAGAAGAAAAGAAAGTCTATTAAGGCGATTTTCTTCAATGCAGGCATGGAAGAAAATCCTTCTCCGACAAAGGAATTGGCCGTGAAGCAAAAGGGTTACCTCAACGCTTCAGAGATAGGACGGATCTCCGATACAAAAATCATTCGACCGGGCGGACGTTATGTGCGGATCAGGGCTTCGACAGATGCCGGAGTTGATGTACCGCTTCATGTTACGATCTATTGGTATGCGCAAATGCCCGGGCGTCCCACTTGGTCCATGGAAGAGCCTGAAGAAGTTACCCTGAATCCGACGGCCACGACTTCTGAATACGTTTCCCGTTCGCCGGGATTTGCCCGTAACGCATATCGGGGCTTTGCGATAATTGCCAAAAATCCGGCCAACGGAGAAATCGTGGGGCGGGCTTCCAGCAGTGCTTCCTATATGCAGGACGCCGAAGCGAGAGCGGAAGCAAAAAAGTAAGAGAAAGTTTAGCCAGGATAACTTCCGTATCTAGACATGGAATTGCATCATACCCTTACCCAGGCTTCTTCGGAGCTTCCGACACTGGATTCTTCCCCCGCGAAAATTCATGTGTCTTCCATTAAGCGGTGGACCAGCAAAAAAACTGAAAACGGAATTACTGACTCGGAGAGTCGGAATGGGGCCGTCATTCGGGTTACAGGGGAAATCGATGAAAATGGTTTAAAGGCAAAGAAAACCTGGGATTTTGAGTGGCCTGATAAAGATCTCAAAAAACTGGAAGATTCGCTGACGCTAATCTCTCGCCATATTGATTCCCCAAGAAGAAAAAATTACTCTTTGGAAGGATTGCGGAACGATGCATATATCGACATCTATAATTGGCTGCGAATTGGGTGGATTGATAACAATAAGACAAATTTTGCCGCTTATATTATATTTTTTAAAGACGGAAGAAACATGAAGGCCGAATTTAGAGGGTATTCCCACCTTTGTACTTTTCGGGAATACATTTATCGGGCTCTCTCTTTGTAGAAACAAAAAAGACCGTAAGTGCATCGATACACTTACGGTCTTTGAGATGAGAGAAGGGAAGTTTTCGAGTTCTGTTAACTCGATATTTATTTCATCTTGGCGAGCGCCTGGTCAATGTCGTTGATGATGTCCTGGACATTTTCGATGCCGATGGAGAGGCGGATGAGATCAGGCGGGACTCCGGCAGTCTTGAGTTGCTCGTCGCTGAGCTGGCGATGTGTGTGGCTGGCGGGATGTAGGACGCAGGTGCGGGCATCGGCCACATGCGTGACAATGGCGATAAAGTCGAGGCTGTCCATGAACTTGATGGATTGCTCACGTCCGCCTTTCAAACCGAAGGTCATCACGCCGCAGGTGCCATTGGGCATGTATTTTTGCGCGAGCGCATGAAACTTGTCACCCTTGAGACCGGGATAGTTGACCCAGGCGATTTCGGGACGGCCTTGCAAATACTCGGCGACTTTTTGCGCGTTTTCACAATGGCGAGGCATGCGCAGGTGCAAAGTTTCAAGCCCGAGATTGAGCAGGAACGCATTCTGCGGAGCCTGCATGGCCCCGAAGTCGCGCATGAGTTGGACAACCGCCTTGGTGAGGTAGGCAGCCTTGCCAAAAGTCTTTGTGTAAGTGGTGCCGTGGTAGGATTCGTCGGGCTGGGTGAGGCCGGGGAACTTGTCGGCGTGGGCTTCCCAGTCAAAATTTCCTCCGTCGACGATGGCGCCGCCCAGGGCGACCGCGTGCCCGTCCATATACTTGGTGGTGGAGTGGGTGACGATGTTGGCTCCCCACTCGATTGGGCGAAAATTGATGGGGGTGGGGAAGGTGTTGTCGATGATCAAGGGGACGCTTTGCTCACGCGCAATGGCGGCGAGCTTTTCGATATCGATCACATTCATGCCGGGGTTTGAGACGCTTTCGGCAAAAAGAGCCTTGGTATTGGGGCGGAATGCCTGCTTGATTTCCTCGGCGGAAGCATCCTGGTCAACAAAGGTGAACTCAATATTGAGTTTCTTAAGGGTGACGGCGAAGAGGTTGAACGTGCCGCCGTAGATGGCGCTGGTGCTTACGATATGATCGCCGGCTTCGGCGATATTGAAGATGGCATAGAAATTTGCCGCCTGTCCGGAAGAGGTGAGCATCGCGCCGACACCACCCTCAAGCGCAGCAATCTTTGCCGCGACGAGGTCATTGGTGGGATTCTGGAGGCGGGAGTAGAAATAGCCTGATTCCTTGAGATCGAACAAGTCGGCCATCTGCTGGCTGCTCTCGTATTTGAAAGTGGTGCTCTGGTAGATGGGGAGCACGCGCGGTTCACCCTTTCCGGGTTTCCAACCTTCCTGTACGCAGATGGTTTCGATATGTTTTTTCTTGTCCATAAACGGTGGATTTGTGGAGCGGGGGCAGTAATCTGTCAAAAGCGTTTTGACCGGGGTATTCTGAAGCATGCCAGAGTATTTGCCCTAGAGGGGACAGAAACTAAAAAGGATATCTACCGATACACTTGTTGGTGCCCGGCAGTTTACAGTGGGAAATCATGCAAAAACATTTCCAAGATACCAATAGGGAATGGATAAAAACATTAAATTTATATGGGGCCTCTTATTTTCCTGTGTCCAACACTTAGGATGAGTTCATTCCTCAATCGTAGCTGGGAGGTCATTGTTTCGATTTGTTTATCCTGAAAAAAGACGAACCTGTCATATCATTGGAGGAGCTGTTTTCGAACTCTCGGAAGGGGCTAACCACAGTTGCAAGGTCTCTTCCGACAAGTTAAAAAGTACCAATGCCATTGGCACTGATGGTTCCGACATTTGTCGAAAGAGCCATGTCAATTGCATTGGGCCTTCCGACAAAGTCGGAGGAACCAATGCAAAAGTTTTGAAGCCTCCGACAAATGTCGGGAGAGGCAGTGCAAAAGATTTGGCTGTTTCGACAAAAGTCGGAGGAGGCAATGCAACTGGCAGGGAGGTCGCGACAAAAGTCGGAAGTACCAATGCAAAAGTTTTGAAGCTTCCGACAAATGTCGGGAGGGACATTACAGGTGGTTTTTATCGATTCCCGGATGTATAACCTGGCAATACTAGAGCGAGTTACTGTTTTTGAAGGGAGTAAGTGAATTCTTGTTTTCAACAAAACCGAAACCGATTTTTGTTCGCTGAAGATGCCAAGCGATCAAAAGAGCAGGTCACACAGGCGGGGTCGTTTTCGTTCTCGCTCTCATTAGTAACACTGCAACCCCAAGTCGCAGAAAAGCACGACGACTACTGGCTGTGTGAAACCCGCGTAGATCGGATTGAGTTGCGCTATCTGGCGCGATGATGTCGCCTAGATAAGCGATAAACGGCAAAAACGCCAGCGCACCCATTAACCATTCACCTGGTGTACAAAAAAAATCAATAGACCTCGGGAAAAGAGAAGAAATCGGATATTGGTAGGGTTGCCTCGCCGAGCATATGATGACACGAACTGGAGGGATAATCTCTACGAATCCGTAGCCAAGTGGAGAAAGCAAGGACAAAGGGTATGTCAGGAGCAAATAGGATATTTAAGTATATCCGATGTTATGTAGCGCAGGCTGCCAGCCTGCGCTACATAACATTGCTGGTACTTTGAACCTCTTTGGCCAGCGCGTCCTTGCCGATATTTATCGAAGAGATCTCATGATATTACCCCTGCCACAACGGCTACATTCCATTAGCTCTGCTTAGGTGTAATAGGGGATACGGCCTTCCCTGATTATCCAACTCGGAACGTCCTGAAACTTGAAAACCCATATGTTGATAAAACCCTGCAGCCTGTTGATTTTGTTCATTTACATCGACGCTTAAACCAGGATGAAGAGCCAGTGCATGTGATATTAACTGTTTTCCGACGCCAAGTCCGCGAGCAGAAGCATCTACAAAAAGCGCCTCCAGATGACCATCATGTAAAAACATAAATCCTAGCGGATGGCCTTCCTGATTAGTTGCAACCCATACAGGGGTTTCAGAAAAAAAACCGACAACTTCTTTTTCGATCTCTTGCCGATCGTGCACCGTTAGAAAATCGTGTGTAGCATCTACAGAATTTTTCCAAATTTGTATAATTTCTGGTGCTTCAGATGGTCGAGACATTCTGATTTTTAACATTTTTTCTACCTTATGGTGGTTGATTGGCGCCATCAAATTAGTCCACATGAAATGAGAGTAAATCCGAAGAATTTTCTCATTACTCGCTTTCCAGCGTTTTGATGAGTTTACCGTCGGGCAGGCTCCAGAGTTTTATGTTTCCTTTGTTGTCGCCGGTTATCAGCAGGGTGTTGTCGGGAGTGATGGCGGAGTTTGCCATGTCGACACTGCCCATTCTTAGCATGGGGCCGCCGTTTGGAAGGTGCCACAGGTTCGCTTCGGGACGTTCACCGCTGTTGTTGCGCGCGGGCGGCGTGATGGCTGCCAGTATGCTGCCGTCGGGGCTGACGGTGGCGCTCCATGCCTGACGCCTTTCGTGAGTATTGAGCAGCGCGCCGTCGGGCAGGCTCCACACTTTCACGACATTGTCGTTGCTTCCCGAGACCAGCTGTTTGCCATCCGAACTGATGGACATAAACCGCAGGAATGCGCTATGTCCCTCCAGTGTTTTGATGAGTTTTCCGTCGGGTAGGCTCCAGAGCTTTATCGTGTGGTTTTCGCCGTCGGCAGCCAGCAGGGTGCCGTCGGGATTGAGCGCGAGCACATGCAAGCTCAACGGACTGTTCTCTTTCGCCGTCATCTGGCGCTCCAACGTTTTTATCAAAGTGCAATCGGGCAGGCCCCAGAGTTTTATGAAGCCGTCGTCGTCGCATGTCACAAACCATTTTCCATCGGGGCCAAAGGTTGCCGCTTTTACCTTGGTGTAGGGGAACGGGTCGTCGTTATCAACTTCCTGTTGTTTAACGCTTTTATCCCATACGAGTTTTCCGTCCGACAACCGCCACAGCTTCATATAGCAGTCGTCGTTGCCTGTTGTTACCAGCCATTTCCCGTCGGGGCTGATGGCGAAGCATCGCACGTCGTCGCGGTGGGCGTCCAGTGCCTTGACAAACGCGCCGTCGGGCAGGCTCCAGAGTTTCACCTCGCCGCTGTCGTCGCCGGAGGCGAGCAGTTTCCCGTCGCTGCTGATGGCCAGCGCCGTGACGTTTTCCTTGTGTGCAGGCACGGCAAGACCGGAGAATTTTTTCAACCAGCTTTTCAATTCACCTGCCTTCAGGCCTGCGAGGATTTTTTCGCAATCGCGCCAGATAACTTTCGTCTTGATATCAATGCCAGCCTCGGCACACGAGCGAATCGCTTCCGCCGCCTCGGGCTCGTTGATTGCCCGGCTGCCATAGGAAACGCCGGGAATGCGTACATCGTATTGCGACACGGCGCGAAGCGAATCGAGGCCGCTGTAGCTGGCGTTGTCGGTCACGATCCAGATGGCCGCCTGTTTTGTATAGTAGGGAATGTTTTTCTTTCCCAAAACTGCCATGAGTTTGGGCAATTCATCTGCGTTTTTCGGGATTCCAATGACAAAACTGTCGTGCGCCGTGGGAATGTCCTTCGGTTGGTTTGCACAGGCGACGGGGACGCTGCTCGTCTGTGCGTTTTGCGCCAATCTGATGCGGACATCTGCCGTCGTGACCATGTTTTGCGCCGCGCTGTTGTCGCAGACAAAATACGTGCCGGCAGGGATCAACACTTGAAGTGGATAAGGCGTCATCCGTTTCAGGGTGACATATAGTTTGCTGATGGAGCTGCCCCTCACGGCAACCGCCACCTTGCCTTCCTTTATCAAATCAGCCACATTTTGCTCCGCGCGTTCGGCGGGCGTGATGGAAGCGGTGGACAATTTGGCAGCGGCGGCATTGCGGACGGATTCGGCTGGGTCGTTTTTGGCGATGTCGGCCAGAAGTGCTTTGTCCGCCAGTCGCCAAAGCGCGAGTAGGCGGATCTCCGCGTCGGTCTCGCCGCCGGGGCGTGCGAGGGCGGCGAGCACGAATTGGTCGGTTATTTTGTCAATCGCCTCCTCGCGAATTATGCGGAGCGTCGTGGTTGTGGCGACATCAGCAAGCAGGCGTTGGTCATTGAGTTTTTTCAACGCCTCGACAGCCCCCAGCGGACTTTCGGCATTGGCGGCATTTTTGATAATATCGACCAGCAATGACTGTTCGTTGTCGGGAAGTTTGGACAGCGCAAGTTTGCGCACTGCGTCGTCCTCGTCGTTCGTGGCGATGCCGGCTAGCACGCGCACATCGGTCAGCTTTTCCACTGCCGCGGAACGCACGGGCTGCGACTCCTTTGTGTCCGTGGCAAATTTTTCGAGCAGCTTTTGATCGGCAAGGCTCCCGACGAGAGTGGCCCGGACCAACCAGTCAATTTTGTCATTCTTGGCGAGGGAGACGAGTTGCGTCTGATCGGTCATGCTTTTTGCTGCCTCGCATGCAAGATCACGCGCGAACATCCATTCCTTAGTGCCCGGCTCGCAGTCGTTCTCGGACATGATGATTTCGGCGAGCACACTTTGGTCGGTGAGCACCTGAAACGCTTTCACGCGGATACCGGGGCTGTTTTGCGCATCCCTCGCGATCGCCACAATCGTCGCTTGGTCTGTGAGTCCGCTGACCGCCGCTTCTCGAATGGAAGAATTTTCGGCGGTATTTTGGATAATGGCGGTGAGCACGGCTTGATCCGTAAGTTTTCCTACCGTCGCCTGACGGAAGGAGGTGTGCACGGTTTTGTCCAGTGCAAAGGCTGTCAGCGCGGGCTGGTCGCCCGTTTTTAACGCCACCTCCGAGCGGATATACACGGACGCTGCGTTCCGGGCTATATCTGTCAGCACTTGCGGGTCGGTTATTTTTTCCAGCGCGGTATCGATGTTTTGCGCATCCACGCCGGTTATGTTTTGAAGTGGGATCTGCGAACGGGGGTGGTTCCCGCTTTTTATCCCTCGATCCAGCTCGCCGCCGCGCATATTTTTTAGCACCTCCGCCAGTAATTGAGCGTCGGTCAATTTCTCCAAGGCAACCTGGCGAATATACGGGTCGCTGGTGTTTGTTGCCACATCGGCAAGCAGTGCCTGGTCGTTCGCCGTTGCCAGCGCCTTCACTGATGTCATTGCCGCTTTATAATTAGTGCCAGCCTTGGCAATACGCGCATGTTCCTCGGGTGTTTTTTCACAGCCTGCCAGGAAAAAGACGGCGAACAGGGCGGCGATGATCGGGATTGCTATATGATTTCGGGAGCGGCTTAGGGTTCGCATGGCGAGAATATGGGATGATGGGGGTGGTGTTTTCGTTTATAAAATTAGAAGAACTCGTACATGGTTCGATTTTATAAAAGCGGTTTTATAAAGAAAAGGGTTTCCAAGAACAAACTGCTACTCCCCCTCCAGTGATTTGATGAGTTTTCCGTCGGGAAGGCTCCAGAGTTTCACGGTGGCGGGTTCGTTGATGCCGCTGTCGTCCACTATCAGCAGGGTGTTGTCCGCAGACACGATGGCGTTGCGCCTACTCGTGTTCGCGTCTCCGGGCAGTTTGAAGGAGCCAAGAATTTCACCATCCGGCAGGCGGCGTGCGTGGAGCAGGCCATTTTCGCGCGTGATGAGCAGCTTGCCGTCGGGGCTGATGGCGAGAAACTCGGCTTTCTCCACGGTCAGCAGCACGGCGCCATCGGGAATACTCAAAATCCTCATGGTGTCGTTAATCACGAGCAGCAGATGGCTCCCGTCCGGGCTAATGGTCGTGAAACGCGTATCCACTATTCCAGGGTATATCCCTAGCGTTCCGACGAGCGCGCCGTTCGTAGGGCTGTGGAGGTCAAGTGCGCAGTGCGTCGAAACCATGGCTTTGCCGCGCACCAGTTCTTTTTGTTCGTAGCGAAAAAAGATCCGCCATTTCCAATCCCGGCTGATGTGGGAGTTTGATTCTTTTTCCAGCGTCCTGACGAGTTTGCCGTCGGGGAGACTCCAGAATCTCAGGGAGCCGCCGACACCCGGCGCGGCCAATTGTTTTGTGTCGGGGCTGATGACGATGGGGTGCGCATTGTGGACGCCCGTCTCCAGCGTGGTCAGACATACCCCGTCCGAGAGACGAAATACTTTTATCGATTCGAGCCCGGTTTGATAGTCACTGGTGACACCAGCCAGCAGACTGCCGTCGGGGCTGAGCACCATGCGTCCACATAAGCTGCGCCAGTCACCCCATGTTTCATCGCGTCTTTTTTGGACAAGGTTTCCGTCTGGCAAACTGAACACTGCGCCCTTCTCCGTGACGAGCTGTTTGCCGTCGGGGCTGATGACCGCGGAGCGATAACCGAGCCCCCGGTCCAGCGTTTTGAGGAGCTTTCCGTCGGGCAGGCTCCAGAGTTTGGCGTCGCCTGCGTCGTCGGCTGTGAGCAGGAGTTTGCCGTCGGGTGAAACGAGCAGGTTGGCAATTCCCCTGGCGTGTGTGGGTTGGGTGAACGAGCCGAGGGTGCGGAGCCACTCGCGCAGCTCACCTGGGGGAAGGTCCGCGTGGAGTTGCGAGGCGTCGCGCCAGATGGTTTTCTTTTTAATGTCAACGCCGCTGTCGGCGCACAGGCGCATCGCGGCGACGGCCACAGGCGGTTGTATTGTTCGCGAGCTGCCCGTTTGACGGAGGACGCCGCCCGAGGCGCTGCTTGTTGTCGTGACGAGTTTGCCGAGATCGTTGAAGTCGGCGTCGTCGGTGAGTATCCAGACGGCGGCTTGCTTGGTGGCGAAAACGATGTTGCGACCTTTCATCGCCGCCATGAGTTTGGACAACGCGTCTCCGTCCGGCAGGCTGCCGATGGTGAAGCGGTCACCACCGGAGGGGACATCCTTCGGCCTGTTGGCGCAGGCAACGGACACGGGTTGCGAGTCTGTCTCCGATTCCGTCTTCGCCAGCGCGATACGGACATCTTCTGTCGAGACCATGTTTTGCGCCTTCGGATTATCACAAACAAAATAAGTCCCGGCGGGGATGAGGACCTCCAGCGGATACGGCACGGTTTTCCTCAGGCGAACAAACACGTGCTGAATGCCGCCGCCGTGTATCTCGGCAAGGATTTTCCCGGTTTTCATCAAATCGACCATGGGCTGCTGCGTGGTTCCCGGTGTGATACCGGAGAGCTTTTCCGAGGCGGCTTCGCGCACGCGTGCGTCGGTGGCATTTTCGGCGATTCTGGCAAGCAATGCACGGTCGTCCATGTGCCATACCGCCCAGAGGCGCGGGGCGATGTTGATGCCTTCGTCGGCGGCGAGAGCGGCGAGTGTTTGCGGGGCATCGATCTTTTTTGCGGACGCGAAAGCGATGCCCTCATCCTTGGAACGCCTTGCGAGGTCGAGCAGCGCCTGCGTATCAGTCAGCCTGTTGACTGCCTCCATGCGTATATGCTCGTAATCCTCTCCGCCAGCAATCGCGGCTAGTAATTTTTGGTCGGTCAATTGCTGCACGATCGCATCGCGCATGTGCGAGACGTTTTTGTTTTCGTAAAGGCGGGCAAGCACCGCTTGGTCAGTGATTTTTTCCAGCACGATCGCATAGGCAAGAAGATCGGCGCTGGTGGCGATGTCGGCCAGCGCAGTCTGGTCGCTGATTTGCTCCAGCACGGCACGCAAAATCAGCCCATCTTCATATTGCGATTCAAAGGGCATGTCCCCGGCGACGCCTTTGGCGACGGCAATAAGCGCCTGCGGATCGGTGAGTCTTGTCAGTGCCTTGAGACGCAGCGATTCGAGGCTGCGGCGTTCGGCGAGGTCTTTGCCCGCGGTGCCGGCAATCGTCGCCAGAATTCGCTGGTCGTCAAGTCGAGCAATCGCTTCGACGCGCACGGGGCGGGCGGTTTTTTCGTTTTGGGCGATTCCGGCGAGCAAAGTCTGGTCGGTCACCCTGCGCGTCGCCTCCAAGCGAACATCCTCGTCACGGTCGTTTTGTGCAACGTCTGCCAATACCGTCTGGTTATCAAGTTTTGCGATGGCTTTTTGGCGAATATTGCCGCCAGCGTTACTCCGCGCGATGTCCTCCAGCAACGCCTGGTCGCCCAGTCTCACCGCCGCATCCACACGCACATTCACAGAGAGCGCCTCTCTGGCGAGAGATGCCAGCAATTGCGGATCGGTGACTTTTTCCAATCGCGTGGCCGTGACAAGCTGGTCTTTCTGAGGCTCGATACCTTTGATGACATCGGCCAACAGTCGCTCGTCGGTCAATTTGTCCAACGCCGCGCTCTGCGTGTTTGCTTCGGCAGCGTTTGCGGCCACATCGGCGAGCAACGTCTGGTCGTTGAGTGCTAGTACGGACGCCATCGCTTTTTCCAGATCAGTGCTGGTCTTGGCGATTCGCGCGTGGTCCTCGGGCGTCTTGGAGCAACCAGGCAGGAGAAACACCGCGAACACAGTTGCAAGGATTAGAATAATGATATGAACCGAAAAAGGGGGGCGGCGTAGTTGATTCATAATGGGGTATCTTTGATGGATCATTGACTTATGAATAAGATATTCTCTGGGCAAGCCTTGAGGTGTCTGGAACAACTTTGAGGTGTGCCTCCTCAGCGGATGGGGGGCTCAGACACGCAAACGTATGTTGATGCGAGTCTTTTACCGCTAGTGGATGACGTGGGGAAACTGCCGTGGATTGTAAGCGCTGCTGACAAAAAAGGGCCGTAAAACGTGTAAAAACACACTTTACGGCCCTGCTGAGATGGCGGGATGGACGGGACTCGAACCACTCCTTCCGTTTCTGCTAAACCGCTAATTAATGCGGACTTAGTTGATAGTTAATATTTTAGGAAAGGAATATAAAAGCAGAAAGTAGCAAGAAAGTGAAGCTAAAAACATAGTTTCTGGCAAATTCTGGCAAATATTCCAGTCTCAATAAGACAAATTGCATCCATAAAATGAATACAATTTATCCTACTGTAAAAATATAGACCGCCAGGGCGGATTTTGCACGCCCTATTTTTCGCAAGGTCTATTTTTTGAATCTTATTAGTCGAGAGATTTGATGATTTGGTTATTCGGGAAAACTTGGGAAGAGATTGCTTTTGGCCTCTTGAATGGTGCCCATGATGGCGAAACATCTGCCGTTTTTATCCTCTGTGAAGAAGTGATATATCGCTTCTCCCTTCGGGGAGTGGTCGTAAATCTCGCCCATTGCGAAGAGCCCGTTTTTCCGAAAATCGGGAGGCAAAACACAGAGTGCGTATTCATAAGCTTCGGCGGTCGTCTCGCGCCAAGTGCGGTTGCCAGATTTCCAGTCCTCCACCGTTGCGGCAAATATGTCGTTAAGCGGTATTATCATGATTTTGGGTGCGCCTGCCCGGAAATCGCCGCCTCTCGTGAGTGAGAGGTTGTAACGCATCTGATGCAGGCAATTTCCCAGCATCAATCGAAGTCAAGGGGCTTTGAGCACCGAGGAGACAAGTGGCGACGAGGGGGACGCGAAAAGGCCCGTAGGAGGTGAAGCCTCCTTGACCGATTGATATAATTGGGAAACCTGCACCCCTCCCGCTGTTTCCTGTGCTGTCAGGAGAGAAAAACACCATCAATGCGGATTTCGGCGGGAACCAAATGGCGGCAAGGTCAGATGCCCCATGCTGTTTGGCGTAGCTGATGCGCCCTCGTTATTCCTGCATGGAAATGACTCGCACTAACGAATGACTTTTGACTTCTGCAATGGAAAAATGCCAGAATGCAAAACAACATGGCAACCGTGGGGATCGTGTTTCTTTGCATCGCTGCCGTCGTCGTGATTATCGGCGGCATGTGGTTTACGCTCGCTCATAAGGAAAGCGGATATGCCGTCTTTGGCGTGATTACGATGGCATTGGTTTTGATAGGAATACTTATCCTCAAAGTCTGGTAAGCATCGGCGGCAGGCGCGCAAACCTGCCCTCTATGTTGCAGCAAGAAAGAAACACGCAGCGAAGGCAGAGAAAAACATGCGGCAAGAGGCATCCGTGCATCCCTATAAAAATTATTTTGATAGTAGCAATCCGCAGGTCACACAGGGTGTGCCCCGATAGCCGCAGAAGAAACACTGCGCTCAAGGTGGAGATGCGACGGAGGAGCATACAACCTTGAACGCGGTGAAATAATCGAAAGCGGGGCACTCATAAAATAAGCGAATTCGTGAATATTTTCTGAGGTAAATTGACCTGACTTTATGTTTTTTGCATAAACGCTTTGCCCCTATCCGGCACTACCACCACCAACGACTACAAAATCGAAAGAATCCATATTCTTGAGGTGAGGAAATAAGCAGGTGAGTCAAGCAACGGGGGTTGTCGGAACTCTTTATTTCTCCAAATGTCATAATAGCGTTAACCTGTTTCCCATGCTCCGAACCCATCTTTTATCCCTTCTCGCCGTTGCCTGCTGCTTTGCTCCGTTGTCGAGCCAAGCCCAGGAACTCGCATTGACCCCGATGCCGCAAACCACGGTGCCCAAGTGGTGGAAGGATCGGAGTGACCTCCTCAATACCCGGGCCAAGGAGGGTGGTTTTGATGTCATGTTCATCGGAGACTCCATTACCCAAGGCTGGGAAGGCGCGGGCAAAAAGGTCTGGGAGGAAAAAATCGCCCCGCTCAAGGCGGCGAATTTCGGTATCAGCGGCGACCGGGTTGAGCAGGTTTTATGGCGCCTGCAAAACGGCAATCTTTCCGAAAACGCGAAACCCAAGGTGGCGGTCTTGATGGTCGGTACCAACAACACCGGGCACCGCCGGGAAAAACCGGAGATGATCGCCGCCGGGGTGAAAGCCATCATCGGTGAAATCCAGAAACGCAAGCCGGATACCAAAATCCTCGTGCTGGCTATCTTCCCACGTGGAGCCAAGACAGAAGACGCCCTGCGCA
>JAITVQ010000089.1 GCA_031285745.1 Puniceicoccales bacterium | reverse complement strand
AGATGCCTCAACGAAGAGGATGGGGAGTCGGATATGTTGAAATCGGAAATAATTATGAATTCGGGTTACGTTGTGAAAAATAGGTTTATTTCAAATTATCGTCTTTTCCCGAGATTTTCTTCGAGTTAGATTATCATTGATAACAAAGGGAATAAGTTAATTGTTTCATTAATGAATTACATCTTTCATCACAAACGACATTTGGCTCGAATGTCTGGATTTCATCAAAAAAAGTCATGCCTTAATTATTCAAACTACATGCTTCGCGCGTAATTTATTTAAAAATTAAGTAAATACACTATGAATCAAGAAATTAATGTTTTGAAGAGTTGTCCTGCCGATTTAAGGCAATCTCCATATGTTATTAAATATCATCGAATTCTTGAAATGTCTGATGGAACTCCTTTTCCTAGAAACATTTTTCGCATAAGCGAATATAACAGTTGGCGTATTCTTGCGCTACTTCTATTTGCCTTTGCGATCGTTAGCTTTGCTAGCTCTATTATCGTTCCCATTGTTGACCCCAACCGTTTTACTACAGAAGCAACTATTGAATATGAAAACAGAGGTCTAATTAAGAAACTAATGCACTGGACCATGGGTACCCTTTGGCAAGAAACTCCAGTTGAGATAAAAATTAAAAAAGATGCGGAAACTCGTATATGGGTTGCACGTTTAACAAGTTTCTCATTTCTAGTTAGTTCGTGGCTTGTCATGTGGCTTTGTTTCGATTGGAGACATGCTCGTCGGATTGTCTTTGGATTATTTTTGATCGGTTTTGGGATTGGTTATTCTCTACTTCCTATCGATTTAATTCCCGATTTTATTCCTGTTTTGGGATATATGGATGATCTTTTAGCGACAATGTTTGGAGCTGGAATCGGAATCAGTTCTATCGTTGATAGTTATCGGGTGAAACAGGACGAAATTAGTCTACGGGAATTAATGAAGGAAGATCCAAATGCTGGATTACGATTGCTTTTAAAACGTCATGGGCTTACGGTGGAAGAACTGAGAAATGAATAAATATGGATAATTTTTCAAAGGAGGAGTGGTGCCGCATCTTTTGCTTTCTTCAATGAAAACTATTCTTTTGATATTCTTATTGGTGTTTACACTTTCTGGCTGTAAGGAGTCATCGGCCAGTGGGCGTTTTCAATCAATTCAAACTCAAAATGTGTGGACACAACTATTGTTAGATACGCGTACTGGCCAAGTCTGGCAAGTCTCCCATACGAAAGATGAAGGCACGGTAAAAATAGCAATTAATGCTCAGGAACTAGGAAGCGCTTTTTGGTCTTCAGATGGTCGGTTTGAGCTGAAGCCGACACCGAATATGTGGAATTTTATACTTACTGATAAGAAGACTGGTAAGATGTGGCGTTGTCAGTTTTCAATGAGTGATGCTACATGTCGCTATATTGAGCCAGTTCGACAAAAAGTATCGAACTGAGTGCTGAATTTATGGTGTATTTTGAACAACTACTTGGAGGAATGTTTAAAATTTTTTCTGCTTGTAGATGCGTGCACTTCACTGCTTTTTTAATTTAATTGAGTTTGGTTTGGCGCAATGGCTAGAATTCGTGAAATATAATTCTTTTTCGGCTATAATTGCCTAATCCGAAGACTTGCCGCTTCCGGTTTCCTGTGCATGTTATTTGCTACATGAGTAGCGAATCTGCCAGTCCCAATCCCGACTTTGTTCATTTGCATGTCCATACGGATTATAGCTTGCTCGACGGGTGCAGCCGGATTGATCGCCTCATGGAGCGTACTGCCGCCCTCGGCATGAAGGCCGTGGCAATCACGGACCACGGTAATCTCTTCGGCATGTTCGACTTTTGGAGCGATGCCAAGAAGCACAAGATCAAGCCATTGCTCGGGTGCGAGATATATCTGGTCTATGACCACAGCATGCGGGATCGCCCGGATCGCAAGCTGGATAAGCGCTACCACATGGGGTTGCTGGCAAAGAATTTCAAGGGCTACCAGAACCTGATCAAGCTCGTGTCCGATGCCCATGTGCTGGGTATGTATTACAAGCCTCGCACCGACATGGAGCAGCTGGCCAAACATGCCGAGGGACTGGTCGGGTTTACCGGTTGCATGCAGGGGGTCATTCCGCAGGCCCTGCTGGCTGATGATTGGGATACTGCCCAAAAGGCGTTGGGTCGCTTCCTGGATATTTTCGGCAAGGAAAACTACTTCGTCGAGATCATGGATCACGGCATCCCGGAGCAGGCTGGCCTCAATCAGAAATTGCTCAAGCTGGCCGAGGATAATGAGCTGAAGGTCGTTTGCACGAACGATGTCCATTACATCGATGCCTGCCACGTTCCGGCTCATGATGCGTTGCTCTGCATCCAGACGGGCGCGAAACTGACCGATGAAAAACGGCTGCGGTATTCCGCCCAGCAATTTTATCTCAAGACCGGCGCCGAAATGGCGCGTATTTTCGGTGAACGACCCGACTCGCTGAGTAACACTAATCTCGTCGCGGAAATGTGCGATGTGCAGCTTCCGGTCGGCCAAAACAACTATCCTGTTTACCGGCTCGACGACACCATCACCATTAATCCCGATGCGAAAATTGACCGAATCCTCGATAGCTATGTCGAATTAAAAAATCGTCTGCTTACTGCGCAGGGCAAGGAGGACAAGCTGATCTCGATTGATGAGGATGCCCGGGCGAAGATGCGCAAGAATGGCGCCTATCTGTTGAACCTCTGCAAAAAAGGTCTGCAGGAGCGCTATGGGGTCGATTACGACGATCCCGCCTCATGGGCGGACAAGGAACCGCGTGGAGTGGGCTTGGCCAGTCCCGGCGAACTCTGTGAGCGGATTGATTATGAGTTGAGCATTATCGCCGGCACCGGGTTTATTGACTACTTCCTGATTGTCTGGGATTTTATCGCCTGGGCGCGAGATCACGGTATTCCGGTTGGCCCCGGTCGCGGATCGGGCGCAGGTTCGCTGATTGCCTACTGCCTCAAGATTACCGACATCGATCCCATCCGGTTTAATCTCCTCTTCGAACGATTCCTGAATCCCGAGCGTGTTTCGGCACCGGACTTCGATATCGACTTCTGTATGCGGCGGCGGGACGACGTCGTGGACTACGTGCGCCATAAATATGGCGAGGATCGGGTCTCCAATATTATCACTTTTGGCACTTTTGGCGCCAAGATGGTTGTGCGTGACCTGGCGCGTGTCATGGACGTGCCTTTTTCCGAATCCAATCGCATCGCCAAGCTCATTCCTGACGACCTGAATATCTCGCTGGAGGATGCCCTGAAAAAATCGGTCGAACTCCGCGATGAAGTGGAGCGCAACAAGACGGTGGCCAGCATCATGGAGCAGGGCGAAGTCATCGAGGGCATGGTGCGGAATACCGGCAAGCATGCCTGCGGTATGATCATTGCCGACCGGCCGCTTACCGATATCATCCCTGTCACCATGCAGGAAGGCGCGCTTACCACCCAGTACGCCAAGGACCCGGTGGACAAGCTCGGCCTGCTCAAGATGGACTTCCTGGGGCTCAAGACCCTCACGGTGATCGACGATGCTGTGCAGTTTGTCCGCAAGTGTCGCCAGATGCCGGAATTCGACATCGAGAAAATCCCCTTCGACGATTCCAAGACATTCCAACTGCTCAACGCGGGTCACACGATAGCGGTCTTCCAGCTCGAATCGGAAGGGATGCAGAATCTCTGCCGCCAATTCAGTATCGCGACCATCGATGAAATCATCGCGCTGATTGCGCTTTATCGTCCGGGGCCGATGCAATTTATTCCCCAGTACATCGAGGGCAAAAAAGACCCGGCCAAGATCAAGTATGCGCATCCGCTCCTCGAGCCCATCGCCGGGGAGACCTACGGCATTCTGGTTTACCAGGAACAGGTCATGGAGGCAGCTCGGGCCGTGGCCGGATATACGCTCGGCGGCGCGGATGAACTTCGCCGCGCCATGGGGAAGAAGAAGGTCGAGGAAATGGAACGCCACCGAACCATCTTCGTCGAGGGGGCGGCCAAGACTCACAACATTCCCAAGGCCAAGGCGGAGGAGATTTTCTCCGTTCTGGAGAAGTTTGCCCAGTACGGTTTCAACAAATCACACTCGGCGGCCTACGCATTCCTATCCTATCGCACCGCCTACCTGAAGGCCAACTATCCCGTCGAGTTTATGACCTCGGTGCTTGCCGCCGAACTTGGCAATGCGGAAAAAGTCTCCTTCTTCGTCGATGAATGCACCAACATGGGCATCCAGGTCCAGGGCCCCGACGTCAACAAATCCGATGCCTCCTTTACCCCGTTACCTGCCGAGAACGCCATCCGCTATGGGGTCGGCGCGGTCAAGGGCGTCGGCGAGCAGGCGGCCAAGGCCATCATCCAGGAACGCGAGCGCAACGGCCCCTTCAAGGACTTTGTCGATTTCATGGAGCGGCTGGGTGATTCGGTAAACAGCCGTGTCGTGGAAAATCTGACCAAGACAGGGGCGTTTGATTTTTCCGGCGAGGATCGCCGTCACCTTCTGGATTCTGCAGAAGGGATCAAGGCCTACGCTGCGTCCCGGAGCAAGGATCGAGCGAGCGGGCAGGGCAGTCTCTTTGACCTGATTGACGATGCCGGTGATAGCATGGGGGGCGCCGCCAACGATCTTATTGTGCGCAGGTCGGACCCGATGCCCTCTGCCGAAAAACTCCAGTACGAGAAGGAACTCCTCGGTTTCTATCTTTCGGGACATCCAATGAATGCCTATGCCGGGCTGGAGCGGGCTATCAACACATTCAACGGGTCCATCGAGGAGGCTAACTTTTCCAAATTCGACCGCACCACTATCCGGCTTTGTGGGGTGGCCTCGGGTATCCAGAAAAAAATTACCAAGGAAAAGAAACAAACCTGGGCGTTCTTCACCCTTGTTACCAAGACCCAGAACTATTCCGTCAACCTCTTCCCTGAGGCCTACGAGAAAGTGCAGTCTGATGCGGTGGAACTTCTCCAGGAAGGCCGGCACCTCATCGTGGAAGCCGAACTCGTCTATCGGCAGGAACGGGGGGAGTGGAGCATCAATGCGCACCGGATTTCCTCGCTGGAAAAGCGAATCCCCGGCCTGGTCAAAAGTATCATCTTTGTCCTTCATCCTGTGCCGGAATCGGAAGATTTTCTGGAAACCCTCTCCGCGGAACTCCTTTCCAACAATATCGGCGGGGGTACCACCTTGCGGCTTGGCTTCCGCCAACCGGACGGGCGTGTCCTGCAAGCCGACATTGCCGCATCGCTTACCGCCCACGTTACCCCGGAGTTTTTCAGGAAATTCAGCCGTCATCCGGCCTGCGCAGGATGCATCATTGAAACCGCGCCTCCTGCCGAGCGTGAGCGAAAATGGGGTCCGAAATAGGCGCTTTGCCGGATTGCTTTGTTTCTGCAACGGCTGGGCTAGCTCCAGCCCGCCCTTGACGCCGGGGAT
>JAITVQ010000078.1 GCA_031285745.1 Puniceicoccales bacterium | reverse complement strand
CGGCATTGGTGTAGGCATATGCAGCAATGCAACGGGCTGATTGCTGAATGATGAGGTCGCGGCGGTATGCTGATTTGCCGAGGAGTTCGTTCCCGGCGGAAGGATTGCAGATGAGGGTGGCACCAGCGAGGGCTTGTCGGCCACTGGGAGGTTCAACGGCCCAAAGATCTTCACATATCTCAATGCCGACCACACATTCCCTCATATTTTCAGCTTGGAACAGTATGTCTGTGCCGAAGGGAATTTCAGCGTCATTAATGGTAACGGTATCGCCCCCATTCCAAATTGTGCCTGAGGTAAACCAGCGTTGTTCGTAAAATTCGCCGGTATTGGGGAGGTGGGTTTTGGGGACAATGCCGAGGATTTGCCCATTGCCGAGGAATGCTGCAACGTTGTAGAGACGGCCTTGGATGGCGAGCGGAAGACCGACGATGATCGCTGCCTTGATCTTGGCAGTGTAGGCTGCGAGCCGTTCGAGTGCCCCCCGGGTCTCCTTGAGGAGTGTTTCCTGATAAAATAAATCGCCGCAGGAGTAACCGGTAATCGCCAGTTCCGGGAAGAGGATGAGCGCCGCACCTTCACTGGCTGCCCGCTTGGCTGCGTCCTCAATATATTCTACATTGGCTTGGACATCCGCGAGGCGAAGCCGGGGAGAGATGGTGGCGATGGTTAGAAAACCGTGTTCAATTAGAGGAGTGCTCACAGTATATTAAGTTTTAAGCTATTGTTTTTTGGTATAACGAGTAAGGCAATAATGAAAGGCGTTTGTTGACGGGAAAAGTTTTTTATCCAAGTCTATCCCGATGAGTTTAGCAGCAGACGCCTTGAAGCATTGCGCCTTGGAGAAACATCCCGATGTGGATCGCGTTTTAATAACGTGCAATGCCTTGGCAACCCAGGTTCATTCCCTGGGGGCGGCTATTTCCCGGGATTATGCTGCACTAGGAGTAAACGAGGTCACCGTGGTGGCCATTGCCAACGGCGCGATGATTTTTGCCGCGGATTTGTTGCGCAGCATTTCTTTGCATACCCGGTTTGATTCGATCCGGGTGTCATCATATCTGGACGGGACAACTCCTTCGTCAGTGCCACAATTCCGGGATGCGCTGCATTTGGCCCTGGAGGGGCGGCATGTTTTGGTGGTGGATGATATTTTGGACACAGGGAATACGTTGAACCGGCTTTGCGGGGTTTTGCAGCAGCAGGCACCTGCCAGTTTGAAAACCTGTGTGTTACTTGACAAAAAGGCCCGCCGGAAAGTGCCGTTTGAGGCTTCCTATGTGGGCTTTGATATTCCTGATAATTTTGTGGTAGGCTACGGGTTGGATTTTGCCGAACGCTACCGGAATTTGCCTTTTGTCGGAGTGCTTAAGCAGGAAAAACAAAACCCGGCAAACTGGGTTTGACGGGTTTTAATAAAGGTATCTGGCAAGATACTATTGACTTTCTGGTGTCGGCAAGATGCCCAGTGCGCGTTGCTCGTCGATAGTGAGAGGTTTGTTGGTTGTGTAAGGCTCGTAGGTATTGGTGCCTGGAACCGCCTTCCAATAGGTGTATGTGGTGGTGGTGGAAAGCGGGGCTGAATTAGCGATGGCGGTTACGGGTCCTGTGACAGGATATGCCACTGTTCGGCCAACATTGCCTGCCACTGTATCCAGCTCGCGAGTGGTGCATCCGGAGATAAGCGCGGCAAGAGCGGAGAAAAGGACAATGTTTTTCATGATGAAGTGTAGATGTAAATCACAGGGATAATAAGGCAAACCGCAAATGAGGAGGTATTCTTGAAACAAAAACGGACATCAACTGATGTCCGTTTTGGCAAAAGCATCTTTCAGGATGCCCTCTGGTTTTGCGCGAAATCAATAGTCACCGTCACCGATGGCAAATGTCACATTCTCAGCGGCTCCTGCAGCAGCAAGAGTGTCGAGGACGAGCGCAATGCGGTCATAGTTTGCGGTTTCCTCGGCTTCGAGCGTGACAAGCAGTTTGGTTTGGGAGTGCTTTGCATTTTGCTTCAACCGGCTGATTTCTGCGTACAGATTAACGAGATTCCTGTCAGTTGGTTTATCTACCTCATTCCCGTTGATGGCAACTTGTCCGTTTTCGATGACGGATATTGTCAATTCATCAGGAATCTCGATTTGATCGCCGTCTGTCTCTGCTCCGGGCAACTTGATTTTTAATTCATATTCTACCCGGACCTGTCCAGCGAGTACCATGAAGAACACGAGAATCACGAAGACGACGTCGATCATCGGCGCGATCTGGAAGCCGACGTCGGAATTTCCTCCTTGGGTGTCAACTCTGCGCATGTTATGATTGTTTGTCGATGTTAACGCCGGAAAAGGCGATGTTGTCGATGCCAGCCTCAGCACCCCATCCTAAAACCTTGGCAAGAAATTTGGCCTGAATCTTGCGATCTGCACGAATCAACAGACGAAACTTCTCATTGTTGCCCTTGCGTTGTTTCAGGATCTCGATGAGCGGCTGTTGAGAACCTTTTACGAGTGGATTCTCGCTATCGGTGTCGAGTATTTCGATGTCATCCAGCTTAAACCGAGGGGTGCCGGATGGATCGTAGGCCACGTTGATAAGCCCTGCCGCCGCCTTGTCTTCCTGTTTTTGTCCGTGAGGGGTAACAGGAAGGTTGATGCCCTTGTCGATTTTCAAGACCTGCGCTGTTGCTGTGGTCATGAAAAAGATGAGCAGCACCAAGAGCACGTCGACCATTGGTGCGACTTGAAATTCGGGTTCCCCCTCTCCTCCGCCTCCGCCTGCCATTGTGAGTAGTCTGGTTGGTGGTTAATTCGGGGAGACCGGACGATCAGGCCTGAGCCTGTCCGTTGTTCTCAATGGCTTCTCCCTCGGCGGGAGCAACCCAGTTGGGCATATTCGCAAAGATTTCCTCGTCGCCGAGGTGGTAGCCTTCAAATGCTTCGTAGGGCATTTTGCGGAAGAGTGCCGCAGTGACTTCCTGGATGTCGTGCAAGAGGACAGCCACGCGGTTACGCAGGATGTAGTAAAGAATGAAGGCGGGAATGGCAACGAAGAGACCGGATGCGGTAGCCACGAGCACTTCCCCGATGTGTTCCGCCATGGCTCCGGTATCGGTGGCACCACCCTGGTTCAATGAGGCGAACGCCCCCATCATCCCGATAACGGTACCGACCAGACCAATCATCGGCGAACAAACCCCGATAACAGATAGGTACGAGTTACGACCCTGAAGCTGCCCGTTGATGCGATTGAGTTCGCTAAACATGGCTTCTTCCGTCATGGTCTTCCCATCAGGGATGAACGAAACTCCGGTTCGGACAACGTCGCAAATCGGCGAAGGGTGCGCCTTGGCATAGGCATAAGCGCCCATGTAGTCCCCTTGCTTGAATAGTTCCCTGAGTTGGGCGACATGGGCGGTGGGCAGAGCACGCTTGCGGGTGGTCCTGAGTGCGCCGTCGATTCCCAGCCAAACCGTCAGAAATGAGGCAAGGAGCAGGAAGTGCATGACCACGCCACCCTGCTTGTACTTATCGATAAGGGTTTTCTCATGAACTTCTCCCGTGGCGGCTGCCGGTGTTGCAGCGGGTGTCTCCGCCTCTTGGGCATAGGAGGAAATCGCCGGAAGAAGGGCGAATGTGGCAACGCCAGTGATGGCAATTGCAGTTACGAGTTTTCGAAGGGTCTTGACGATCATAGCTCGGAGTAAGTTTTTAGACTGTGTTTAGTTGGTTAAAAGGACAAGGGATTTATAAGATTTTTATTCTTCGTTGCCGGGTTCTTCCTCGGTCTTGGCAGGTGCGGTGGTTTCTTCGGAGGTGGTTTCCGTTTCGACCAGAGGCTTGCTGTCGACTTCTTCACGAACATCCTTGGGCAGCATGGCCTTTGCTTCTTCTGCTTCCTTGGAGAGAGGGTATTGGGAGATGATTTCGGTCAGGTATCCGTTTGAGACGCTTTCCAGTTGGAGGTGCCGGTTTGCCGGCGAATCCATTCCGCGAAATGCCTTGGCGGCGCCAAGCAAAGCTGAGGGAATGTATCTTGACTGGCTGCCATAAAAAACAGGAACACGCAGGAAGGTGTTCATGGCCTCTTCATAGCGGCGAAGCTGGAGCAGTGCGTTGCCTTTGATGACATGAAGATTGGCGATCATTCCCAGATCGGTGGTGTCGCGAATGAGTTTGTCTGTTTCCGTCAACACCAGCGTCGGGTTTCCTTTACGCAAGAGTTGGTCCAGTTTGGCGAGGCTGATTCGCTGTTCGAGCCCCGGGATTGAGCCGTCGTTTATTTCTTCCAGTTCACGAATAAAACTTTCAATGACGGCGTCATTCTTGAGCAGGACCAGCGCGTCCAGTTTGATGCTGGCGGCGCGCAGCCAGAGAGTTCCGGGAGTTTTTTTGAAAGGGGCAAAGAATTGGACAACCGGCTCAATCAGGGCAAGTGCCTTGGCTCCTTCGCCGCGCTGGATTTCAGCTTCGGCATCTTCCATGGCTTGGGGGCGGATGCCCCATTCGATGCGGGTGACTTCGCTAAAGCGCTTACTTTGTTCTGCTATACTAGGTCCAATTACTACAGTCCTCGTAATCTGCGTTCCTCGAATATTTGCTTTTTTGCTATCCAAGGGTGTTCCTTTGGGAGCGAAAGGACTGTTGATTTCCCAGCCGTCTCTGCCGAAGTAGAAAGTTTGAGCATCTAAACCGACAACACCAAAGGCGAGGCTGGTGACGACAAGAAAGATACGGGAAATGCGGAATGTTTTCATTTTATTGGTTTCTATGTCGGATTAGAGTTTGCGGAGCATCTCACGCGCTTTGGCAGCCTCGGGTGATTTGCTGGCCGGGTTGTCAGCTCTCAGCATATCTTGCAAGGTTTCCTTGGCTTTGTCTGGAAGGCGAAGTTTTTCATTTTCCAGTTCGGCGGTCCGGAGATAAGCCTTGCCGGTAACATTGCTATATTTCTTCCAAGCCAGAAAGCAGCGGCGGTAGTAATTGATGGCTTCGTTGACTTTGCCCCGTCGCTCTTCCACCTGTCCGAGATAGTAGAGCGCAAATCCGGTGGCTTCTCCACGCCATTCCCGGTTGGCGGAAATTTCCGTGAAACCTTGGGTGGCGGAGGTGAGGAAGGTTTCGTTGGCAACCCTGTCGGCGGAGCCTCCTCCTGATGCCAAGGTCCGGCCTGCTTCCTCGAGTTGGCTGACTTGTTCTTTCGCTGTGGCGAGTTTGGTGGAGGCCTCGGCGGCATCAGCCCGGGCCTTGGCAACGTCCTTGGCTTTGGCGGCCTCCTTGGTGGCCAATGCTTCCTTGGTGTCGCTGGCCGCCTTCTCGGCATCCTTCAGTTTATTGTCAGCAAAGGTCTTAGCAGATTGGTTGATGTTTTTGGCGATTTCAATTATGCTGGCATCTGCTTTTCCGGAAGTGACAAGGTCGCTGAGACCGAGCAATGCGCGCGACCGGGTCATCACGATTTCTTTTTCCTTGGAAAAGAGGATGCCGTTGTCGATGGCTTCCTGACAAAGGTTATAGGCATCCTTGGCCTTGTCTTGATGCAGGAGGATTTCTGCTTTTCCGGCAAAGCCAAAGTCCGCGAAATCCGAACTGCGGAAGTGATCGAGAATGTATTGAAAATAGATATCGGCCTTTTCGTAATCGTTTTTGGTAAGGAGATAGTCTCCAACTGTGCCCAGAATGGTTGGGCTTAGTTCCTCTGCCTTGAAGATGGTGGCGATCCGATGGAGGTTTTCCTCTCTTTTCTCCTCGTCACGCATCAGCCGGGCAACCTCGGCACGGGTGTAGTAGCCACGGGCTTGGGCGATCAATGAAGATTGTCCTTCCTTGAGCTTGAGCAGGGTGGTGACTTCATCCTCGGCATTGATCTTGGGACCATCGGTCTTTCGATTGGCGAGACGGGCTTTGCGGGCAATCCGGTTGGCCAGATCCCCAATCAACATTTCGACATTTTCTTTCCGAGGATCGTTGATGTTGCGGATAATGGCATCCGACAGGATTTCCTCGGCGCTCTTGACGATGAATTCATCGGGTACTTCCACCTTGGCAGCCTTGATCGTATCCCGCTTTTCCTGCTCAGTTTTGCCCAGTTTTTCCGAGGAGCGGAGAATCCAGTAGAGATAGTTCAGTGACTTGGGGCTGTCCGGATCCCAGTTATAAAGGGTGATGTAAACATCCAGAAGCTTGGGCCAACCTCCGAGCGTCGGGAGCCGCTTGTTCAGCTCGCGCAGGGAGTTGTCCAATGTCTGGTCATTGTAACGACTGTTTTTGGC
>JAITVQ010000006.1 GCA_031285745.1 Puniceicoccales bacterium | reverse complement strand
ATCAGGCGTCCAGTTGCCAGTTTTTCCGAAAAGGGTTTTGTCCCCATTGTCGTGCCGTTTGGGATCCAGCCGGTAAATATTGTTGCGTAATGTAATCCCGGTCAGCGCCCGGGCCGCCTGCTTGATGTCTTCCTCGGAATAGTTGCCTTCCCCGAGTGTAAACAGTTCGAATAGTTCCCTGGCAAAGGGTTCGTTGGGTGCATTCTTGGAACTCTGGTTGAGATCAAGGTATTGGATCATCCCCGGTGATCTCATGACAGATTTTGTCAGGGACGGATAATCTCCTTCGATTCCAAGGCGGAGGGTTTCTTGATAGTCAAAGAGTCGGCTGGGGGAGCGGACTTTTTGCCGTGCGACGACAAAAATATCCTGTAAGAACATTACGAATTTCTCTTGGGCAGCGGTTTCGGGATTCCGGGCGAAATTCAGCCATTGCATGGCGTATGCATCAAAAGCCTGCTGTCCCTTCCTGCGGATCTCATTGAGAAAATTCTGACGTTCTTCCGGGGTGAGGGCGCGAGCCTTAGCCCGGATGTCTGCCGAGTCCTCGTCATATTGGGAGAGCTTTTCCGACTTTACCAATGGACGGACTTTGAGAAACGCCCGCCGGACAGCCAAGGCAGGGCCATCGCGAAGTGTTTGCTGGGTGGAGGCAGGTGTTGCGGCAAATCCCATCCGGCGCAACAGATGACAGGCACAATCCTCATCCCAAGCCTCAAACGAGAGCGGATGCCAAGCTTGTTCAGGTGGCGGAAGAGGGAGGTCGTCGTTCATGGATTTCTGTTAATATTCTATTAAACCTTGGGAATTTATCAATGTTTCGAACATATTGGAGAAAGGCAGGATGCCTTGTGCCCATAATAGTCTATATTTCCTAGTCTTGTCATTGGGTAAAAACCTGTCCAATGTAACAGACGAGTCTTAACCTTGCTATGACCTCTCCAACAGAACCTACTCCTCCAACTCCGACTTCACAACCATCCGATGGCGGCATTAGCCAGGATGAAAAAACCATGGCCATGTTGGCCCACGGACTTCCTATCTTGGTAGGATTTTGGGCGCCGCTCATTATCTGGCTTTTGAAAAAGGATCAAAGCCCTTACATCGCCGAACAGGCGAAGGAAGCCTTGAACTTCCAGATCACGGTTACCTCGCAATGATTATCAGCGGGGCGTTAGTCATGGTTTTCATTGGGCTTGCGCTAGTTCCCATTGTCGCGATCGCGTCCTTGGTCTTCTGCATTATTGCGGCTTTGGCTGCAAACAAGGGGGAGCATTACAAGTACCCCTATGCGCTTCGTTTGATCAAATAGGTTAATGGACTGGATAATAATTTTTCCGGCATACCTTCCTTAACAAAAAAGCTCCCTGTTGAAACAGGGAGCTTTTTTGTTTGGAGGCGATCTCCTCCTTTATTTCGCAGTATCGCAGCCGCAGCAGGATTGCGTTTCGATCATCTGGAAGAAGTCGTTCCCCTTGTCATCGACGAGAATGTAGGCGGGGAAATCTATCACGTCGATTTTCCAGACTGCTTCCATGCCGAGCTCTGGATATTCGAGCAATTCCACCTTCTTGATGTTTTCCTTGGCCAGAATGGCGGCTGGGCCACCGATGGAGCCGAGGTAGAATCCGCCGTGCTTTTTACAGGCATCGGTGACTTGCTGTCCACGGTTGCCCTTGGCGATCATGACCATGGAGCCGCCTTGGGATTGGAACAGGTCGACATAGGAGTCCATGCGACCTGCGGTGGTCGGGCCAAAGGAGCCGGAGGCATATCCGGGAGGAGTCTTGGCAGGGCCGGCGTAGTAAACCGGATGCTTCTTGATATAGTCCGGCAATCCTTGTCCTGCGTCGATACGCTCTTTGAGCTTGGCGTGGGCAATGTCACGGGCCACGACAATGGTGCCATTGAGCGAGAGACGGGTCTTGACCGGATACTTGGAAAGCTCTTTCCGGATATCCTCCATCGGTTGATTGAGATCAATGGAGACGACGCCGGGATCGACTTTGTTTTCGCGGTATTCCTCGGGAATGAATCGAAGAGGATTTTCTTCGAGTTGCTCGATAAAGATTCCCTCGGACGTGATCTTGGCCTTGCAGTTGCGGTCGGCGGAGCAGGATACACCGATGCCGACCGGACAGGATGCGCCGTGTCGGGGCAGGCGGACGATCCGCACATCCAAGGCAAACCATTTGCCGCCGAACTGGGCGCCGATGCCCAGCTTGTGCGCAGCGTCGAGCATCTTCTTCTCCAGTTCTATGTCGCGGAAGGCCCGGCCATGTTCGTTGCCGGAAGTTGGTAGCGCGTCATAATACTTGGTGGAGGCCAGCTTGACGGTCTTCATGGTCGTCTCTGCCGAAGTGCCACCGATGACGAAGGCAAGATGATAGGGGGGGCATGCGGCTGTGCCCAGTGTCTTCATCTTGTCGATGAGGAATTTTTCCAGGCTCTTTGGATTGAGGAGAGCCTTGGTTTCCTGAAAGAGATAATTCTTGTTGGCCGAGCCGCCTCCCTTGGCGACGAAGAGGAAAGAATAGTTCATCCCTTCGGTGGCATAGAGGTCAATCTGAGCCGGGAGATTGGTGCCGGTATTGACTTCTTTGTACATATCCACCGCCGCTGTTTGCGAGTAGCGGAGATTGTTTTGTGTGTAGGCTTGGTACACGCCGAGGGAGAGTGCTTCGGCATCGTTGGCTCCGGTC
>JAITVQ010000158.1 GCA_031285745.1 Puniceicoccales bacterium | reverse complement strand
GCCAAAAGTCCGGGGGCAATAATGAACCCGAGCACCAATGCGGTAAAGCCCGCCATCATCCCGCGTACACTCTGATATTCAAAGAGACGGAACGGCCCCCAGATTGATTCAAGATCTTTGAGATAATAAAGCATCGGTTGTAAAGGAGTTGTCTAAAGCATTAATGCTTTCCCTGTAATTCGACAGGCAAAACACGTTCCAAGGCATACGAGCGGCTCCCTTTCAGCAAAACAGGCCCTTGAAAGTCATTAATCGCAGCGCGCACTTCTTCAATCGTACCAAGCAGTCGAACAGACCCTGGAAAAAAACCGGCCGATACAGCCCCATTGCCGATTGAGGCAGAATCTCCACCGAACAAAATCAGAGAATCATCTTTCCGCAATGGCAGTTGGCTGCCGACACTTTCATGCAGAGTCACAGATTGTTCACCAAGCTCATTCATTCCCGCCAGAACAAACATTCGTCCCCGGGGGGCTTCCGCTGTCAATTTGTCGAATTCTCTGGCTGCATCAATCATTGAAGCGGGGCTGGCATTATAGCAATCAACGTAGAAGATACGTCCCTCGCATGTCACCACCTCGCCCCTTCGGGCCGACGGCCGCCAGCGAGAAAACGCCGCCTGTATCCTTTCCTCGGATACTCCTGCCAGCATTGAAGCGACCGCGGCAATCGCAGCATTGCGGGCCATGCCCAAAGTCGATTCCGGGAAATCAAATTTTCCAGCAATGCCATCGTTGCTATTTATCTGAATAGTTCGGCCAACGCTCTTATCGGAAAAATTTGCATAAAAAACCTGCTCATGCCTGTGCCCTTCGGCAATTTCTTCATCCGGAAATACCACAGGAACGGTCCGGCCCAGCAATTCACGAAACGCGGCAAATTTCAAACAGGATGCCGGAAAGACAGACACACCCTGCGCGCTTGTCTGCCGGGCCATGGCGCTTTTTTCCCAAGCGATCTTCTCCAAGGATCCGACTCCTGCCAAATGAACAGGCTGCACATTGGTTATCACGGCAATATCCGGCTGGATCATCCACGCCGAGCGGGCCAATTCTCCCGGTTCACTCATCCCTGCCTCAATAACAGCTCCGGAAAAATGCAGTGCAGGATCAATGCGCAACAGCATCAACGGGACACCCAATAAATTATTAAGATTAGCCTCTGTCACAAAGGAGTTCTCTCCAAGAACCATCTTCAGCAAATCCTTGGTCGATGTCTTGCCTACACTCCCCGTCACACCAAAAACAGGCGACCGAAAACGTTCCCGCCAATGACGGGCAATTCTCTGCAAAGACTCCAGCACATTAACCACCACCAGTTGTGGAAGTAAAATACTAGGATCAGGACGGGAAACCAACGCCGCCACAGCACCCTTGGCAACAGCATCGCCAAGATAGGCATGCCCGTCCCGTTGGCTGGTTTTCAACGCGACAAAGCAATCTCCGGATGAAACCGACCGGGTATCATTGCAAAAGCCGGAGATTAACAGGGGAACAATGTCATTCAACCACCGTCCCCCCGACCATACCTGCAATTGCTCTGGAGAAAATCGGCTCATGTAGGTCTGCACTGTTTTAGCGAAAGTAATTCGCGAGTTACATGGCGGTCATCAAAAGGTACAATCACGTCGGCAAACTCCTGGTATGTCTCGTGCCCCTTTCCGGCAATAAGCAAACAATCTCCTTCATTTGCGGCATCCAATGCCAGACTTATTGCCCGTCGCCGGTCGGGAATAAACGTGATTTTTTCCGGCGCAGTCACTCCCGTCTTCATATCCTCAAAAATATCCTCAATGGCCTCTTTTCTTGGATTATCCGCAGTAGCCCAAGCGTAATCCGCCATCTCCTGTACGGCTGCTGTCATCTTGGGACGCTTGCCCCGGTCACGATTTCCACCGCACCCAAAAACAACCAACAGACGACCCGGTGTAATCTTGCGCAGCATCGATAGTGCGTTTCTCAGTGCATCATCAGTATGCGCATAATCCACATAAACATGGTAGGGCAAATCTGGCGCCACCCGCTCCATGCGCCCCGGCACTCCTGGAAACGATGACACGGCGGGCAATAGATCCTCCAGGTTCCGCCCGGCAGCATATGCAAGGGCGAGGGCACACAAAACATTGCTGACATTGTAATGCCCGGGAAGCGTTGTCCGCACCATTCCTTGATGCCCGGGCCAAATAATGGAAAAGCTGCTTTCTCCCGGCATTAACTTTACATCCGTTGCCCTGACAGTCGCATCAGGAGACTCTCCAAATGACACCAGCTTTACATCGGAGGGGAGCATCTGTGCCAAGCGACACCCCATGGGATCGTCGATATTAATTACAGCAACCTCGGGAGTCGCGCCACATTCTCCAAGAAAAGGACGGGCCTTTACCTGAAAATACGCCTCCATGTCATGGTGATAATCGATATGATCCCGGCTAAGATTGGTAAACGCCAGTGCGGTAAAACCAAGCCCCTCCACCCGATCCTGGTCAATGGCATGTGAGCTGACTTCCATTGATACGCCCTCGCACCCGGCAACAACCATTTGCGCCATCATTCCGAATATTTCCGGGGATTCCGGAGTTGTCCGATGTGAAGGCAGACTACGTCCACCGATTTCATAGCGCACAGTTCCGATTAACCCCCATTTGGAGGAGTCCTGTTGCATCAGATACTGCACCAAGGTAGATACCGTTGTCTTTCCGTTGGTGCCTGTGACCCCAAGAACTTTTAATTTCTTTTCCGGCTGCTTGTAGAAATTTTTCGCTACTGCCGCCAAGGTCTTCCGGACATTTGCCACACGCACACAGGCAATTTGAAATCGCTTCCCTACCGCACTGGAAGTCACCACCGCCGAGGCTCCCCGGGCAATGGCGTCTTCAATAAAACTTTCCCCATTTGTCTTCAGTCCGCCTATGGCAAAAAACACACTTCCCGGGACGACGCGCCGGCTGTCCGTGATTAACGAAGATATCGGAGTTTTCCAATCTCCTGCAAACTCCAGAAAAGGGATATCTTGAAATATCTCACGCAGGGTCGGACTACTTGTGGTATTCGGATTCATTGGAGGGAGGAGGCATTGGTAGCCACATTGGAAGTAGATGGCGGACGGAGCGCCATTCGGTCTATGATTTTCTCCGCAATTCTCTTGAAAACAGGAGCGGCAACCTTTCCACCATACCCCACTCCCGCCAGATTGGGTTCGTCGATGATCACAGTAATCACATATCTCGGATTGGATGCCGGAAAAAATCCCGAGAACGAAGCAACGTGATGATGGCTGGAGTATCCCTTTTTTCCGTTGGGCAGGGTAATAATTTTCTGGGTTGTGCCGGTTTTTCCCGCCACCTCGAAGTTGGGAATTTCCGCCGCCGAAGCCGAGCCGCCTCTCTTGCAGACCCCCTGCAAAATATCCACCATTGTCTTCGCGGTCTGGGGAGTAATGGGGGTTGCCTTGACCTTCGACGGGTATTTGAGGATAATCTCGCCTTCCGGACTTAGAATCCGGTCTATCAACTTGGGCTCAAGCAGAACTCCCTTGTTGGCAATTGTCGCCATGGCAAAGTGAATTTGTAGTGCGGTCACGCTTACCGCGTGCCCCATCGGAAAACGTGTTATCGTAAGGCCATCCCAGTCCTTGGGCGCATGAAGGATCCCCGCGGACTCAGAACCCGTGATGATCCCCGTCGGCTGTCCAAAGCCAAAATTCCGGGCATAATCGTAAAGCGTCTGTTCGCCACGTGCCTCGGCAACACGCAACGCGACCTGTACGGTCCCGCGGTTGGAAGACTCCCAGACAATACGCCTTATATCGGAAACACCCATCCAATGGGTATCCGAAGGTAACGGGAGCATTTTCCCCCGATAAGGTGCGCTGCTTTGCCCACAATCGAAAGTAGTATTCGGAGTAACCAATCCCTCATTCAACCCCATGCTGATGGCAACAATCTTGAAGACGGAACCAGGTTCATATACATCCGTGGCAGCCCGGTTTTTCTGGGACTCCAAAGGCGAAACCGACATATCACCGAATCTGTTCAGGTCGAATGTAGGCCAGTTCGCCAGCGCCCGAATCTCTCCTGTGCTTGGTTCACTGACGATAACAACCGCCGATTTTGGCGTAAACTCTCCGGCGACTTTCTCCAATTCCTGCTCACAGATTTCCTGTAGTACCGAGTCAATGGTAAGTTGCACCTTGGGTCCATCGGACGGCTCTTCCTGGCGAATGCGCAAATGAGCAAGCTCGTTCCGGCGTCCATCCCACATGGACTCATACCATCCGCGCTTCCCCGTAAGGTAGCTATTCATCTCCCTCTCCACCCCCATCACAGGTTGGCCATCCTTTTTCACATATCCGATAATATGCGCCGCCAATTGCTTGTTGGGATAATCCCGGACAAATTTTCGACTGGCATAGACCGCCTTGATATTCAGTCCCTCTATTTTTCGCTCTGTATCGGCATCCCTGTCCTCCGCCAGCTTCGCCCAGCGCTTGGGTTTGGAGGGACCGCTTTCATCAGCCGCCTTGTAGTATTCCTTGGCAAACGCGCCTTCCACGGCGTGCTGGGTAGTGCCTAAAATCCGGGCGATCTCTCCGGCACGCTTGAAATCGTCATCCGTCAGGGCATGTGGGTCGACATATATATCCCACACTTCATGAGTCGTCGCCAATGCAGTTCCCCGCGAATCAAGAATTACCCCACGGGGCGCAGGTAATTCACGAAAATACTTCCGTGCCTGGATTGCTTCATCACGCAAACGGGGCGACTCATGGACATGCAGCCACCATAACTTGGCAAATACCGCCGAAAAACAGGCGATAACAGCCAAGACAAATACCCAAAATCGAAATCCTGTGGCAAACAAGGTCCTCATTGACTACCTGCGCCCCGTGTGGGAGCAGGCATCATAAAGGCAATATCAAGCACACCCCACCCGGTATCGGTGTTTCGAGCCTGTGCTGTAGTTTGTCCAAATGATGCCGCCGTACTGAAGCCGGCGCGCCGGACGACAATCACCTGGTCGGCGCTCGGGCGCCTCAGGTTCATGTTCTCCACCCGCTTTCTCAGTGAAATCTGGTTGGTGTACGTACTGATATGGATTTCCTGGGCAGAAATTTTCTTTTTCAGCTCATCCCGCTGCCGCTCAAGATTCTTGATGCTCATGCCCACCTGTTCGCATTGCTGGTTGGTCAAAACCACGCCAAAGCCGGCAACGACACTGACCGTAATAAAGCCCAGCACAAACAAGAGTAAAATAGAATGTCCGCCAAAAGAGTTTTTGTTCATAGGTTGCCTCCGTAAAAGTTAATGTTTCGAGTCACGCAAAAAGGCTGTGTTGCCGGAAGAATCCCTTGGTCCGTCACGGCTTGCTGACTTATAGAGTCTGGCTGTTTGCCAGGTTCAGTTTGGATGTTTACCAACCCACGCCCGGTGAAATAGTGCTGCTTGAAAGCTACAAAGCCGACTCCGGCCACGAGACTCATGGCCAGCATCAGCAGGAGCATGACTGCAGTGCCTTCGGAAGTGCTTTTATTCATGGCGTAGAGTTCCGGTTAGAGTTTTTGCACACCCCGCAGTTTTGCCGACCGGGATCTTGGGTTCGCTTCCAACTCCTCGTCGGAAGCAGTCATGGGTTTTCTGGTAAGTAGTTCGGCCCGCTTTTCCCGCATATCCTGGGTTCTGTTATCCCGTGAATCTACAGGGCGTCCGCAGACTTCGTTGAAAAATCGCTTTACAATGCGGTCTTCCAGTGAGTGAAAACTGATCACGGCCAAAACCCCACCTTCTTTCAAAAGCGAAAATGCCTTGGGCAGAGCCAGCTTCAACTCCTCCAGTTCATTATTCACGGTAATCCGGATCCCTTGGAACACGCGCGTCGCCGGGTGAATGCGCGAGGGCGGCCCCGGGCGCTTGTCACGGGCAGCATTTTCAATGATCCTGGCCAGCGAGGCAGTCCGGGCCAATTCACCTGTCCCACGCGCATCAAGAATCGCCTGCACCACCTTTTTCCAGCATGGCTCCTCGCCCAAGTCCCGAATTGCCTCAACCAAGGCCTCCCGTGATGCCGTTTCCAGAAACTCCGCAGCCGAGATGCCCGAACGCGTATCCATCCTCATATCGGCAGGAGCATCATGACGGAAAGAAAAACCCCTCTCCGGTTCGTCCAACTGGAATGAAGAGACCCCGATATCCATCAAGATGCCGTCAAACGGGGCCCCGGGCACACGATCCAGTGTCGAAAAGTTGCCGTCGACACAACAAAATCGGTTCCCAAAGCGCGCCGACACTGGT
>JAITVQ010000149.1 GCA_031285745.1 Puniceicoccales bacterium | reverse complement strand
AGGGTTGTGATGATTATAAACATCTGAATAGCCTGGTAGTTCCTTGCAGAATTTGCCTTCTGAGAAAGGTCTCTCCAAGAGCCTCCCGCAAAGTTTAATTGCAAAACGGTTTTCAATATAAGATCAGAAATAGCATGAAAAATCCTGCATGGTTTTTAATTGCGATGGTTACCCTGTTGTGCGCGGGATGTTCATCCAAGAGTGATACTATGCATCAGCCCAAACCCATCGTAAAATTCGGACTTATTGCAGATATCCAATACGGGGATTGTGAGGCAAACGGGAATAGATTCTATCGGGAATCCTTGGATAAGTTAAGCGAATGTGTCGCGGACTTGAACCAAGAAAATGTTCAATTCACGGTTAACCTGGGAGACGTCGTGGACAGATCGCCTTCCGACTTCGAACCTGTCTTGTCCCGGTTATCCCAATTAAATTCCAAAGTGTATAGCACCACCGGAAACCATGATTACGGAGGCATTAAAAACAACGAAGAGTTATTTCAAAAACTCGGCATGCCTTCCGAATATTATTCCTTCAGCAAAGGAAACTGGCGGTTCATCATGTTGAATACAAATGAAGTGTCATCGTATTCCAATGTATCCGGAACATGGAAAGAGCAGGAACTGACCTCAATGCGGGAGCAAATCAAGAAAGCCGGGAAAAAGAACGGGCAACCGTGGAATGGAGGGATTAGCAGCCGCCAAATGAATTGGCTCAGGGATGAATTGATTTCTGCCCAGGGAAGGAAAATGCATGTATTGGTGTTTGCACACCACCCCCTATACCCCGACATGGGCTTAACCGCCCTAAATAGTGAAGACATTCTGAATCTTTTATCCGAATACCCATGCGTAAAAGGTGTCATAAGCGGGCATCATCATACTGGAGCATTCGGGACCTATAAAAATATTCCGTGTATAACCACGGAAGGCATGGTTGAAACAAAAGAGGCCAACGCTTACGGCATCGTCAGTATTTTTGAGGATAAGATTACTCTAACAGGAAAGGGACGAACCAAGTCTTATACATTACCGTTTAATCATGTAGAGTGATATAGTCACCCTGTCCCCATTCTCCGGCCTGACACCCACCGGGGAGCATCGGGGAATTCTCCACAGCATTGTAACCACCCGTCATTTTGTCGCGTATTTCCATCAATGAATTCTTTTTCAGTTACACGATCATGGTGCCAGCGATGGCTGCGAAAAATCGCAATCCCTTTATTGGCGTTTTGCCTGGGTGGATTCAGCATGGCCGGGGAAAACATCTCCCCGATTGACCGTCTTATCTTCCCGGCACCCAAGGCCTCCTACGATGCACATTTATCGAATCTTGTTCAGTTACCCTTAAAGGGTAACAAAAAAGTACCCGCCCTCTGGTTGGGAAATCCCCAGGCAAAATGGACGATCATTTATTTTCACGGGAATGCCATGGATATCGGCCATTGTCGTCCTTGGGCAGAGCTTCTGCAAAAACAAGGTTATGCTGTCCTGGCAGTAGAATATCCCGGCTACGGAATTTCCCCCGGTCCTCCATCTGAAAAGAATTGCTATGCCGCTGCCAATGCCGCCTACAATTACCTTCGCACCACCCATGGCATCCCTGCCGAGAAAATTGTTCTCTACGGCATGTCGCTTGGGACAGGTGTCGCCACCGACCTGGCCTCGCGTAAACCTGTTGGCGCACTCATTCTCGAATCGCCCTTCTTGTCCACCTTCCGTGTGATAACCGGTGTTAAGCTTGTTTCCGGGGATCGCTTCGATAGTGCCACCAAAATCGACAAGGTGAAATGCCCCTTGCTGGTCATTCATGGCACCGCTGACCGGGTTGTGCCATATACCCACGGCACCCAACTTTATGACGCGGCCGTCAATACCTCACGCAAACAATTCTATAAAATCGACGGAGGCGGCCACGGCAACTTATTGGCCAAGGAGAAGGATAATTTTCTTAAAACAATCGCTGATTTTCTTTCCGACTCGAAATCAGATAAATAGTTTCCGCCAAAGGCTGCCCTTCCATTATCATTGCGGGTGCAGCGGAAATAGAATCGGAACGAGAAAAACACTCACGATCATTACCAGTATCGTAAAAGGGACTCCCATTTTGACAAAATCACCAAAACGGTAACGTCCCGGAGTCATGACCAGCGTGTTTACCGGAGATGAAACCGGGGTCATGAACGCCGCTGAGGCTGCCAAGGCAACAATCATGGCAAACGGGGCCGGGGAGGCATCAACGCGCTGGGCAATATTCAGAGCAAGGCATTATACTTCCCTTCTGGTGAAACCAAGGAAGTGCCCCAACTTGACATAGGCTAATTATAAATGTCGTGATTTTCCGTATTTTGCTACTTGTCAGATGTTTTCTTTGGTAAACATAATCTCCTTTAGGAAAAATCGCATCATATCCTAACCAACTACAAAAATACTTAAGGCATGAAAAAAATACTTATCGCTTTGTTTACCCTGACGATCCTGGCCACCCCCCAGGCTTTCGCCCAGAAAAAGGAAGGTGAAATCGTCGAAAAAATTTCCAGCACGGATGGTACCATTATTCGGACTGCCAACTATAAGGCAGGTGTCTTGGTTGGCCCCTACAAGGAAATTTTTGAAAAGAAGGGAACCATAAAGAGCAGTGGGCAATATAAGGACGGGAAGAAAGACGGCCCATGGGAATATGGGAAAGCTGATGGCAAAAAGACCCTGGCAGAAGTATATGAAAATGGAGAAGCGACAAAGAAAACTGTTTATTTCGCCAACGGTAACGTCGCCGAGGAAGCCGACTACAAAGACGGAAAACGCAATGGCATCACCAAAAAATATTCGACCGAAGGTGAATTAAAAAGCGAAACCGCCTTTGAGAACGGCAAACAACATGGAAAAGAAATCGTGCATGTAATGAGCACCAACGGAAGTTATACCACCACCACCGACTATAAAAACGGCAAAAAAGACGGAGAATATCTCGAGAAATATACAAACGGCAATTTGAAGACCAAGGGCCAGTATGCTAACGATAATAAGAATGGCTTCTGGGTTTACGGAAATGCCAAGGGTGAATTGCTAAAGGAAGAAACCTTTGAGAACGGCAAAAGCGTCCAGACAAAAAAGCTATAAGGACATGCCTGCGGGTTGAGACTTAACATCGCCCTGCACTCTTAAAATCCGCAATCGGCAAGATTGCGGATTTTTTGATGCCTCTATTCGCCGTGCAATTTCATGCAGGGAATATCAGGCAACCGAGGCGCCTCCATCTTCATTTTTCTGTTTTGCATCTTTCTCCGTCGCCTTGGCAGTTTTGCGGACGTGATAACACAGCCAAACGCCTATTCCCACCATGTCGGCATTAAGGAAATAACGGGAGACCGTGACCTCACGGTATCCATTCATTATTTGCTCATTCCACATTACGCCCATCAACAAAAGCAAACAGGCAAGCAGGACAATTGTAGGGATAATTGCGGAAGCATTGATCGGCGGAGAATACCATGAAATAAAACCAACAAGGAGGGGCAGTAGGACATAGGTGATTCCAATGGGAGAAATACCGTCAATGAACACCATGATACGGGGTGGATGAAATCCCGAATGACAATAATGATCAAAATAGGCTTCGCAGCCCAAATTCAGTAATTGCAGCAAAATCAATGTCAGCACCATCATAAGGAAAGCAGATATGATTTTCATAGCACGGGACACTTTCGTTGGGTTTCTCCTGATTAAATGAACAATTTCCCGCTCTTCAACCCCTAATAAAAAATATTTCTCAGCACGCAGTCATCTGGTTTCCAGCAAAGTCAGCATTGAAGGCAATGCAGGCTCGTCCAAAAGGATCCATTAGTCTCCAACCTCATTACAAAAAATTCACGTGCCGGGGATTCGGGAACTCACGCCTGATTTGCGCGATCATTCCTTGTTTATCCTTGGTCTTTTCGAGGCTATCCAGGATCACATTCATTTCATGGTGCGCGCAAATGGGAGCACAACGCGTGTGAATGATCTGCTCATCAATATTCCTGAGCAAACCGAACCGCTGGTCACTCTTTAGGATATCCAGCAATGACTCACGTCCGAGATTGCCAGCCTCAAAGCCCGGAGTGCCCGCCCATTCGATGCAGTGATACACATTTCCATCCGGCCAGATGAAGAGGAAGAACGGACAGACATAACAACGGTTGTAGGGTTTCGCCCGGACTTTGGGGATATCGAGATATTTCTGTTTCGGGTAAAAGAGCTGTATCCTGGAATTCCTTGATTTCAAAAATGGGATGGCTTCGTCTTCAATAATCCGCACCGCCTGCCGGAGGGTTCGCTCCGATATCTGTGTGCCCTCATGCATGAACGCCAGGAACTCCTGCGAATAGCTGTCCCCGAAGTTTGCCTTCAGATAACCGGCCACTTCCGATATTTTTTCCTCATGGAGATGCTTGCTGCTCTCGTAGTTCGACACAGGGCGCAACTGGAGACTGAAAATGGTTTCCTGATTACCCGTCTCCGTCCGGACTTCTTCTTCGATCCGGGCCATCCTCTGCACGAAGGACATGATGTCATGCACATTCACGGTATTGACGACATACCCAACGCTGATGTCCGTTTGTGCTGCCAACTGGTTGCGCCTGATAATCGCATTCTTGATATTTCCGGCGATTGTCTCGAAATTCTGCAAGCTGGTGGTCAACCGGTGCACCTCATCCGATCCCGCATTCAGGCTCACGCGTATATACCTCGGATTGGCCGCCAATATGCCGTCCAAGGTCTCTCCGCGCAGCAACGACCCGTTGGTATTCATGGCCACATCCAACCCCTTTGATTTTATATAGGCCATGGCCGCCGCTACATGCCGGTATGCCGTCGGCTCCCCGCCCCCGGTGATTATGACTCCCTTGGTGCCAACTTCCGCCAGTTCATCCACGATACGTTTCAACATATCCAGGGGCATTTCCTTTTTACCGGAAACACCCTCCTCCTGATTGTTGGCCAATCTACCCGATTTGCATCCCCCATAGGTGCAGAAAAAACACCGGTGATTACACAATAACGTCGGCGCAAGATGGACTGTAAGAGGTTTCACCAAATCATATCGTCCGGATGCAACATGCCTGGTTTGCGTCTGGTGATGGAACAGCTTGGTCGGAATCAAAGGGCCGTAATTGCCTTCTACTTCGATAACATTTTTATAACGGGGCATGTTCACCAAAGTATTCTCTATCGTCCTCTTTTATTTGGCAAAACCAGAAATCATAGAGATTTTTTCAACATAAACAGCTTGATGTGGTCGGGGAATCCATCCACCACGCCACAAATTGAATACCCCTGCTTTTCATAGAACTGTGGAGCCTGGAAGGAATATGTTACAAGATGGGACAGTCGGCAGCCTGCAACCCTTGCCTCATCCTCAACTTCGCCTAGCAATCGTGTAGCGATATGCCGTCCTCTGTATGCTTCGTCCACCCAAAGCACTTCTATTTCAATGGAAGAAAGATAGGTGGACCCCGATGCCCCGCCGATAATCACACCCTGCTCATCCCGGGCCACCCGGACAATTTTCATGTCCGGCACTTTTAGTTTCCCGGCTGTCTGGTGCATGTTATATTTCAGCAGCCCTTTTATACGGACAGCGCTTAGAAAATCCTCCTCATTGCACTGGCTTGATATCGTAACGTGTGTTGACATTGGTGGTTAAACTTCTGCTTGAGTATCGTAAGTCATGCTTTGTTCGGACTTTTTGATATTTTTTGCGAAAACCGGACAGTTGCGGAAATCATTTGCTAAACTTTAGCAAGTACCAACACCACTGCACTTGGTCTTTGCTAGGAATTAGCAAACGCCAACACCACTGGTTGTCTCAATTGCTAGAAAATAGCAAAGATGAACTCCAATGGTCGCGGCCTTTGCTAGGAGTTTGCAAATGGGAACACCAACGGAGTTGTTACTTGCTAGAAACTAGCAGACGTGAAGTGCACTGCACTTGGCGTTTGCTAAAGTTTAGCAGGAATGAAGTGCAGTGCACTTGGCACTTGCTAGGATTTAGCAAATGAGACGACCAATGAAGTTGGTGTTTGCTAAAAAAATGCAAAGATGGCGACTACTGGTTGTGGCTTTTGCTATTTTCTAGCAAATGGCATGAGTACTGTACTTGGCGCTTGCTACGGCGCGGATTTCGATTTCCGCAGCAGCTTATATCTCCCCAATCTGCGACGAAGTATGACAGGGCAGTGTGCGAATGGCTATTCCAGACAAAACGGTTATGCGCAGCAGCGTCTTTGAATTGGCGATGAGGTTGACGATCCGGTAATAGCGTTCGTCACGGACATGCGGGGACAGTTGACTGTTAGCTGGTTAGTTCTTTCAACGTCTTCTCTATATAAATATCGAGCTTAGCTTTCGTTTCCTCCAGATGCTTTTTATGGGCAGCCAGCATCTTTCCATAGATGTCATTAAATTTCACTTCAATGGATTGTTTCTTCTGTTGAGCAGAGGATTCTTCATATTCGTGTAATAGTTTCGCAAGCGCGTGTGACTCTGTTTTCAAGCGAGGTTCCCAAGTTCCGACAGTATTGCTCCCAAAGGTAACCGTGCGATCAATGCGCCCGTATAAATTTCTCTGCTGGGTCAGTTCGAGGAACTGCCTGCCGCGAAAATCCGCATCCTGTATTTGAGCAAACAATGCACTGGCTCCGGCGAGTCCTTTTTTGTCCGCCTTGGCAAATTCTTCGAGGCGTACATCATAGGCAGCCTGGAATGCCTTTGTTATTTCCTCTTTCAATTTAGTTCGATTCTTCTCGGTCGGATCTTTCAAATAGTTCGCCTGTGCGGTATTGATCGCCGAATTAAAGCTCCTCTCTCGCACACGAGCTTCCGGATTTACCGGAACGATTTCAGCTCCCACTGAAATATAGGAGCAGATTATTTCAGCCAGTGCGTCTTCCTTCTTGATGGTAGTCTTCGCGGCCTGGAACCCCGGCTTGAAACGGTCACTGGTAAACCGCTCCAGAGCTGTCGTCATTCTCGCTTCGCGGGATTCTTCCGTATCCTTGATATGCTTTTTTTGCTCGGCGAGAAAAACGTCATAATAGGCACCGAGAGATTCTTTTACCGCAGCCTCATTTCCCGGGGAGGGATCTTTCCGGTAGGCTTCCATGGCCTCGGCAACCGCTTTCCGTTCGCTTCCCTTTTGGTTTTCCGTGTTTAGTTTCATAAACGGCGGAACACCGCCGGAACGAATCGCCTGCATCCAGTGATTTATGTTTTTCTCTCGGCCGCGAACACGGTCAGCGAGTTTGTCTTTTTTGAGCTGAATAATTGCGTCATAGTTTTCGTTCATGATTTTGAGCAACCTATTCTTGTTCGCCTCGGTCGGATTCCGTTTGTAGTCAGCAATCGCTTTTTTGGTATTTTCCGGAAGGGGCGGATGCTCACTTTCCCGTTCAGCCGAAGCTGCAAACAATGGGGATGAGTCGGCTGGAGCCCCGCGCTGGCGTTGTTTCCCCGTGGGTGCTGCCTCCAGTGCCATTGCTGCATGAGCGGAAAAACCAAAGGCAAGGATGAGGAGGGCAACCGTGTGCGTAAAAGATTTCATATATTTATATTTAGGTTGGGGACTAACAAAACATCCCTTGCCAGATATAACGCAGTTTTTGCCCGAAAGTTTCGCGAAGCCCTACTGCGTGATTTTTTCAGATCAGTGAAAATACAGATAATCTCGTCAGGTGCTTAAAAGCATTCTCGCCACCAATGGAATCGCGCCCTTGCCGCCTTTTATCAGCACCTGCGTGCCAACGGCAAATCGTCCAAAGGTGCCCTCATCCAATAATCTCCAGATAGTTTCCCTCCGGGTCCAGGACAGCACTTTCATAATAGCCATCACCTGTTGTCCTAGGCTCGCTCGCAATCGTATAGCCGTCGCCACGTAGCCGTTCGGTAAGGGCATTTACCGCATCCTTCCCTCCTACCGAAATTGCAAAATGTGCCAATCCCTTCAGATTCCCCTTGCTGGCCGGATTTTCAATCTCGGGGATATGCATTAATTCAAGACGGGTTTTGTCTTCCCCAAAATACAAGAAGTATGATGTGAACTTCTTACTCGGATTAACATACTTCTCCCCACTGGTGACGTCGAAATACGTCATGTAGAATTGCCGAAGTAACTCTAAATTGTCTGCCCAAACTGCCAAGTGTTCGATTTTCATATTTTCCGATGATGGTTTGGTTTGTTTTTGCTTTGTTAAAAACGGGGACTCGTCCTTTCCCCTGTTTTGACAAAATGGAGGAACCTAGAGAGTCGAAGGCCAGCAGTCACCTGATAGGATTTGATTTTCAAGGCATTTTTTCTGCCACGGCCTCATTCTGGAAGGAGAATCAAGGCGAACATGCTCATTATTGAACCTTCCGGTGGCGCATCACGAAACGGTAATCGCTGATATCTCACCATGGCCCACAAAATAACCCCTTGTTTCCAAGGGGTTAAATGGCGGAGAGGAAGGGATTCGAACCACTCCTTCCGTTTCCACTAACTTGCTAATAAATGCGGACTTAGTTGATTGTTAATGTTTTAGGAAAGGAATATAAAAGCAGAAAAATGCAGAAATGTGAAGCTAAAAACATGGTTTCTGGCAAATCTTGGCAAATATCCCAGTCTCAATAAGGA
>JAITVQ010000077.1 GCA_031285745.1 Puniceicoccales bacterium | reverse complement strand
TTCCACGGATGGAGACCCATCGACCAAATGGTGTATCGAGGCAAAAAGCTTTCCCATTATCTGGCAAAAAAAATTCACCGCTCCGATTGTTTTAAAATCCTATGCCATCACCAGCGCCGGGGATGTACCCGACCGCGATCCTCGCAATTGGAAACTGGAAGCCTCCGACAACGGCACCGATTGGACAACCCTGGATCGCCAAGCGCTGAATGCACCTTTCGCCAAACGCGGCGAAACTTACACCTACCCTGTCAACAACAACAACAAGGGCTACTCCTATTACCGGCTGGTCTTTGCGGACAATCATAACAACGCCTCGCACTTTCAGGTCGCTGAAATCGCCCTTCCTGCACAAGGCAACGCGAAGAAAAGTACCGGAAGTCAGGCCAACGGCTATCGCCGTGACTTGGATATTTCCAATGCCACTGCGACCACCACCTTTGTGCATGATGGCGCCCGGCATACTCGCGAAATCTTCGCCAGCCATCCCGATGATCTGATCGTCATCCGTTGGACTGCCGACAAGCCCGGCAGCATCAACGGCGTCGTCGAAATGAAGGGAGCCCACAACGAAAAGCCCTCGTCCGCCAACAACGAGATTACCTTTGGCGGCACCTTGGAAAACAATCTCAAATACCGCACCATTCTCCGCGCCATTCCCTCGGGTGGCAAAGTCACCGCTACCAACAACACCCTGGTTCTCGAAAAATGCGATAGCGTCCTCTTCCTCATGGATGCCCGCACTGATTACTTGATGGATCCCGACAAAAATTGGCGCGGCAGCTCACCTGAAAGTCGACTCAAGAAGACCTTCGACGGTGTCTCCGGCAAATCCTTCGACACGCTCAAGCAACACCACATCGCCGACTATATTTCACTCTACGGTCGCGCGACCTTTGACATTGGAACCACCAGTGACGCAATCGCCGCATTGCCTACCGACAAGCGTCTTCGCGCCTACCGAAACGGGGGCGTCGACCCGGACCTTGAGGAAACCCTCTTCCAGATGGGCCGCTACCTCCTCATCGCCTCGTCCCGCCGTCCCGGCTTGCCCGCCAACCTGCAAGGCCTCTGGTGCGACAGCAACAACCCTGCCTGGCACTCGGATTACCACACCAACATCAATGTTCAGATGAACTACTGGCCTGCGGAAACCGCCAACCTCTCCGAGTGCCACCTGCCCTTCTTCGACCTCTCCGAAGCCATTGTTGAACCCTCGCGCAAAGCCACCCGTGGCGCCTTTGGCGAAGGCCGGGGCTTCACCATGCGCACCTCGCACAATATCTTCGGCGGCAATGGCTGGCAATGGAACCTCCCTTCCAGCGCATGGTATGCCCAACACTTTGCCGAACACTATCGCTTCACCCTTGACCGGGAATTCCTGAAAAAATCCGCCTATCCATACGTCAAGGATGTCTGCGAATTCTGGGTCGATCACTTGAAAAAACTTCCTGATGGCCGCTACGTCATCCCCAATGGCTGGTCACCCGAACATGGCCCCCGCGAAGACGGTGTCGCCCATGACCAGCAAATCGTCTGGGACCTCTTCGACAACTACCTCTACCTCGCCAACCAGCTCGACAAAAGCACCGATGCCGCCTTCCGGGAAAAAGTAACCATGCTGCGCGACAACTTGGTCGGCCCCCAAATCGGACGCTGGGGCCAGCTCATGGAATGGATGGTAGACCGCGACGACCCCAACACCAACCACCGTCACACCTCCCATCTCTTTGCCGTATATCCCGGCAGCCAGATATCTGTCACCAAGACTCCCGAGTGGGCCAAGGCCGCCGAAGTCTCCCTGAAAGCCCGCGGCACCTCCGGCGACAGCCGCCGTGAGTGGGCCTGGGCCTGGCGCAGCAATCTCTGGGCCCGGCTCCAGAATGCCGAACGCGCCTATGCCATGGTTCGCGGCCTCATCGCCCAGCCAATGAACGACCGCAACGAACCGTACAATCCGCTCAATTATAACACGCTCGACAATCTCTTCGGCAATCACCCGCCCATGCAGCTTGACGGTAATTGGGGCATCACTGCCGGCATGGTAGAAATGGTCCTGCAATCCCACGCCGATGAAATTCATCTGCTCCCGGCATTGCCCAAGGAATGGGCCAACGGAAGCTTCCAGGGACTGCGCGCCCGCGGCGATTTCACTGTCGATGCCGAATGGAAAAACGGGCAACTGGTTTCCTACAAAATCGCCTCGCCCACTCCGCGTAAGGTAAAAGTCCGCATTGGTAACAAAGTGGAAGAGATTACTGCTAAGAAACTGTAAATATATTAAGCAGGTACCTGCAAAAAAGAAAACCTCCCTTGCGGGAGGTTTTCTTTTTTGCTTAAATCTTCTTATCCCAATCACGAGTCCAAGATATAGAAGAATCCAAGATGGAGGGACGAGCTCCCGCGAGTCCGTGGGTCAAGTGACGGGAGAAAAAATATAGACAAGCCCAGCGTTAAGCGTCTATCCCACTAAACTATCTGGCCCCGACATATTCTTTTGACCTTATTCTCTCCATTCGGGCACGGACTCGCAGGAGCTCGTCCCTCCATCTTGGATTCTTGTGAGGAAGTATTACTTCCGTCGCCTCAGTGCGAGAAATCCCAACAAACCAACTCCCCCAAGCAAGGCATAGGTGGATGGCTCGGGAATTACTGTAATCGTTGAGCCACTTAATGTATAATCAACACCGGCAACAGCCACCGACCAATCTTTTCCATTTATCTCCAGCTTGCCGTTAAAATAACTGGTATCGGCTCCACCAAGCAAACTGCTTTCGAGGGATGCCCCTTCCGACAGAAGTAACATTCCCGTACCCTGAATAATATCGGTGGCGTTATTGAGGATCAACGTACCACCCCAAACATTGGCATTTATTGCCAAATTAAGAAAATCCGCCGTAACAGTACC
>JAITVQ010000046.1 GCA_031285745.1 Puniceicoccales bacterium | reverse complement strand
GTCAAATCAGTTGGAAACGACGATCATATTGGATTTCAACGACCGTGATCCATCGATAGAAATAGCAGGCAAGCGGGTACTCACAGAGAGCAGCATCAACGGAGGCAATGCCCTGTTTGGCGGCATAGTTCCGCCCAATACCGGCCACATTGCGTTTGGCCTGAATGCGACTGCTGAAAACGGCGCTTCCGGAACAGCCTATTACGCCATTGCCATCGGAAATGGCACGCTGTCTTCCGGCTGGGGCGCAGTTTCACTGGGAGATGCCGCAATCGCGAGTGAACAAAATGCGACAGCCTTGGGCGAGAGATCCAAGGCTTATGGAAAAAATTACACCGCCATTGGAGCGACCGCCAAGGCGGAAGGCGGAAACTCGCTGGCGATGGGCCTTGCGGCCAGTGCAGGGGGAAGCTCATCACTGGCCATGGGAGTCTATGCCATCGCCAGCGGGCAAAGTGCCATGGCCTTGGGAGGAACATCCAATGCCACGGGAAACCAGTCGATTGCCTTGGGCGCATACTCGATAGCCAGCGGACAAGAAGCCATCGCCATTGGGCGCGGAGCTTCCGCGCCAGAACCGCAGCAGATTGTGCTGGGCTCGTTTAATCAGGATGAAGCAGGTGCCAAATTTATTCTGGCAAATGGAACTGACTTCGGGACTCGCTCAAACTTATTCACGATCATGAAAAATGGTCGCGGGGTTTTCCGCAGCACAAGCTTTGTTGATCCAGCGACCCCAACAACTCCACAGGCCAAGGAAGCTCTCACCGTGGAAGGTGCGGCAACCATCAAGGGAACTTTGCGAGTCCAGCCTGCGGGTGATTTGCCGATGGGCGCATTTACGGCGGGCGGACTACCCTGATCTTTCAACAGGGCGCCAAGCAGTCTAAAACGACTCTTGGTTGCCCTGTTATTCCCTCCGAAATGTCCATGCTTTCCGGAGGGAATGTCTCCTAGATAATGTCCGATAAAATTCATTCAGTATTCTTCCAGTCCCTCCAACTCATTCCTACCTCCCTTTGACGCTCTGACGCTTTATCCCTTTCCCCTTTTTCTCACTTACTCCTTCGCCCCATGTCCCCCTCACATTTTCCCCTTTCCCGCATCCTCCACCGACTCCACCAATGCTTCGCGATCATCGTCTCTGCGGTGATGATTTGTCCGCCGCCGTTCCTACTGGCGGCGACCACCTCGGCAGGCCCCGACTGGTGGACAGAGCAACAGGTCATCGCCTCCAATACCGTTGCCGATGACTACGCCGCGCTCAACCAAGGCCAGCTCAAGGCGCTTGCCACCAAGGCGGCGATGTCGATGTGGCGCAATCTGGCGGGAGTCAATCTCGGCGAGATTCGCGAGCTAACGGACAAGTGGAGTATTCTCCAAGCCGACGGCACACGGATTCCGCGACCCACTTCGTCCAGTGATGATTATGCCGTGGTGACGCTCGGTCAGCTCAAGGCCGTGGCCCGGCCGTTTTACGATGTCTTGGTCAGTGCCGGGGAAAGACCTTGGAATGATCCCTATCCTTGGTCGAATGCGACAAATCCGGCGGACGATTACGCCGTGGCGAATATCGGCCAGGCCAAATACCTGTTTAGCTTCGATATCTTCCAACAAAGACCTTCTTCCTCCGATATGTTGGTAGCTTTCCGCGATGTGTGGAAACACTTGATTACGGGAGATCCCGCTACCAGTCTCGATTCCGACCCAGGGAATACCGGTTACACACTTCGGCAGCGTTTTGAAAAAATTGCCCAAGGCCTGCGAGATCCCGGCAGTGCTTGGCCGTATGCGAGCATACCCTATCACGAGGATTTCGAGGATTACGGAGTCGTAGAGATGGCGCAGGTGGATGTTATCTCACCATGGCAAACTTATCGCTGCGACATTCCTTACGATCAATATGCCCCGATTGTTCCTTTTTTTGAAAGCTGGAACGGCAATAGCGGGAGGAATTCCTACACCAGCCTGATGCTTTGGCATTTCTACGAGTGCGTGGAAGGCCGGGCCGGGGCTATCCGTCATTTTGCCAGACTGCCTGAGTCGGGCGATGTGACGCTGACGTTCTGGATGACTGCCTATCTTAACACGGTGACTACCGAGCAAGTCGCCCACAAATTGGAATCCGAATGCACCTTTTTGGAATTCAACGGAATTCATCTGTCCCTGACAGATCGCATCCTGGCCAGGGATGGCCAGACGGGTGCCTGGATTCCCTCCACCGTTACCAGCAGTAGCGTTGAGGAATGGCGAAGGGTCGAAATTGTCTTCAACAACGAGACGCGCAAATACCGGGTCTCCGTCAACGGAACCCTGTGTGCCCAAGATGTCGATTTTATCCCCGACACAGAGAACATCCGGCTCCACTTTTTGCCCCCTTCCGAAAGAGTCTGCCATATCGACGATATCGAAATGACTTATTCGGGGGACGATCCCTATTTCAAGGATAGCGACGGCGATGGAATTCCCGATTGGTGGGAGGCGCAAATGGGATCAAACCCCAATGATCCCAATGATGTGAACTCCGATCCCGGCGACACCGGATTCACTTACCGGGAGCGCTATGAGGCGATGATGATGGGCAAGTCTGATCCGGCCTACAGTGATAATTCCCGGATGCGGGCGGCCCGGCTTCCTTTTGTCGAGGATTTTGAAAACTTCGAGATGGGCTATGCCGAATGGCCGATTACCGAGGATGGCCTAAGAAACTGGTATAGTGCGCCGGGGAGCATTTCATGGTTGTTTGAAAACCATGGGCGGACGGGTGCCAGACGAGTGGGCTTAAGTGGGGCTCCGGCCATTCGGGACTTTGCCTCGTTGCCTTCTGGAGAGGTGATTTTGTCCGTGTGGGTTAATTTATGGGAATATCCGGGCCAATCCACGATTCGGGATATTGTTGCCTTCAACAACATCCGCATTGGCTGTGTGGATTGCAGTGTTTCTAGTAAATTCTATTTACGGAGCGATCAGGATAGCGGCTGGCAGGTTGTCAGTAATGGTCCAACCGTGGGTGAAACGTTATCCAGCGACGATCACGCGAATTGGATAAAATTGACCCTGAAAATGAACAGCGACACGGGTCGCTATACACTGTTGGTCAATAATACCGCAGTTGCTGTAAATCAGGCTTATACTCCGACCTCGGCAGGGACTCAGCTCAAATTAGGGCCTAACGGAATTGTTGATTTTGTCTGGGTGGTTCAGTCCTCGCAATACGATCCGTCTTACGATCCCGGAAGCGGAGCACCTCCGGTGATCTACGATCCGACGCCTGACCCTGAAAACATTCCCGAGGATTCCGACGGGGACGGTTTTTCGGATCATGTCGAGCGTTCCCTCGGGTTTGATCCCGATGACCCCGACAGCAAGCCGCGCCCGCGCTACGGCATCATTGATATGGGGCCGATCAGCGATGACGAATGGCCGACGATGATCTCCGAGTCCAACGAATGGGTGCTGACCAACAAGGGCCGGCGCTGGAATAAAGGGGTCTGGCATGACCAGCCATTGGACCATCCGGAAGAATTCGGGGGGACATATTCCATTACCAGCATTGGTTCTGCGGGCGAAATGACCGGGGCGCCTTATTTTGGAATGGAAGGTTATTATTTCAATGCCGAGGGAACCCGTATCGACACCACGGCGGGAAAAAATACCGACTACGGCACCTTTGCCTATCCATATAAATTCCTTAGTGATGGGCGGACGGCTTACATTTGTGCGGCGCGCGGGGGCAACCCTGCGACACACGGGGGAAGTGTCTGTACAACCAAGCGCCAGACGGCAATTTGTCCGGCAGGCGGAATTCCCCAAGATGTAAATTCAGGCATGCCTGATGTTCCGCAACCCGGGAAATGCGTCCCCATCTCTTTCCCGATCGCCATGAGTGACGGAGGTGCCATGATTTACAGCCCTTACGGATGGATTCTGGGGCTGGAAAATTATGAGGCTAGAGCGCTCTATGACTCGGATGTCAAGGGAAGCTTGTATGTTCCCTACACGGGCGAAGTCGCTGTCGAAGACTTGGTCCTATATCCCCCTGAGGCTAATCTGGGCGCCTTGAATAGTAATGGCATCCTCGTGGGTAACGTGCAGGGGCAGCCGGTTTGGGCCAAGGATGGAGAATTGCATGACCTCCCCCTGAATCCCCTGGTGGGGGCAGTGGGGTCTCCCAGTAGCATCAACGACATGGATGTCATTGCTGCACCCAAGCATGTCTGGGAACGATCACGGGACAAGGATGGTAATCTTGTAGAGCCCATCGCATACGATCCTCCGGAAAAAGTGGCGGCGTTAGTGGAATTCAACAGTGGCTGGACGGATGGCTGGCAAATCACCGGGACCAATGCAAAGGGGCAGTTCATTGCAATTGGCTACAAAATCAAGGAGGGGCAGGAGAAACGGACCGAAAACGGCGAACTGATTATTGATCATACCCAATATACCGACGTCAGTGGCAAGCCGACTGGGGCGATTGAGCGGCGTACGGTTATTCTCCAAGCGGGGGCGTTATTATCGGTTTCGCTGGGCGAAACCCCGGGGGGCAGCGGTTATTATGAGTTAACCTCCGATAGCAAAGACAAGACTTATGCGGCTCCACATTGGAATGCCGGCATGAATGAAAAAATGCAAAATTATCCCGTGGCATATAAACGCGGAAGCAAGATGAAGGTTTCGGCAACATTCCAACTTCCGCCCAAGGTGAGGCAGGCCAAGATTAGGGCATGGGGAACTGCTGGTGTTAACATTCCAGAAACGGCACTTGGCATCAATAGTGATGGTACTGCCACACTCGGGTGGACGGAGACAACAAGCACACTTCCCAATGCCATCAGGCATTTCGATGGAAAGAATCCGGACAAGAGTTTTAAATTCACATGGGAAATACAACGGGATGGTGGAGAATGGGAGAAAATATTCCGGGAAACATCCCACACTGTTTATGTGATTTTTAATACCCCGACTACCGAACTCCGGCAAGAAACCCTCTTCCTGTTGGCATGCCGGAATGCAGATGGTTTGGGAGAAGGGACGCAATCACACACCATTACCGAAAAAATATGGGAAGAGTTTGAAAAAAATGTTAAGACAGGGGTGCTACGCGTAGATAAAACTCCTATGACGTATTACAATGATTACAGGGTAGAGCATAAAACTACAGAAGGTTTGTTGAGCAATGGTGACGGACAATGCAGCGCTTGGAGCAATCTGTTTCTGGATGTCAGAAAAGTGCATGGTCTTACGGATGGGGTGCTAAAAAAATTGATTCCTAAAAACGGAAGATATGTTGGCTTCATCATGAAAACATGGAGTTTTACTGGGCCAGCCAGATTCGGCACCTATTGGGAAAATGTGGCTGATGGATATCCTGTTTCTATTACAGAAGAAAAGGGATACAAGTGGTCTGATACGCCTCATCTGCCTGAAGCAACTTATCAATCAGGATTACAGGGGCAGGGGAATTCCAAGCCAGCTGCTTTATTTGCCAATCATCAGATCGCTCAAGTTGCCGAGAATGGAATATATTATTATGATCCTTCTTATGGAAGAAAGATTCTGAACATTGATAAATTTGATGATGAAAATGTTGCAGGCTATCTTACAATAGGTGTTCGTTCTCAAGACGAGAGCTATGCTGGTAAATTAGTTTATCATTTCGAGGAAAATCCTAAGAATAGTAATGATCTTACATTTGAAGGTAATTAAAATTCTTTTGCTCTAATGATTAACACTATGCTAAACCCTAAGATCAATATAACTTACATGAAGTTTTTTCTCCTTGTTTTTCTTTTTACCCTGCCAATGTCCTTACATGGCTTTGAACGCAATATTCCAAAAGAAGACGTAGAGAGTATTTCTATTCTCTATTCAGGATGGGCGTTGCGTGCTTTTCCTAATGGTGTGCTGATGCTCAGTTATTGGGCAGATGCGACCGCTGTGGATGCGCGCTCTGTTTGTACGGCCGAGGCATTTGGAGATGAAAATACTTTTGATATCTTATACGAAAAGTATGCCAAGGATGTATCCATCCTTCGCAAAGAAGACAATCACGACGTCAGTATTCAATTTATGGAGGTCGAACAAGATCTGAAATATCCGCTGCCAACGACCCGGCTTAAAATTACCCCTGAGATAAAATCATTGTTTCGCACAGTGCTGGATTCAGGCATTCCATTCAACAGGGAGAGAATCATTTCCAGTTTAAGAGAAAGCCCTCTTTTCGATATGCAGCTCCCTTCGCAAGAAGAGTGGGATACGAGGTGGCAAGGCAAGGGAAAATGGGCTGCCCATGAAGAATTTGGACGAATCTTGGATTCCATTGGAAAATCATATGATGAGCGAAAGGCGCAATATTTAGAGAGGAAGAAACGTGACCTCGCGGTGACAACCCCTGATGTTGCCAAGGAATTGTCTGCGGAGAAACCTAAACCGGAGGCGAAAGCGGTGCCTGACAAATCCCGGGACACGGTCTCAATAATTGTAGTAGCGATCTTGTTCTTGGTTTTGGGTGGGGTGATTGTGAAATTTGTTTTACTGAGAGAATAGACGGATGTGTTGTTGAGATTGGAGGCTGTCCAAATATCTTGCTATGATCTTAATGCAGGGTGGTAGTGGTAAATAAGTTGAATTCTATGGCAAGACGATCAACAAGCATTTGGGGGTTATGAAACAAAAACTTTTTAAATATTTCATTCTCATAGAACAACAGTCGGTTAAACCCCAATTTGAATACCCTGCATGAAATCTTTCTTTCTTATTTTGCTTTTTGCCCTGCCAATGTCTTTACATGGTTTTGAGCGAAACATCCCCAAGGAAAATGTAGAAAGTATTTCTATCGTTTACCAAGGATGGGGGCTTAACGTGTATCCTAACGGAGTTTTGGTGCTTAATAATTGGCAAAATGCTACTGCACTAGGAAATCTTTCTGTATGCCCTGCTGAGGCATTGGGAGTTGAGAATGTCTTTGATATTTTATATGAAAAATATGCCAAAAGTATTTCTGTTATTCATGAAGAAGGTAATTCTAATGTGTGTATTCAATTCATGGAGTTTGAGCAAAATCTAAAGTATCCGTTACCTTCGACTAAATTTGTGATTACACCAGAGATAGAGGCATTGTTTCAGACTGCACTTGATATGGGGATCCCTTTTGACAGGAGGGACTTTTTTATGAATATAACTCAATGGCCAATTGCTGCTTTAAAACCTCCTACAGAGGAAAGCATGGATAGACGGTGGGCAGGTAAAGAGAGTGGGGCAGAAATAAAAGAGTATAATAAAATACGAGAAGCAGTTAGCCAAATATACGAAAAGCGTAAAACAGAATATTTAAAGAAAAAGCCGGTATTCCCATTGTAAAGTCAACTGCAGAAGTTGTGCTCGAAAACACAACTATGGAAAAATCTAAGCCGGGAGTGCAAAACGACCTACATGAACCCCAAAACTATACGTCGATAATCGTGGTAGTGATCTTGTTTCTGGTTTTAGGCGGAGTGATCGTGAAATTTGTTTTTCTGAAAGAATAACGACAAAGCGTGCAAAAAGTATGGGGTGCGGGGGCGTGCAGGGGTGTTATGCAGCACTGCAAGGTGGTCTTGCGTTTGCGCGGAGGTACTGAGCAGCGCTGCTATAGGGTCTCGTCAAACCACAGAGGTATTGCGCAGTGCTACGCAACGCTCTTGTTGATCCGCAAAACGGCTGCGTAATGCTGCGAAGTACTCTTGCGGAAACGCAAGAGTACTTGGTAGGGCTGCGCGATAGTCTTGCGTTTGCACAAAACCACTGGCAGACCTGCGCAGTATCCTTGCGGATTGATGAGAGTACTTGGCAGCGCTGCGCAATGGTCTTGTTTTTCCGCAAGAGGGCTGCGTAACGCTGCGCAATACCCTTGCGAAAACGCAAGAGAGGCGTGACCGAATGCATTACCTTCTATAGTTCAGTGAATAGGGCGTTTCATTTTTCTCTGAAGGAAAAAGAAATCCCGAATTTTACAGATAGGGTGGGGATAATGAAAAAACAAATGAGAGAAAAATATTATGCCATAAAGTGCTCCGCCAAGGGCAATCTTCACATCCGTTTATCGTCTTCTGTATCCTGTTATAGTGCCAAATAGCGGATGGGGAAATATATGACACTTGGGGTGGTTGCTCATCTGAACTTTAAATTCCGGTGATTTCTCGTTTTCTTGTCCATTGCCCCTTCATGCATATCCTGTTAATCCTGTAATCCTGTCTATTGATACCATATCCGCAGTCTATATCCTGATATGATCCATTGCCTTCACTTTCTCCATCCGGCCACAGTTTCGCCGAAGCCTGTCTCTCCATTATTATCAACTACTTTGAACATAATTAAAATTTTCCGTGATAAAATGCTCGACAGCCGGTGCGATATACGTTTGATCACTTCTCGACTTCAGTCGAATGACTGAGGCAATTAATCCTAAATTATGTTATATAAATATGAGTAATGCTATAAGAAGTATACAGCTCCAGCGCTTGCGCAATGAGGAGCATCTCGAATTCCACGCTGAGTTCGTGAAACTGGCAGGTGAATATACGCTATCGGAGACGTTCTCGGCTCTGCTGGCGATTTACCAGGAGCGCTACGATGAGCTGGACGCCGCCTTGGAGGTCATTCGCAAGAGTGTCTATACAGGGCAGATGCGGGCCGCCGACCGGCAGCGGAAGCGAACCTTCCGCCGACTGCGTTTTGCGGTGGGCGAGTTTGGGCACGATGCCAATCCGGAGAAGCAACTGGCAGGCGAACGGCTCGGAAATATCATCGAGCACTACGGCAACCTGTCCCGTGGGCCGCGCGCCGAGAAAACGGCCGCAATGGCGAATATGCTGGAGGATCTGCGGGAGAAGGGGGCGGCTGACTT
>JAITVQ010000042.1 GCA_031285745.1 Puniceicoccales bacterium | reverse complement strand
AATGTGCCGAAACCTGCATGACATCCATGCCTTCCAAGCACCTATCCTATTGCCAATTTCCGCCGCAATTCGCGTCAGTTGTATTTGATAATCAGATTCTTTCATTATTCACAAAACAGTTACTCACAATAGAGATGTTCTTTCCGCGTTTCGCGGAACTACCAACATTACGGGAGGACCTACTTCCGCGTTTCGCGGAAGTGTGAACATTACGGAAGGAGTCTTTTCCGCGGATCGCGGAAGTTACTCCACTATTGTATTTGGTCTTTCCGCGAAACGCGGAAACATGAACTCTATTGGTGGACCTTCTTCCGCGAAATGCGGAAACGCCAACTCAATTGGTGGAGATAGTTCCGCGAAGCGCAGAAGTCACTCCATCAGTTGTGTTGGTACTTTTTACTTTCGCGGAAACAACCTCTCAACTGCGTCTCCACCCTCCCGATTCTGCAGAAACCACCCTATCGGTTGCCTATGGGTTTTGTTTTCTTCAGGAGAAAAACATCAAGGTGGAGCGCGACTGCCTATAAACTACGAACCTACTCCATAAAAGAACCGGACACCACTGGCATTCTCAAGATGCTCCTGTTTCTCAATTTCCCGCTGCAATTCCTGCATAAACTCTTGATCTGAATCAACTTTCACGAAAATTGCGATGAATACCGACAATATCAGCAATCCAATGAAAGACGTCAGAAAAGCGGCAGGAACAAATCGATTATAGCGCCCTGAACATCTCCAGACAATCCAGGCGATCCCCTTGGGGATTCCATAAAAAATCAGACATCTCCAGAAAATACTGAAAACAACCCTCCCCATTCCAACAAAATCCCCCGTCAGAAATGTTGCCACCAAATCAAACAACAAAAAGCCGCCCATGATGACAAGCCAGACCACCTTGACCCATGTTGCCAATTCGAACTCATCCTCATCCGAAATGCTATTATTCGCTGGAGAAGAATAGGTATATTGAGGAACTTCAGGCGGCGGAGGTGAAGAGGCTCTCAGCGGCGACGCTGAGGTTGCAGACTGGGCAAGAAACGGACTTCTGGTTTGCGAAGGAAGCTGGGCTTGGCCCACCCTGGGTTTCGGGTCTGTCGAAACGGATGGAACTGGTTGCGGAGCCGGGATGGGGGCCTGTTTGTCCGAAATATCAACTATGACTTCTGTGGTAATAGAAATTGGGGATATTTCCGGTGGATTTTCCGCTTCGTCCATTTTCGTCCGGGAAAACTCCACAAATGATCCAACCATTTTCCATGATTCATCTTCCATCCGACGCGCCGGAGTGAAGAAATTACATTGTTTATCCTTCATCCAGGCTCGAACTGTATCGATGGAGAGTGGGCCAGTTTCCTGGCCTTCCTTGTTTTTAAGGATAAAACATGAAGACATGATTAGGGATTTTCACCCTCATGGCAAACTAGAGATAATCCGTCAATCTTCATCCGCCAGTCGCCAATCAATGAGCTCTGCCTGGGGATATTTTTTTCCGTTATAGTAGTTCCAGCCTAGCCTGACAGCCAGATCAAGGGAAACTCCTGTCGGCGGCAAACGATCAGCCTTGCGCCAAGCCACAACCCCAAGTTTCCGGCGATAATCCAATAATATCTGAAAACGATAATTATTTTCACCGAAAACAATCGGTTCCATATGCAGGGTAATATCGGATATGCCGAAAATTGGCTCAGGATTGCCCTCACCAAAAGGATGAAACTTTTCGATCTGGTCCAGAAACTCGTCGGTAATATGCATATCCCCAATCCAAGCTGCAATTGGAATGGTTTCCTCGGGGATTTTACCCGTTTTTAAAATATCCTCGACGGAATCATTGAATAACTGGCGCAGCTTGGCCACATTCTCGATGGCGATTGTAACGCCAACTGCCATCGGATGCCCTCCCCATGACTCAAGAATTCCGTCGCAGGGCTGCAATGCCTCGACAAGGCTGATCCCCGCCACGCTTCGCCCCGAACCTTTCGCCCATTTGCCTTCCTTCCCCAGCACGATGCACGGGCGGTTGAAATGACGGCTAAGCTTTCCGGCAACAATGCCTACCACCCCAGGATGCCAGTCCCCGTAGGCCACAAGGGCTCGTTGTCCCGTATCTGCTGCGGTAAGCTGGGCCAGCGCCTCCTCGTTCACCTGCCGCTCAATCTCCTGCCGCTCCCGGTTCATCTCGTTAAGCTGGGCAGCCATCGCGGCACATCTGGCCTCATCATCCGAAAGAAGCATCTCCACCGGCAAAAGCGCATCAGCCAACCGTCCGCTGGCATTGATCCGGGGCCCCAGGCGGAAAGAAACATCTGAAGGACGCAACTCCCCGCCGGGCGTGATGCCACTGGCCTCCATCAACGCAATCAACCCTTTCCGGGTCGATTGCCGGAGTTGCCGCAACCCATGGCTGGTAAGGATCCGGTTTTCCCGGACCAAGGGAACCAGGTCGGCAATCGTCCCCATCGCAACCAGATCCAGATATTCGCGCAGTGTGATATTCTGCGCAGTGGAATCGCCTCGCTCCCGGAGTTTCTTCAGCAGCGCATGACAAACCTTGAAAACCAGCCCGACCGTACACAAGACTCTCCATGGGGAATCAACACCATCGGATTCGCCGGCATCGTTAACGTGGGGATTTACCAGGATGCAATCAGACCCGGCAGAACTCTTGGAACGATGATGGTCAATCACCAGCACATCGACTCCTTGTGCACGCAATGTCTTTATTTCATCGACCGAATTCGTCCCGCAATCCAATGCAATAAACAAATTAAAAGGGCCTTCGCCCAATACGCGCTCCAAGGCAGCCTGACTCAATCCGTAGCCTTCCTCCAGACGACGCGGCACATAGTATTTGGGATCTGCACCCAATATCCGCAGGATACTTACCAGTAAGGTTGTGCTGGTAACCCCATCGACATCGTAATCGCCAAGAATGGCAATCCGTTCCCGGCTATCCAGCGCCTGAATGAGCCGGTCAACCGCCACATCAATTTTTTCAATGAGGAAGGGATCTCCCAGATGTTTAAGCAAGGGATTCAGGAAACACTCCGCCTCGTCCAGACCATAAATGCCTTTCTTGGCCAATATCTCGGCCAAGGCAGGGTGAATCGGGATACCCGATTCCAACACGGCCGCAGCATCCCGGGGCAAAGCATGATAAATCCACGAACTCATGCGAAACTCCGCGACCCTCCTTGCCTCATGGAGGAGAAAAAAGGACGCATTAGAAACAATGCGTCCAGTTTTACGACAAAACCATCGCTCACTTTGCGGGCGCCTTTGTCTTTTCCGAACCGGCTTCCCACGAGTATGTGACTTGGGCCTCGGCACGTTCCACGGATTCGCGCTTACCTCTGTGCCACCAGTAGAAGACCGGGCTCGCGATAAAGATGGATGAGAATGTGCCGGTAACAACACCGAAGATAAACACCAATCCGTATTCACGCACGTCGCCAGCCCCGAATACATAAAGGGCCACGGCATTGAAAAACACCGTGAGTGCGGTAAGCACCGTTCGCGAGAGCGTACGATTGATGGAGAGGTGAATCACGTCGCGCAGGTTCATGCCAGGGTGACGCTTCATCTCCTCGCGGATACGATCAAACACCACGATGGTATCGTTGATGGAATAGCCGACCACCATCAGGATGGCCGCGATCATGGCCGCCGAGAATTGGTGTCCGCACAGCACGTATAAGCCAACCGTAAGCAGCACGTCGTGGAGTGAGGAAACCATGGCGCCAAGACCAAACCCTGCCTCAAAACGCAAGCCAACGTAAACCGCAATTCCCAGTAGAGCCAGGGCAACTGACCAGATGGCATTTTTCTGAAGAGACCCGCTAACCGTACCGCCAATGGATTCCCGGGCAACAATCACCTGGTCCAAGGAACCATCGACAAAATAATCAGGGTATTTTTCCCGGACAGCCTGGAATGCCTTGGTAGCCTGTGTATAGTCAGGCAACTGCTTATTGGTGGAAAGTTCCGTTTCAATGCGAAGGGTGATTTCCTTGTCGCCGCCCATAGCCGTTTGGTAGGTGGGCGTCACATCCTCCACCCCAGCTGCCCTGGCAGCAGAAACAATATCGCCGGTATCCAGTTGTTTGCCTTGGGCCACTCTCACAACCACAGCCTCGCCGCCCTTGAAGTCCTTGCTGAAGGCATCCTTGCCCTTATGGACCAGCGAACCGATACTGATGGCTACGATAATCCAGGAAATAATGAACGCCGGTTTGGCGTAGTTCATGAACTGGATTTTGGTGTTACCCTTGAAAAGGTGCAGCCCGAAAATTCTGCTCAGGATTCCGTTATCCACACAGAATTCCTGCAACGCGCGGCAGGTAATGAGCGAAGTGAAAACCGTGGTCACGATACCAATAGCCAAGATAATCCCGAAGCCCTTCACCGGGCCATTACCCATGACAATCAAGATGATCGCCGTCATCAACGAGGTAAGGTGCACGTCAATAATCGTCGCCTGGGCTCGATCATAACCCATGTGTACCGCCGTTTTCAGAGCCTTCCCCTCGGCCAATTCTTCACGGATACGTTCAAAAATAAGAATATTCGCGTCCACCGCCATGCCTGTCGTAAGCACCAATGCCGCGACGCCCGGCAGGGTAATGGTTGCCCCAAAGGCGGCCATGATGCCAAGCATCAGCACGACGTTTACAATCAAGCCAACAACAGAAATAACCCCGGCCCACAGATAGTAGAGCACCATGAATATGACGACCAATCCGACCCCCCACGCCGCGGCGTGGATGGACTTGGTCTGCGCATCTGCCGCCAGCGAGGCACCAATTTGCTTGCTGTCCTGCAGTTCCAACGGGAACTCGAGCGGATTGTTCAGCACATTGGCCAGATCAACGGCATCTTTTTGGTTGGAAGCATCAATGGAAGCCTCCCCCCCCGCGATGGCCCGATAGGTGCCGGTTGCTTCATCAATCTTAAGTCCGGGAGCCTGAACTAATTTTCCATCAAGCACAATGGCCAGGCGACCATTGCCGTTTTTCTCTGCATTATTTTTTTCCGCAATTTTTCCGGTTAGCTCTTCGAATTTCTTCGAGCCTGCTGCGGTAAATATAATGCTGGTCTGCCAAGGATGACCTTCGTAGCGAACTCCGGCAGCCTTGCGCACAATATTACCGGCCGCTTCCGCCTGTCGTTTCACATACAGGGGTATTTCCTCGACCACACCTGTTTCGTGATTTTCCCGGCGCAGATAGAGAACCTCATAATTGATAATGGGCGATGCGGTATCCCGCGGGTCCTCACGCAAGGCGACAATCTTATGCTCGGGCATATCCGGATCAGGATCCAAGTAGCGATGCACCATGCGAAACTCGAGCTTCGCCGGTTTCTTCAGGGCGTTAATGGCATCGGGATTATTGGCAATATCCTGCCCCGGCAGCTGGATTTCAATGGAATCATTGCCAATCGGGCGAATCTGCGGCTCCGCCACACCATAGGCATTGATACGGCCTTCCATCACGGTAATCGCGCGACCCAGACCTTCCTTGAGGCGTTCCTCCGTATCCTTGGCCACGGCCCGGGCATCTTTCTTTTCTTGCTCAGAAAGACCTTCTTCCTTCGCCTCAAAATTCTTCGGGTCAATCCGCAGGGTAAAGGAAACGCCACCTTGCAAATCCAGACCGAGCTTAAGCTTGCCCTGCGATTGTTGGAGAAGTTCCTGCAAAACAAATCCGTTTTTTCGTTCGATATTCTGTTCCTTGACCAAATGCATGTCCGTAAAGAACTGGCTCAGATCGACATTCCGGCCCGACTCGCCCTTCCCCATGCCGATGTCGCGAAGCGCATTGTACATTGTCTGAGACTTCTTGTCTTCAGGCACTGCAGGGTCATTATAGGCAGCCACCCGCTTCTCGGCTTGGGCGAGGATCTCCTTGAATTCCGCCTGCCTTGCCGTGGCCCGGTCCTGGATGTACTGGTCAAACGGCGTCGTCTGCAGCGGAATCAACTGATAAATCGCATAGGCAAGGAACAAGGCCGATGCGAAGAGTTTCCAAAAGATTTTTGAAGACATACTGGTTGCTGATAAGCGGGGCGAAAAAGTCCAGCGGTGTCATCAAGCCCGGATCAACGACACCGAAAAAGTGATGTGCAAAAACGATTAATCCTTCTTGTCCGAGGATGCTTCGTCCCCGAGAAAGCCGACCACCGCCTGTCGTTGGAAAGGAATCCGGACACCTTCGCTGACCTGAAGCGTCACCTTGCTGCCGTCGATGCTGACCACCTTGCCGATGATTCCACCGGTAGTAACAACCCGGTCTCCTGTCTTGAGTTCCGATTGCTTTCTCGCGATTTCCTTCTGCTGTTTGCGTTGTGGCTGGATGAAAAGAAACCAGAAGGCCGCGAAAAAAAGAACCATCGCAATGATCATAACCGGGGATCCGCCACCTTGTTGGGCAGATTGGGCGGCATCGACGGCAGGCGCGGGAGCACCCTCGGCTTGGGCAAACAACGTGGCAAGGATTGGGCTATTGGCAAAAAACATGAAGCTGGTGTTTTCGTTTTAAAGAGGCGGAAGGGATGGCGAAGCCCCCTCAAAAGGCAAAGCATTTTTTAGAGGAAAAGCAGCTTTCTCTCATCACCTATCTTCGCATCCATGCAGATATTCCACCAAAAGCAGGCATTCGGAGACTGCATCTGCGGCAGTCGGCTCATGATGATCGGTGCGGAGAAGGCTACGAAACAACCCCAAATCAGCGCCATGAAGCACCGCCAGACTCAGGAAAACATCCTGGGTGAACGCTGCAAATTGAGTGTTCAACCCAGAGGCGCATTATAAAAATCTGCATCTCCACATGCTTTCTGCCACCCAAAGCAGAAAAACTGCGTTTCAGACTTCCCCTTTCTGCTATTTTGCCTGAAAACACCTTCCCTACCGATGTCTCCTCAAGAGCAAATCAACCTACTCAAAGAGCGCACCGAAGTCTTCCACGGCGAACAGGAACTCCTCGAACGCCTCCAGGCGGGCAAGAAACTGCGCGTCAAACACGGCGTCGATCCGACCCGGCCCGACCACACCTTCGGGCACATGGTCGTCCGCACTAAACAGCGCCACAGCCAGGACTTCGGCCATCAGGGCAGCCTC
>JAITVQ010000031.1 GCA_031285745.1 Puniceicoccales bacterium | reverse complement strand
GCCTCGGATATTTGCCCTCCCGAATGCCGTTCCACCACGATGTTTTCCCGATGCCCAGCACCTTCAGCACCACCGGGAGCCGAACAAAACCCTCGTTCGGCAACTGCATCGAAACTTCGACATTGCTCATAAAATCAACCCTCCTCTTTCCGGTTCATGAAAACGCCGATGCGACCCATGTATCTCGGCATGGGTCGCATTATTCCAGAAAGATTTAGGGGGTCACAATAGCCTAAAAAGAGGGATTTTTAGGCTTCAAAGGGGGTGATTTCTTCTTTAAACGAGGGGATTTCTTCTTCAAAACGGGTTTTTTCTTTTTGACCTTCTTTCCCAACAAGCTCCTGCCGCGATCCCTGTCTGTCTCATAACTTGTTTTCGTGCCTTCGCTTCCGGGCAGAAGACTCCCGATTTCGGCCTTCGTCAGATTGGGGAACAGCATGAAGATGATTCCCGCAAGTTTTCTTTGCTCGCGAATCCCCAAACGCCGCAATTCCTGAATGCGCCGCTTCGGTTCGGATAGGTCGTTTGTCCGTTTATAGGCGGAAATTTTCGGCATGACAGTGGGCAAATCCGGCCATATCCGTTCTTTGGGGAGAACGCGAAACGCTTTTTCGGGAAAATGGATGTCGTCGTCCATTTGCCAGTGCTTGTCGGGGGAAAGAACATCGTCACGGTAATAAAACCGCTCGTCCCGTATGCCACCGATACGCGCCCAATGATACAGGGTCAATGCGCCGACCTCGCGGATATTCTTCGGCGTGGTGACGAAAAGGGGATTGGTGCCACGCTGGGCAAGATCAATGATGCGGCAGTCCGGATGCTCTCGCTCCACCGCCTCCACCTCGGCCAAGTCGAAATAGAGAAAATCGGCATTGGCGAAGATGGTGTCCAGCCGCATCGAGTCCTTGATGCAATCCCACAACCCCACCACAATATCCGTCTCGTCCACGATCCGGCTTTTTTTCTCCTGCTCGGCCTCTTGCCTGGCCGCCTCAAGTTCCGCAGGGATTTTCCGGCGCAAGCCAATGGTGTGCGCCAGTCGCATATGCAGATAGTAGTTGAAGGGATTTTCCGGAGTGTCCAACCCGGCGTAAAACGACACAAGGTAAAAACTGCGGAACGGCCAGCGAAGCAGCAAGTCCGCGAAGCTGATCAGTTCGTCAATACTGCGGTATATCGTTTTCGGTGGTATTGCCCGAAGGTTGTGATCGTTTATGATCAGATCGCCCATGCCCTGTTTCCCCTCATGCGCCGAAGCGCAAGCCCTTCATCAATAACTGCTGGAACTCGGCGATCTGCTCCGGCGTCAACAGTTCGGCGGGCGTCATTATTTTGCCCTGTCGCAAGCCGTCCAAATAGTCGCTCCACACCTGCATCATTATACGCCGTTCCGGAAGAAACTGGGCGAAATTGTACGATGCCCGCACCTTGTTCCGGGGGCTGTGCGCAAGCTGACGCTCGATTGCGTCGGCGTTCCAGATGTTCATTTCGTTCAGTCGCGTCGAAGCCATCGACCGGAAACCGTATCCCGTCATGTCCTCCTTCGTGTAGCCGAGTCGGCGCAGGGCGGCATTGACCGTGTTGTCGCTTATGGGGCGGGAGTCGGTTCTAACGCTGGGGAAAAGGTACTTCCCGGAGCCGGTGCCTTTGTGGAGGGATTGCAGAATGGCGATGCTCTGCCGGGAGAGCGGGACAATATGCGGGTCTTTCATTTTCATGCGTTCGGCGGGAATGCGCCATTCCGCCTGTTCAAAGTCAATCTCCGGCCATTCACCACAACGGAGTTCGCTGGGGCGGAGAAAAACAAGGGGCGCAAGTTTCAAGGCGTGGGCCGTGACGAAATCACCCTTGTACTCGTCGATGGCGCGGAGCAATGCGCCAATCTCGCGCGGCTCGGTGATGGATGCGTGATGCTGAACCTTGCGGGGCGTCAATGCGCCTTGAAGGTCGAGCATGATGTTGCGCTCCGCCCTGCCCGTGGCGACGGCGTACCGGAACACCTGCCCGCAGATTTGCGCGACACGGTGGGCAAGCTCATACGCCTCCCGCGCCTCGATGCGCTGCAAAACGGCAAGCATATCCGCAGGTTTCAAGTTGGCGATGGGGGCGGCGCCGACGATGGGGAAAACGTTGTTTTGCAACCGGGTAATGACATCGTTGGCGTGGCGTTCCGTCCAGTGGCTGCTTTTGTTGAGGTTGGTGCGGGTTTTCTGCTTCCCGTGCCATTCGCGGGCGATGACTTCAAAACTGTTGCGGCTGTTTGTCGCGGAGACGGCTTTCAACGCCTTTTTGTGTTCGCCGGGGTCAATCCCCTTGGCAAGCATTTCCTTGGCCTCGTCCCGCCGTTCCCGCGCCATTTTCAGGCCGACCGCCGGATACTGGCCGAAAGACAGCAATTTTTCTTTGCCCTCGAATCGGTAAACCAGCCGCCATAGCTTCCCACCGCTCGGAGAAAGGAAAATATGAAGGCCGTTGCCATCGAAGTGCTTGCTGCTCTTGCCCGTGGGTTTCAAATTGATGATGGTTCTGTCGGTCAGGCTCATTGCTGGGTATCCTCCTTTCGCGGCCAATTCCACCCGCAGAAATACCCAGAAACAGAGGGAATGTCAAGGATTTTTCCCGAACCGCGCCGAACCAACAGACCTTGTAAATCTTGACCCGACAAAGGATTTCATCCTAAGCCGGGTCAAGGTGAACAGTAAATTGGCGGAGAGACAGGGATTTTAACTTTCCTGCAACACATTGTAATATATGATTTTCCGGTAATTGCATTTTCTTTTTACCAACACGGCTACCAACATGAAATCCTGACTTTCCGCAAACCATAGTGACCTATCAATCAGTTCGTCACGTCAGAAAGAGCCGCACAGGGTTACGCTCCCGAACCGGGACTCGAATCAAAAGGATGCACAATCCAGCGACCGTTCTTCGTCGCCCCCTCGCGTTCGATTATTCCGCCTTTCCGGAGCCTGTCAATTTTGCGGGAAACAGTGCGCCTCGGCATATCCAACATCACTGCCAATTTATCATAAGTCGTTATAGGATTGTCTAATAGAGCCTTTAGCAATCGAATATCATCCTCGTCCAAATTTGTAGTGCCACTTCTAGTGCCATTTGTAGTGCCACTTCTAGTGCCAAGTGGCACTAGAACCTTCCCGTTTTCATCGGATTCCTCAGCTATCGCCTTGTTGTTATTGCGGATACAAAAGCAAACCGAGAATATGGACGACGTTATTTCAAACTCTGGCGCG
>JAITVQ010000166.1 GCA_031285745.1 Puniceicoccales bacterium | reverse complement strand
CCCAGTTTTTTCTCGTGAAAGCTTACTTATACCCCTTTTCCCAAGACCTGCTGGAACCAAGCGGGGCTGCTAGCTATTTGACTGCAGGATTGTTCATACACCACCCCATTGCAGCCGGCAATTTACCTGCTTCTATCACAACAATTCCAAAGCATGTTCATCCTTGGATAAAAAACAAGCTGCCTAGCTAAATATCCCCAGCACCCCAAACCCAGCATTTTACGTTCCCACACTTTTTCCTCTAATACTTATGACTCCCCAACAACTGTTCTACCTCACACCGATAGCATCGGTACTAGCACTGGGCTTCGCCGCTTGGTTTTATTTCCAGATGAAGGCGGCGCCTGAAGGCACTTCCGTAATGAAGGAAATTGCCGCCCACGTACGCGCAGGGGCAATGGCCTACCTCAAGCAACAATACAAGATTGTCGGGATTTTCTTCGTTGTCCTGACCGCCTTGTTTGCCTGGCTTGCCTACGGCCTCGGGCTGCAAAACGGCTGGGTACCGTTCGCCTTCATCACCGGCGGTTTCTTCTCGGGTCTCGCTGGATTCTTCGGGATGAAAACGGCCACCTATGCCTCGGCCCGCGTGGCTCACGCCGCCAGCCAGTCGCTCAATGCCGGGCTGCGGCTCGCCTTCCGAAGCGGTGCCGTCATGGGCCTCGTGGTTGTCGGACTTGCGCTGCTCGACATCGCAGTCTGGTTCCTGGTGCTGAATCATTTTATCGATGGCGCAGATCCCGGCCATAAATTGGTCATGATCACCACCACCATGCTGACATTCGGGATGGGCGCTTCATTGCAGGCGCTCTTTGCCCGTGTGGGTGGCGGCATTTTCACCAAGGCTGCGGACGTCGGCGCCGACCTCGTCGGCAAAGTCGAGGCCGGGATTCCTGAAGATGACCCACGCAATCCTGCCACCATTGCAGACAACGTCGGTGACAATGTTGGCGACGTGGCCGGTATGGGCGCTGACCTTTATGAGTCCTATGCCGGGTCCATTCTCGCCACGGCGGCCTTGGGCGCAGCCGCCTTTGCCGGAACCGACCCCGTGCTCGGCTACAAGGCGGTCATTGCCCCGATGATCATCGCTGCGGTGGGCACCATCCTGTCCATCATCGGTATCTTCGTTGTCCGCACCAAGGAAGGTGCATCCCAACGCCAATTGCTTGGCGCACTTGGCAGGGGCGTCAATTTCAGCTCACTTTTGATCGTCATTCTTTCGTTTGTTGTCCTCTACTATCTCGATATTCCCAACTATATCGGTATCTGGGGTGCCATTGTCACCGGATTGATCACCGGCATCATTATCGGCAAATCCACGGAATACTATACTTCGCAGGAATACAAACCGACCAAGCACATTGCTGAAAATGCCAATACCGGTCCGGCCACTGTCATTATCTCCGGGATCGGGGTCGGTATGCTCTCCACGGCCATTCCGGTACTGGTAGTCGTTATCGGCACTGTCCTTGCCTACTGTTTTGCCGCTGGTAGCTGGAAGTTTGCTCCCGAATCCATGGCCATGGGCCTCTATGGTATTGGCATCGCCGCTGTTGGCATGCTTTCCACACTCGGCATTACATTGGCCACTGACGCCTACGGCCCCATCGCCGACAACGCAGGCGGCAATGCCGAAATGAGCGGTCTTGGCAAAGAAGTTCGCAAGCGCACCGACGCACTCGACTCCTTGGGCAACACCACTGCCGCCACCGGCAAAGGTTTCGCCATTGGTTCCGCCGCCCTCACCGCGCTGGCATTGCTGGCCTCCTATGTCGAAGAACTGAAAATCGCCATGATCCATAATGGCGAAACCGTGATCAAGGTCGCCGGGCGAGAAATTCCCATCATGACCGCCAATATCACGGAATTCATGAATTACTTTGAAGTACATCTCATGAACCCGAAGGTCATTGTCGGCCTGTTCCTGGGAGCCATGATGTCATTCCTCTTCTGTGGTCTCACCATGAACGCCGTCGGACGCGCCGCCGCCCGCATGGTCGAGGAAGTCCGCCGCCAATTCAAGGAAAAGCCCGGAATCCTGGAAGGCAAAGACAAGCCGGACTACGCCCGTTGTGTGGAAATTTCCACCGCTGGCGCTCAAAAGGAAATGATTGTCCCCTCCATGCTGGCTGTCGTGGTTCCGATCCTGGCCGGAATTCTCTTCGGAGTCCCCGGAGTGTTCGGTCTCCTCGGTGGCGGTCTAGCCGCAGGTTTTGTGCTCGCCGTATTCATGGCCAACTCCGGTGGCGCTTGGGATAATGCCAAGAAATACATCGAGGAAGGCAATCACGGCGGCAAGGGTTCCACAGCCCACAAGGCCGCAGTCATTGGTGACACCGTGGGTGACCCCTTCAAGGACACTTCCGGTCCCAGCTTGAACATTCTCATCAAGCTGATGAGCATGGTCGCCATCGTCACTGCCGGCGTCAACATCGCTGTAACCCTCTTCTAAGTTACATTTGAAGAAGAATAAAAAGCCCCGGATCTTCCGGGGCTTTTTTATTTCTCTCACTTCGTCATCGCAGGCCGCGCCCGGCGATAACGCAGGTCAGGAACATAGGCTTGGTGCCGGTCGACAGAGGAACGCTCGCGCACAATACCAGCCCGTTCATGCAAGGAGTGCAGATTTTCCAAGGGCTGTTTGTTTCGTAGATGATCCCCAAGCACTCGAACGTCAGCAATCACGGCAGTTGGCTGGTAAACATAATTCTCCAAATCTTCCAATCGAGTCGATCCGGTCAGGACAAGGAGCGCCTTTAGCCCGTATTCGACAGCGCCCCGGATGTCGGTCTCCATGGTATCACCCACCATGAATACATCAGCCATGGATAATTCCGGACGTCCCTTGAGGAGACGCTGGCAGGCACAGGCGTACATAAAGGGATTGGGCTTGCCGAGGTAGTAGGCCCTCACCCCGGTACTGGCCTCAAGATAAGCGGCCAATGCCCCGGCTCCGGGTCGCGTCTTGTCGGGGCCCGCCGGGCACCAGTTGTCCGGGTTGGTAACCACAAACCTGGCGCCCCGCTCCAGTAGTTCGTGGGCTCGATTTAATTTCTCTACTGTCGGCGTCCCCTCGCCGACAATAACATAGGTTGGGTGCATGTTGTCGTGCGGAATATGCGCATCACGCAAAGCAGAGACAATGCCACCCTCACCCACGACGAAGGCCGTGCTGGCAGGTTGTACCGTGCGGAGAAAATCCGCCGTATTAAGGGCAGAGGTATAAAAATGCTCGGGAGTGAGTCCGGGGATACCCAAGTGGGCGAGCTTTACCACCAAGTCTTCCTGGGTGGGCATGGAGTTATTGGTAAGAAACAAAAACGGGACATTGGACTCCCGGAATTGGTCGATCAGCTCGCGGGCGCCGGGAATAAGAATATTCTCCCGGTATATGACGCCATCCATGTCGAGCAGGTATGCAGCTTTTTCGGATGTTGAGATCATGGGAACCGACAATGTGCAGTTCCCATGCCAAGCCTTGGAGTCAGCAATGTGACAATCGTGTCAACTGGCAGCCAGGGTGGAAATTATCAAAGCATCATAAAATAGCAAAAGCCCGGGCATCACCATCCCGGGCTTTTGCCATGACAAAATAAACAATCTCTTGCTTACTTTTTGTCAGGCTTGGCTGGCGGCGGAGCAGGTTGTTTTTCCAACCCCTTGCTACGCGCAGCATCCGATTTCTTAAAAAGCTCTTCCACGGAGGGGTCGACCTTGATAGCCGCAGCTCTCACGACATCCATGTATTTCTTGCGTGCCTCCTGGATATTCGGACGGGCTTCATTCGGATCGAGTTTTTTGATCTCCTCCTGAACTTTGTGCAACTCTTCCTTGGCCTTGACCACCGTTGGATCCTTTTCCGATTTCTTGATAGCGGCCAAAACCTTCTTGTTTTCCTCTTCGGTCAACCCCGGCAATCGCGGCTGCCTGCGAGGAGCAGCCTCGCCTTCTTCCTTGTGCGGAGTCTTTTTCCCGCCGTCGTCAGCGTAAATCGACACTGGCAGGCAGGCGCACACAGTAAGGACAAGAGGAAAAAAGAAACGGAGTACTTTCATGTTTTGCTTTCGTGGTTGGGAGCAGGTCGACTTTTAGCTTTGGACTGATGAAACCCCGGTGAGAGTTTCCGGTTTCACATAATTTACAGGCTGTTGATTAGAAGTAATGGATGAATAGGTACTATAATGAAGACTTATTCACAACTGTTTTTATCGCAGAAAAAATGATTTTACTACGAAAACCCTCTTCGAAAACCATAAATCCCAATATCGCAGTCATTTCCTCCAGCATGAGCAACCATCATGGCCGTCACACCTGTCACACTTCGTTGTGCAGAATGGGGATATATCCACTACGGAAATCGAAATCCGGGCCGCCGCAAGCGCCAAGTACAGTGGTTATGCCATTTGCCGGAAAACGGCAAAGGTGAAGTACACTGCTCGTCATCCCTGCAGCTTTTCGGCAAACATCAGATCCATTGGTCGCGGCCTTTGCCGAATTCCAGCAAGCACCAAGTACAATGGACTTCATACCTGCCGGATTCCGGAAAACACCAACTCCATTGCTTTTCACGTCTGCTGGTTTCCGGCAAGTAACAACTCCGTTGGTCTTCGTATTTGCCAGTTTCCGGCAAAGACCACGACCAATGGTTTTCATCTCTGCCTTTTTCCGGCAATTGAGACAACCAGTGGAGTTGGTGTTTGCCGAATTACGGCAAACACCAAGTGCAATGCACTTGGTACTTGCGGCGGCCCGGATTTCGATTTCCGCAACTGCCCGAGTCCTAGCTTATCCCAATGATATCCACACAACTAAAGCAGATCTCAACTGCGATAGACAAATGAGCAGGAAGCAAAAGGAGGACCGGATGTTTTTTTCGATTGTATTGCGGTCTCCATAGTTTCACGGACTCCGTACTCCATTTTATATATCCGAGCAGGATTTTGGTGAAAACACCCCAAATATGGTATTTAAACTTATGATTGGACCAAATCTGCCAATGAAGTTCGCCCCTTGCAGGGGCGTGCTCTTTTGGGCTGTTACCGCCGGTTTCACCGGCGGTTATTGCAGGCCTTCTCGCTTTGCTCGTGAACACGTTAGCCGCTTCCAGCGGCTCTACGCCTTTGCTGTCAAAATACATTCCTTGGTTGGAATAAATACAAAGGGGGCTATGCTATGAATTCCATCCCATGTTGTTACAAGGAGAGCCACGGAGTGGCTCAATGTGCATAACCGCCAGTGAAACCGGCGGATCCCGACCATAAGATCTGCAACCCTGGAGGGGTTGAACTACGTTCACCAATTAGCGCTGAACGTCTTTCTTTATGTCCTCATCACGAGATGAAATACTATACACTAAAACCTAAAACTTACATACGCACCGGCCTCCACCAAATCGGCGTTTACATGCTGGAGATCCTCATAACTCACATATGCCCCAACCCCAATGTAGGTAATCCAGAGAGTCGCATCCAACCTATAGGTGTTTCCGTCGCGTGAACCGGCATTGGTATAACGATAACTCGGAGTAATATACAGTAGATCCGGCAACACGCCTATCTGGACACCTGCCGAAAGCGAATATCCACCCTGACTATAATCAACATTACCAGTATTGGTGGGATAGTCGGACTCCGCATAGACGCCACCGGCAGTAACATAGGGCTTGAGAATTCCCAATACATTGGCGTAGGCAAGCGCCTCAATCCGGCCTTGTTGCAGATGCGCGTCGAGATTCGAATCCGTATCCCCGCCATACATATAGTCAGCCCGGAGATCGATGCCCATAAATCCGAGGTTCCAAAGGGCGTAATTGCCCTCAATGCGCCCTGTCATCATGTCCAGCTTATCTGAACCAGTGTCAAAACGGGCATAGCCCACCCCAGCCTGAAGATAGGTATCACCGATTGACCCGGCATGGATCGCAGAGGGGAGAAACGTTGCAGAAATCAAGGCCAGAAGGGAGAGTGTTTTTTTCATGGGAAGGGAAAAGAGTTCTTGAAGAAGATAATGGCGAGAGACTCCCAGGCAAACGAATGACCGAAAAAGCATCCGGATGTTTGCTATTCTAGTGACATTTAGTTCTTGAGATTTATCACACACCACCTCATTCAAACGTTCGTTTCTATGTTACGTTCCAAATCTTTCAGAGCCAAAGCACCGATTCTTCGCAATCTTGCTTACTTTCTGTCTCTCACAATTTTCAGTTTTTGTGGTACAGGTGAATTCGCCCAAGCTGCTGACGAGGCGCCGGAGGCCCATGCCCAGCAACAACCGGTCTTCGAAGTCGGAGTAATTGAGGCCAAGGCTGTCTCCGTACCCCAGCAAGCCGAATTGCCAGGCCGGGCCACCCCGATTCGCACCGCTGAAGTACGCGCCCGCGTAGCCGGAATATTACTCAAGCAGGTTTTCCGGGAAGGCGCTGACGTCAAGAAGGACGACCTTTTGTTCCAGATAGATCCCACCCTGTTCAAGGCCAAGGTGGACAGCGCGGAAGCCAACGTGGCCCGCGCCGAAGCCGGTATTGCGCGAGCCGATGCCAATGCCCGTCAGGCAGAATTACTGGCCGGTCGCTACCGGGAACTCATCAAGACCAGAGCCATCAGCCAACAGGAGCTGGACAACGCCATCGCCAGTGACTTACAGGCCAAGGCCGAGCAAAAATCAGCCCAAGCCGAACTACTGGCCGCCAAGGCCTCGCTCACGGCAGCACAACTTGATCTCGATTATACCGAAGTGAAGGCGCCGATCTCCGGTCGCATTGGCCGAGGGTTGGTCACCGAGGGAGCATTGGTCGGACAGAATGAAGCCACCCCATTGGCCATCATCAACCAAGTGGACCCGATGTACGTCGATTTCATCCAACCCGCCAACCAGCTCAGCTCATTTAAACAAAAAGTGGGTGCTGACGCCGACTGGGGCAAAGCCAAGGTAACTTTGCTACTGGACGATGGCAAGCCGTACCAAGAGCCGGGCAAGCTGTTGTTCTCGGAAATCACGGTGGATCCAACCACGGCGAGCGTGACCCTGCGCACGGAATTCCCCAATTCCGACTGGATGCTCTGGCCGGGCATGTATCTGCGGGGAAAATTTGAATATGATGATGGCAGCAAGGCCTACCTGGTTCCCCAGCAAGCCGTCATGCGCACCATGGAAGGAGCCGGCATCTACATAGTCGATGCCGCCAACAAACTCGCATTCCTGCCTCTGAATACCTCTGAAATACGCGGGCCCAACTGGGTGGTTCGCAACGGGCAAGGACTCAAGGACGGAGATAGAATTGTCGTCGAAGGCGCCCAACGCGTCATGGCTCAGTTAAAGCCCGGCTCCCCCGTCAAGCCAATGCCATGGTCCAAGGATATGCCCAAGGCAGTGGCGCAGGAAGAATCTGCCAGCGCCTCAACTGATCAAAAACCCGACGCACGGACCCAATCCAACGTCGGATAAGGAAAGTTTCTACATACCATGGCCCGGTTCTTTATTGACCGACCCGTCTTTGCATGGGTCATCGCGATCTTTCTGATGCTGGCAGGCGTGCTCTCCATCACGCAGATGCCAGTCTCCCAATATCCGACGATCGCCTCGCCCTCGGTGGAAGTGACCATCACGTACCCGGGCGCCTCGACCAAGACGCTGGATGAAAGTGTGACCAGTGTCATCGAGCAGGAGTTGAACGGCATTCCCGGACTCAAGTATTTCGAATCTACCAGTGACGCCAGCGGACGAGCCACCATCAAGGCGACTTTCGTCCCCGGCACTGACCAGGATATCGCAGCAGTGGAAGTGCAAAACCGCATCAAGCGAGTCGAGCCCCGTCTTCCACAGGCAGTGCTCCAACAGGGCGTCCAGATCGAAAAATCAAATGCCAACTTCCTTTGTGTCGTCGCCCTTTATTCGCCAACAAACCAATATGGCTCGATTGAACTCGGCGATTATGTGGCCCGCAACGTACTCAACGAAATCAAGCGCGTTCCCGGCGTCGGCCAGGCCCAGGCATTTGCCACTGAAAAGGCCATGCGCATCTGGATCGATGTGGATAAGCTCATCGGACTGAAGCTCTCCATTTCCGATGTCAGCAACGCCATCGCCACCCAGAACGTCCAGATTGCCGCAGGGACCATCGGTGCCCTGCCCACTCCTGCGGATGCGCAAAATTTCGCCCTCGTCACTGTAACAGGTCAGCTTTCCTCGGCCGATGAGTTCGGGGATATTCTCCTGCGAGCCAATTCCGACGGGTCGACAGTGCGCCTGCGCGATGTCGCCAAGGTGGAACTCGGCGGAGCCGAATACAGTTTCGAATCACGACTGGACGGCAAACCTTCCGCCGCCATCGGTGTCCAGCTCTCGCCCACGGCCAATGCTCTGGAAACCGCCAAACTGATTGAGGCCCGGATGAAGGAACTGAAGCAATACTTCCCTCCCGGCATTGATTATAAGCTGCCGTTCGACACTTCGCTCTTCGTGAACGTCTCCATCATGGCGGTGGTCCGCACCTTGGTTGAGGCAGTCGTGCTGGTGTTCATCGTGATGTTCATCTTCCTCCAGAACATCCGCTACACCTTCATTCCCACCATCGTCGTACCGGTGTCTTTGCTGGGCGGCTTTGCGGTCATGCATGCCTTTGGATTCTCCATCAACGTGCTGACCATGTTCGGGACGGTACTCGTGATCGGGATGATCGTGGACGATGCCATTGTCGTCGTCGAGAACGTCGAACGTATCATGAGCGAGGAAGGCCTGCCGCCCCGGGAAGCCACGCGAAAAGCCATAGGGCAGATCACCGGGGCCATTGTCGGCATGACATTGGTTCTGGCCTCTGTTTTCGTTCCGATGGCATTCTTCGGCGGAGCCGTTGGCGTGATCTACCGGCAGTTTTCACTCTCCATGGTGGCCGCGATTGCCTTCTCGGCAGTCATGGCGCTCTCGCTGACTCCGGCGCTCTGCGCGAATATTCTCAGGCCCCATGGAGAAAACATCCCCAAGCGCAAAGGAGTCGGCGTTATCCTGTTCTGGCTGCCTGATACTATTCACAAGTATCTCTTTCAACCCTTCTTCAATGCGTTCAACCGTGTCTTTGGAAAGATCACTGTCTCCTATGAAAAGATGACCGGTGGCGCGGTGAAACGCGGATTCCGGATCATGGCAGTTTACGCGGCCGTGGTAGTCGCCTTTGGCTGGCTATATGTACGCCTGCCCACCTCCTTCCTTCCTACCGAAGACCAAGGTGTCTTGTTCACGCTGGTCCAGTTGCCCTCGGGCGCCACAGCCAACCGCACCAAGGAAGTCTTCAAGGAAATCGAAGATTTCTTTGCCAGTGAAAAGGGTGTAGATTCCAGCATCGGAGTCATGGGCTTTAGTTTCTCGGGAACAGGCCAGAATTCCGGTATCTTTTTCACCTCGCTGAAAAACTGGTCTCTGCGTGGCCCCGAAGATTCGGCCGAGGCAATTGCCGGCCGGGCATTCCAGCGGTTTGCAGGAATCCGGGACACGAATTTCGTGATGCCGGTGGTTCCGCCCCCCATCATGGAACTCGGAACATCGTCGGGGATCGTGTTCCGACTGCAGGATCGCGGAGGACAAGGGCATGAGGCTCTCTCCAAGGCCAGAGATCAACTGATTGGCATGATGTATGGAAACTCCGTGCATAATCCGCAGGTGGAGAAACCGCTTTTTGGTGCCACCGTCCGCTATGCCGGGCTGGAGGATGCCCCACAAATCCACATGGAGATTGACCGCAGTGCCTCCAGTGCGATGGGTGTCAGCTTCTCGGAAATCAGCAACGCATTGGGAACTGCCGTTGGCTCCAACTATGTGAACGACTTCCCCAGCCAAGGGCGCATGCAGCGCGTCATCATTCAAGCCAAGGATACACAGCGCCTCTCTCCGGAAGATTTGTTGAAGCTCTACCTGCGCAACGACAAGGGCGAAATGGTTCCAATGTCTGCATTTGCCAAGGCTGAATGGGTAATGGGACCAATGCAGCTCGTACGCTACAACGGATATCCGTCCATGGCCATCGAAGCCGATATGGCTCCCGGGCGCACAACCGGGGAAGGCATGGCCGCTGTTCCAGAATTGGCCAAGAAGCTTCCCCCCGGATTCTCCATCGAATGGACCGCCCAGTCGCTGGACGAATTGGAATCAGGCTCGCAGGCTCCCTTCCTTATCAGCATTTCGCTGATATTCATCTTCCTGCTCATGGCGGCACTTTACGAGAGTTGGTCGATTCCGCTTTCCGTTATGCTCATTGTCCCGGTAGGTGCGCTTGGCGCTGTCACGGCAGTATGGTTGCGCGGAATGCCCAATGACATCTACTTCCTCGTCGGAATGATCGCGATCATCGGGCACTCCACCAAGAATGCCATTCTCATCATCGAGTTTGCCAAGGAACAGCAGTTGCTGGGCAAAGGGCTGCTGGCTGCCACCATTGAAGGAGCCCGTTTGCGATTCCGTCCGATCTTGATGACATCGTTCGCCTTCATCCTGGGTGTGATGCCCCTTTATCGGGCCAGCGGGGCTGCCTCGGCGAGTCAAAGGGCCATCGGGACCGGAATCGTCGGCGGGATGTTGGCGGCTACCATCCTAGGGATGATCTTCATTCCCGTCTTTTATGTGGTGGTCCGCAAAATAACCGGCAACCGGACTTCACACTACGACGAGATTCGCAAGGCGCAGATGCTGGCCGACGAGCACAAGTCCTAATCAGTACAGCAGCGTCATATTCCAGCCCAAGGCGCAGCGCGTACAACGCGCAAACCTTGGGCTTTTTTTATCCATTCCTCGAAAGAATATAGAAATCCTGCCGAAGAACTGCCTCAAGTATTCGATAAACAAGGCAAGATTAGTATGATTTGGGACATGGACGTTGACCTTGAAATTATGAGTCGGGAACAACTCATTGCGGAGGTAAAAAAACTGCGTGAAGGAATCCGACAGCATCGTGATAGCACCGGGCATGACCTCTGTTGGCACCACCCTTCACTATGGAAATTACTGCCGGAAAAGACGGATCCTCTCCCTGCTGTTCCAGAATGGCCACAGTTCCTTGAAGGATGCATCCGTTATCGACTCTCTCTTGACCGACAGGCTTCTAACGCGCCGCGCACCGACGAACCATATAGCTCATAGAGTGCATTCAGAAACTTTTCGACACAAGAACCGCTACGTTATTCCATGCTTCCCCAACAAAAAAACCGCGAAGAAGATTCTTCGCGGTTTTTTATCGGACCGATTGTCGGTCAATCGACTTCAGCGTACATCAAAGTGACGCCTGATATCCGGCTGCGTCGAGCAGTGAATCGACCTCGGCAGGATTCGATAGCTTCAACTTGATCATCCAGGCCGCACCGTAGGGATCGGAATTAACCAATTCCGGATTGGCATTGAGAGCGTCGTTTGTAGCGACGATCTCTCCGGAGACCGGGCAGTAAAGGTCGGAAGCAGCCTTGACGGACTCGACTGTGCCGAACACGTCATTGGCACCAAAGGTGTCACCGGATTTCGGGAGATCGACAAAGGTCACGTCGCCCAGTGCGGTCTGCGCATGGTCGGTAATTCCGACGGTCACGGTGCCGTCACCATTGACGAGGATCCATTCGTGTTCCTTCGTGTATTTAAGATTCGCGGGGATATTGCTCATGGTGGATGGGAGTAGTTCTGGTTTGGTTAAGAGAGTTATTTGTAGAAAGGTTCGTTAACGACAATCATCGGGATTCGATTGCCGCGAATATCGACAGCCAGGTTGGGTTGTTCGACATCGGGCACCTTCACCAGGGCGCTGCCAATAGGCTTGTTCAAACAGGGAGAAAGTGTTCCGGAAAGCACTTCGCCAACCTGGACATCCCCGTTATAGATGGGGGCACCTTGACGGGCGATGCGACGATCATCCAGCTTGAAGAAAATCACCTTGCTGGACAGACCTTGTGCCTTCTGCTCCAAAAGAGCGGTCTGGCCAATAAAAGCCGTTGGCTTGTCGAACTTGATGGTCCAGCCAAGATTGGCCTGCAACGGATTAATTTTTTCCGAAATCTCATGCCCGTAAAGCGGATAACAGGCCTCCAGGCGGAGTGAGTCGCGGCAGCCGAGTCCGGCAAGCTTCAGCCCTTGATCCTTGCCTGCAACAAAAATGCCTTCGGCTACTTTTTCCGCGCCGGTTGCCGGCATATAAACTTCGAATCCGGGTGAGCCCGTATAGCCGGTACGGGAAATGATACAGCCGTCAACTCCGGCAACACTACCAACCGCAAAGCCAAAACGCTTGATGCCGCTCAAGGTCACCGGGGTCACTTTCGCAAGGATTTCCTCGGCCAATGGTCCTTGTAGGGCGACCTGAGCCCATTGCTTGCACTCGTCGGCAACCGTAACATTGAACCCCTTGGATTGCTCCTGCAACCAGGCAACATCCTTGGGCGCATTTCCGGCATTGAGACAGATGAGAAATTCCTCTTCGCCCAAACGGTAAACGATCAGATCGTCCACGCAGCCTCCGTCGGGCTGGCACATGATCGTGTACTTTGCCATGCCGACTTTAAGCCCGGCATAGGAATTGGTCATCACACGATCCAAGAAACGGGCGGCATCCGGGCCAGTAACACGGGCCTCGCCCATATGCGAGACGTCAAACAGGCCGGCCTTTTCCCGGACGGCCATATGCTCCTCTATAATTGCCGTATACTGAACCGGCATTTCCCATCCTGCGAAGGGAACCATGCGCGCACCATGGCGAACATGGAAATCATAAAGCGGAGTCCGTTGCGTAGGGGCATCACTCATGAGTATGGCACGTTGCCGCAAGCGTCGGTTGTGTCGAATAAAAAAACTGCAAACATCCCTGATGGTTGCCCGTTAGTCTTTTTCCTTATCAAAGGTATTTCCCGGAAACCTGACCTTGCGAAAAAACACTCCCCGGCAGGTACTAACAAGTTTGTTCAAGGTCCGACAATCAAACGATATTGCCCGGGTCTTAAGCGGGAAGAAAGGGGCAATGTTCCTAAAAAATTCCGGATCAAAGCATCGACCTCGGGTTTTCCTGTCCCCAATCCATTATCCGTCCACGGCACTTCGAGTGGAGGCCCAACGAGCCCCTGCAAATCAATCGAGCATACATAGGCCACCGGACGCCACTCATCCCCCGAATCACCCACGTTGATACCGATCTTCACAGGTTCCTCAAAAACCAACGAGCCATCCGCCATCTGCTCTACCCGCAAAAATGCCTGGCGGGCATAAAGCTCAAATTTAGGCTGGGTCAATCTGCCCATCGTCTGGGCAATGCCCCAATGCTCAAGCCCCAGCAAGTCGCTGAGCTTGGGAATCTCAA
>JAITVQ010000116.1 GCA_031285745.1 Puniceicoccales bacterium | reverse complement strand
TCACCGTTTCCACTTCCGGCGTCGTCCCCAAGATACTCCAACTCTCCGACGAACCTCTGGGCATCCGGCTTGCCGTCAGCCTGCATGGAGCCACCAACCCTGTGCGCGACCAGATCATGCCCATCAACAAAAAATACCCCTTGGAGCAATTGATCCCCGCCTGCAAAACCTTTGCTGAAAAACACGGGCGCATGCTCACCCTGGAGTTCATCCTCATCCAGGAAGTCAACGACTCTCTCGACCAGGCCCGCGCCCTTACCACCATCGCCCGCGACCTCCACGCGCACGTAAACCTGATTCCCTACAACACCGTGGAAGGGCTCCCGTGGGAGCGCCCCAGCCTGCAACGCCAGCGGCGCTTTGCCCAGGAATTAAAATCCCGTGGAATCTCCGTGACCCTGCGCCGGGAAAAAGGCCACGACATCGACGCCGCCTGCGGCCAACTTCGCCTGCAAACCGAACGTGCCAAGAAATCACAAGAAGGCATGGAAACAGAAGCCTCTTAGCGGCAAAAGAGCCAAGGGGCCATGATAGACTGCCGTCGGTCACCAACCTCGCATTTTCCCTCTGGGCCTTTGTACCTTCTGCCCCTATACCTTTTCTTGCACCTCTCCTTTTAGTTTTGCGCAGCGGCACGGGTCATGCTCAATCAAACCATGCTTCATTGGGGAAATAGCTATCGGGCATTACGGGCGCTGCCATGGGTGGTCGGACTGATTACTGCCGTGGCGTACGTGATCTGTACACCGGGATTCGATATCTTCCAAATGGCCTGGTTATGGGCCATTCCGATGCTGCTTTGGTCTACCACCAAGCCGACCTGGAAATCCTGGTTGCTCGTTTCCTTCTTCGCCATATGGGCGGCAAAAATCGCCATCCTCATCTGGCTGCGCCACATCTACCCTCCACTGGGCTGGATCGGTCTCGTCCTCGCCACGGCCTACTTCACCCTATACCCGCTTGCGTGGTTGGCTTTCGTTCGCTGGCTCTTCCCGCGTACCGTAGGTGCCGCCATTCACACGCGCTTGGTCATCCAGTTCGGTTTGGCCGGAGCCTGGGTATTGCTCGAATGGATTCAAAGCTGGCTCTTCACCGGATGCCCATGGGTGTTGATGGCTGACACGCAGTGGCAAAATCCGCTCATGCTTTCACTCTGCGCCTGGGGCGGCCCCTGGGGACTGAGCTTTGCCATCATGCTCTTCAATATCGGGCTGGCCCGGACCATCCATCGGTTTGTTTCCGAACGCCCCGGTGAAATGAAACCAGCCCCCGGGCCGTTAGGCATCATGCGCAACCTATCACCCGAACTCTATGTCGGAGTGATTCCCGTGTTACTGGCCTTTGTCCTGTTCTTCCGGGCCAGTACCCATATCCGGTCAAACGCCGAGACGCTGTTCACCATGGCGGCGGTGCAAACTGATTTCGACCCCAATGCCAAATGGGATCCCGAGCAGTTTCGGCAAAACGCCAATACCGTGAGGACGTTGACGTTGACTGCGGCTCAACTCAGCAAGAACCACCTTGTTTACGACGCCCGCGACCCGCAAACAGCACCACGCATTGACAACATTCCCGCAACTCCGCCCCAGCTTATCCTCTGGCCCGAGGCGGCCCTGCCCTTCCACGTCGGAGAATCCAATTACGACGAATTTCTCACCGAGATTGCCAAAAGTACCGCTTCCACGTTGTTGATTGGTGCCGTCAGTCGGAACGAGCTCGGCTACTACAACGGTATCTACTCCGTGACCGGCGAGGGGGTTTCTCCGGAATTCTACGCCAAGCGGCATCTCGTGCCATTCGGGGAATACGTGCCGTTTGCCAAGATCCTGCCGCTTCGCAAAATCGTCCCCGTGGCCGAGGACAGCCTCGTTGGTGAGCGTGATTTCCCGCTCCCGGTTTCCATCGGTAGCCGCGTTTTACTGGCCGGCCCATTGGTCTGCTACGAAGACATCTTTCCCGCCATGAGCCGGGAGATGGCCTTGCTTGGGGCGGATTTCATTGTCGTGGTGACCAATGACGCCTGGTACGGTCGCGAAGCCGGAGCCTACCAGCACGCCTCCCACTGCGCCGTGATGGCCGCCAGCCTCCATCTGCCCGTCATTCGGTGTGGCAATAATGGCTGGAGCGGCGTCTTCAATCCGCTAGGCTATCAACAGTCGCTCAAGGATGCCTCGGGCAGTGTTTACTTTCAGGGAGCCGGATGGTTTGAAGTAACCGGAGTTTCCCGCCACCTCCGCCAACCGACTTTTTACATGCAGCATGGCGACTGGATGGTCACCATGTCGGGATTCTTCACCCTCTGGGCCTATCTGCGAAACCGTCGGTGGCGGCGTAAAAAATCCGCCGAAAGCGTTTGAAACAATTTGCCGGAACTGCCTTCCCCGGAGGAGTGGCTGAAAACATTACGAAAAGATTACAAACGCTTGCCTAAAAGCAGTCCGTTCCTTACTCCCCTTCCATCGTGCGGCAACTGCCCCCTCATAGCCTTGATCAACCATGACCCCTGAAGAATACATACTTCAGGGCTTGGCCGCACAATTCCCTGACAGAAAATTCTCTCCCGACAATCTCAAGCTGAAACACAAGGGACGCTTTGCCAACGCACTGGTCTTCCGCTATCAGGACGGGGACCTCGACCTCACCATCAAGGATTTCAAGCACTGCCCCTGGCCCATTGGAACGACCTTCGGCAGATTCTGCATCAGCCAGGAATACCGGGCCATGAAACGCATGGAGGGAGTGAAAGGCGTCACTCCGGCTGCCTACCGATTGGCGTCGTTGACGGTAGCCTATCATTACATCAAAGGAATCCCGCTCAGCGAATTGAGTGAACGGCGGATGAAATTACCGGCTGAATTCTTCACCAAGATGGAAACCTTGGTCGCGACCATGCACCAACGGGGACTCGTCCACCTCGACCTCCGCAATATGGGCAACATCCTCGCCGGTGACGATGGAGCCCCCTACATGATTGACTTCCAGTCTTCCATGTCGCTTCGGATCGTCCCGTCCATGCTGCACAATCTGCTCAAGGCGACAGACGTCTCCGGGATCTACAAGGCCTGGATTCGCTGCGGTGAAACACCGATTCCCCCGGAAAAAGAAGCCTTTTACCACGAATTCAACCGCATCAGGAAATTCTGGGTACTGCGAGGCTATCCGTTCCGCCGCACGTGGGCTAAATTCTTCAAGAAAGACCCTCAAAAACCATCAACTCCCTCCAAGGCCTGATGCGTGCCGTCATCCAACGTGTCAGCCGGGCCTCGGTAAAGGTCGACGGAGCCATCACTGGAGCCATTGGGGCAGGATTTCTCATCCTGCTGGGCGTCGAGGCTGGCGACACCAACGATGACCGGGATTGGCTGGTGGACAAAATCACCAAATTGCGTGTCTTCGAGGACACCGAAGGCCGGATGAACCTCGCCCTCGCCGACATCAACGGAGAAGCCCTCATCGTCAGCCAATTTACCCTCCTCGGCTCCCTCAAAAAAGGCAATCGCCCCTCCTTCAATCGCGCCGCGCCTCCCGCCGACGCCGACCGCATCTATCAGGACTTCGTTGCCACGCTGGCCGGGGTAATCGGGAAACCCGTACCCACCGGCATCTTCGGAGCGATGATGGATGTCGAGCTGAACAACGACGGCCCCGTCACGCTGATCCTCGATTCCAAGCGCCGCGATTTTTAGGATTTTTCGATTCACCTCGCAACAACGACGTCCCGATATCCTCGTTGTCTCCCCGATGACGCTGCCGAAAAGCCTCCTATTACATCACCATCCGAGGATGGGCGAACAACTGCCCTCTCCTTTACGACAGCATCCCTGGATGCAAATGCCACCGGACGCTCGGACCTATTTGCATCCAGAGAAAACCCCGCCGTCGGACTACCTGACTAAACCTCTATCGCGGGAAACTCCATGCTTGGTACTCCGGCCACTCGGTCATCGCCAAATGCAAAAGCTATCGACTACCACTCGGGCATCGCATCCGGGGCAAATCACCACCCCCACCGCTCAAACATCCACTTCTTCTCCGAAGATTCTCCTCTTCCAGCGAAAAAAGCAATTCACCCTTAAATTAAACAAAGCACCACGCTAAAACGATGCTAGGGTAAGCGAGGCGCATACTTTTAGCCTTTGACTAAAAACTCTGAATTCAAAACTTTGCGACATGGAAACCGCCCCCCTCTACGCAGGTGACGACGTATCCCATTACGACTACCCCATCGTCGTCTCGGAAGCAGACATCGACTACAACAAACACGCCAACAACGTCGTCTATGTCCGCTGGGTTCAGGAAGCCGCCACCGCCCACTGGGAAACCGTAATCCCTCCCGAATTAAAAGAAGGGCTGTCCTGGGTCGTCATGCGTCACGAGATCGACTACAAAAAACCCGCCCACCTCGGCGATGTCCTCCGCGTTCGTACCTGGGTCAAATCCATGACGGCCATCCAAAGCGAACGCCACTGCCTCATCTTCCGCGACTCCGACAACCAACTCCTTGTCAAAGTCCGCACCCTCTGGTGTGCCATCAATCCCGTCACCGCCCGC
>JAITVQ010000068.1 GCA_031285745.1 Puniceicoccales bacterium | reverse complement strand
GCCCTTTTGAAATTCGTCGGTATGATAGACGCGAATTTCTTCCTTGCCATCAAACCCATTGGTGATGAGGTCACGTAATATCTCGTGTCGGCCGGAGCCTTTTGCCCCAAGAATGATGTAAACGGAGGTCATGCGTGATGGGTTTTGTTAAAATTCAAATGCGTGGTTCTGGGCGTGGTCGCGCATCCAGTGATCCAGCAATACGAGCGCGGCCATGGCTTCGACAATGGGTACGGCCCTTGGCAACACGCAGGGGTCATGTCGGCCCTTGCCGATAATCTCGGTGTTGTTGCCGTGAATATCCACGGTGGGCTGGGGGCGCATGACCGTGGCGGTAGGCTTGAAGGCGATGCGAAAGTATATTTCCTCGCCGTTGCTGATGCCACCCTGGATTCCTCCCGAGTGATTGGTCTTGGTATGCACGGCGCCATTGCGCATTTCTAGGGCATCGTTGTGTGCGGTGCCGGTGAGCAGGGTTCCCTCGAATCCACTGCCGATTTCAAAACCCTTGGTGGCGGGCAGAGACAGCATGGCTTTGGCCAGGTCGGCCTCCAGCCTGTCAAAGACAGGTTCGCCCAGTCCGGCAGGGAGATTTCGTATCCGGCATTTAATTACACCGCCAACGGAATCGCCCTGGGCCCGGACAGACTTGATGCGCTCGGTCATTTGCTGTGCTGCGATGGGATCGGGGCAGCGGACCGGATTGGCCTCGATGCTGGATAGGGATGGAAAGTCCGATGTTTCCTTGGCGGTTATTTCCTGGATGCTCTGCACAAAGGCTCGAATCTCGACATTGGCGGCAAGTCGAAGTATTTTTACCGCTATGGCGCCTGCAGCGACTCGCCCGATGGTCTCGCGGGCTGAAGAACGCCCTCCGCCTTCCGGATTACGAATTCCATATTTGGTTTGGTAGCAAAAGTCGGCATGTGAGGGGCGGAACTTTTCCCGCATCTCGTCGTAGGCTTGCGGACGGTGATCGAGATTCCGGACAAGCAACGCAATCGGTGTGCCGAGAGTTTTTCCTTCATAGACGCCGGACAGGATTTCCACATGGTCTGCCTCTTTGCGCGGGGTGGATATGTCGCTTTGGCCTGGCCGCCGCCTGTCCAGTTCGAACTGGATTTCTTCTGCGGTGATGGGAAGGCGGGGCGGGCAGCCGTCAATGACGACGCCGATACCCGGTCCATGACTTTCCCCGAAAGTAGTTATGCGAAGGAGTTGCCCGAATGTGTTTCCCATGATGGTAGGCTGGAAAGTGTATGGAAATCGTGCCGTTGCGAATGTTTTTTCAAGGAAGGCCAGTTGGGGGCATTGCCTTGAGATGTGGTGCAAGCCTGAAAATATCTGTATTCATTGCGCGGATACAAATAAGGTGCATGTACATCGGCGCAAAAAAACCGCTACCCAGGGGATAGCGGTTTTTTGTTATGCAATTGGATTAGTGGAGATTCTCGGATATGGCGGATACAATCTTCTGGCTTTCCTGCAGGTTGCCCCATGTGCCGTACTTGATGACAGCCTGGGTCCACTCCTTCTTGGTCTTGGTGTTCTTGGCCGTGTAGATATCCACAGTAATGTTCATGTCTCCGATCGCACGGGCATATACCGTGATGGAGCCGCTTTTTCCATCCTTGGGAAGGGTTTCTCCGGTGCGGAAGAATTGAAGCTGGTCGAGTCCCTTCTTCGTGGCAACGAAGACATCTTCAATGGTGTTATCGGTATATTTCACCGTAAGTGAACCGGACATCGAGTTCCAGTCAGCGGTGGAATTCTTTGCATTAACACCGACTTGCGTAATACATCCCGAAAGAGGGAATGCTACAAGGGCGGTCAGCATCGCAAGGGAAAGGAGTTTCTTCATTGTGTGTGTTTAGTCTGAGATTGGCAGGTGCAAGTTATACTTGCGCACCAGATAGAGAAGAAAGCCGGTGCGTTTTGCAAATGGATTTTAACATTGGACTTTTTTCGATGCAAAACTGATGGCCGAAAAAGATCATGATTCCTGGAAAAATATCAGAAGGTCGGAAAGCAGGGATTTTTCGCAAAGTCGCGCTGGATGTTTTTCAAAGAGATAAATTCGTCGAAAATTTAAAAAATCAAAATTTCGATGAACACATGGTGCTGCTGTTTCATTGTCCGACCACCTCTTAGAGTTAGCATAAGCATCAATATAAATTAAAGTATACCCATCGGGATACATAGTGTGCGCATGTGTTTATACAAGTCTCCTATTTTGTGAATAATGTGTTTATAGATTTTGTATAAACTTACCTATTCCTCTGTGGATTAGCTTAAAACGATGTTAATAACATATAAACAAGGCATATACCTTTTCGGAAGTGAAATTAAAAATGTGTTAAAAAGTGGGGTAATGTAATTGACAGGTGGGGTGAAGTGGGGGATTATGGGTGAAAGTTTAAAAGCGCAGATGTCTTCTTTTGGAAAGACCAAGCTTTTTACCGGAAGGCATTCCGGAAAGCTTGATGACAAAAATCGGCTCACGATCCCAGCTCCCTGGCGTTTTGAGACGGAGGGAGACGCTGCGTATCTCGCGACTTTTTATCCAGCGACAGGCACGATACTCGTGCTGCCTCCGGAAATGGTGCAGCAAATCGCCGACGCGGCCTCCAGGGTTGCGCTAAGCGATCCCGACAAGCACGAGGCAATGATCACGCTGGGTGAAAACAGCACGACGGTTTCCTGCGACAAGGCCGGACGAATTGTTTTGAATGAGTCCATGTTGCGCCAGGCGGGAATTACCAAGGATGTTCTTTTCAAGGGGGCTTTTCGCACCTTTCAGATCAGCGCTCCGCAGCCGACCCGGGCGGATACCACATCACCCGAATCTCAACGATTGCTGAGGGCCCTGAAGGAACTCGGGCTTTGATGATGCCGTCCAACCGGCGCATTATATCCCGGGCGGCTGGGAGGATGCGTCGTATCTTTTTTCCGAATACATCGTATCCAGCTTTTACTAACAAAACTCACAGGTTATTCACAACGCAGTGGCAGGTCACACGCCAGTTTTAATAAATGAAGTGCTCCGGTTGCTTGGACCGAAGGAAGGTGGATCGTATCTTGATTGTACCTTTGGCGGGGGCGGGCATGCGGTTGCCTTGC
>JAITVQ010000060.1 GCA_031285745.1 Puniceicoccales bacterium | reverse complement strand
GTTTCATATACCCAATCCATGCAGACACTCCGTCCAATCGATGAATAATATCCTCGGGAATTTTTGAGACATCGGTTCTCTTGGAAAAAACGGACTTTTCTAATCGGTGATACCCTCTCGCATCAATGGCGTGGGCCAGGGATGCCGGAAAAGTAAATTTCTCTGTGTTGAGAAGGCTCATGGTTATGTGGACGGGGACACACGATGATGAGGGAAAGCGGAAAAGCAAACGGACCATTGTTATTTTTAGTAATTTAGTCATGATATAATTCACATCGCATTACTCTATAGATTATTAAAATTCAGAATATTTCATTATTTTTTCATATCACCGTTACTTCATCGGAAGATTTGCATTGCCTTATCCTGTCCAAAGACAGGCTGAAATTGTCCGGCAACCCCCTCCCTGTTGAGCTAAACACGCTTATCCCATCTTCAAAATAACAGATATGCGTTTTCATTTGAAGAATACCAAGAACTCTATTCCGGAAGATAGCCTTATTGCAGAAGTCGGGAAAACCTGAGCGTTTCGCATCATTGGATATTTTCTACGTATTCTCAGCTTCATTCTTGTTCAGGTTGTGTTGCCTGAATAACGCAATTTCTCAGGAAACGGAAAGGTCCCGCAAAATCCAAATAATAAGCGGGTAGCGGTTGACGCTCGGGGGTATTGTGACATGATTTAGGCAGAATCCCTCAAGCAAATTCAATTCCCTCAACCATGAGCGAAAAACCTAATCCATTTCACACGCTTCGTCCTTTCTCCCATGGCACAGCCAGCGGCAGTTTTTATAGTCTTCCGGCCTTGGCGGACGCCGGTTTTTCGAAGCTTTCCCGACTCCCGGCTTCCATCCGCATTGTGCTCGAATCGTTACTCCGCAATTGCGATGGCAAAAAGGTTTCCGAACAGGATATTCGCAATCTGGCGAACTGGAATGCGAAGACTCCCGGCGACTATGAAATCCCCTTCACCGTGGCCCGGGTTGTCCTGCAAGACTTCACCGGGGTTCCGCTGCTTGTCGATCTGGCGGCCATGCGTTCGGCAGTTCACAAGCTGGGCAAAAATCCCAAGATCATCGAGCCGCTTGTGCCTGTCGATCTTGTCGTCGATCACTCTGTCCAGGTGGATTTCGCCGGGACTGGCGAGGCTCTCCAGCAGAATCTCGATCTCGAGTTTTACCGGAACCACGAGCGCTACCAATTTCTCAAATGGGGAATGCAGGCCTTCGATACTTTCAAGGTAGTGCCTCCCGGGATTGGTATCGTCCACCAGGTGAACTTGGAATATCTGGCCAAGGGTGTGTTTGAAAAAGACGGCGTCTATTATCCTGATAGCCTCGTTGGTACCGACTCGCATACCACGATGATCAACGGGCTTGGCATCGTGGGGTGGGGCGTCGGTGGTATCGAAGCCGAGGCAGGTATGCTCGGCCAGCCGGTTACGTTCCTCGTGCCTGAGGTCGTCGGCGTCTATCTGGACGGAACTTTGCGCGAGGGTGTTACCGCCACCGACCTTGCCCTCACGATTACCGAGATGCTGCGCAAGGCCAAGGTGGTCGGAAAATTTGTCGAGTTTTACGGACCCGGTGCAGCGGCGCTGCCGGTGGTGGATCGGGCCACCATTGCGAATATGGCGCCTGAGTATGGCGCAACCATGGGTTTCTTCCCGATCGATGCCGAGTGCTCGAATTATCTTCGGGCGACGGGGCGCAGTGAAAAACAAATCGAACTCTACGAGGCTTACTATAAGGCCCAAAACTTGTGGGGCATGCCGCAAAAAGGTGAGATCGATTACAGTGTCGATCTTAGCCTCGACCTGACCCGGGTCATGCCGAGTGTTGCCGGGCCCAAGCGTCCGCAGGACCGGATTGAGCTGCCTAATTTAGGCCGGGAGTTTAATACTGCATTTTCCAGACCGGTTCCCGAGAACGGATTCGGAAAGCCGGATGGCGAACTTGGCAAAACCGTCCATGTGGTCGGCTCTGTTGAGGCCCGTAAATTTCCCACGCCCTCGGGCGGCAGTCAGGAACCTGTTTCGGTTTTGAGTTCCAAGGCGCAAAACACCAATGCCATGACGGAACTCGAAATGGCGAACAACCGGCCCACGCCCGGCAAGAATCACGATTGTGCGCCCTCCATAGACGGCGACATCGGGCATGGCAGTGTGTTGATTGCCGCCATCACCAGTTGTACCAATACTTCCAATCCCAGCGTCATGCTTGCGGCAGGATTGCTGGCCAAAAAAGCCGTGGAACTCGGGCTGAAGGTTCCCTCGACCGTGAAGTCCTCCCTGGCTCCCGGTTCCCGTGTTGTCACCGACTATCTGGATCAAACCGGCCTTACACCCTATCTTGACAAACTCGGTTTCCAGACGGTGGGTTATGGTTGCACCACCTGCATTGGAAATTCCGGACCACTGCATCCCGTCATCGAGGAAGCTGTGGTGAAAAACGACCTGATTGCGGCTTCAGTCCTTTCGGGGAATCGAAACTTCGAGGCCCGTGTTCATCAAAACATCAAGGCGAACTTCCTCATGTCACCGCCGCTCGTGGTGGCCTTCGCGCTGGCGGGGCGTGTGAATATCAATCTTGCCCAGGACCCCATCGGGATCGGCAAGGATGGAGAACCTGTTTATCTCCGCGACGTCTGGCCGACACTTCAGGAAATCCAGGACCTCATGTCGACCGCGCTGGCGCCGAATGTATTTCGACGACTCTACAGTGACTTCGCCGGACAGAATCCCAAGTGGAATGAAATTCCATCCTCCACCGGGCTTGTTTACGAATGGGATCGGAGCTCCACCTATATCCAGGAGCCTCCCTTCTTTGAGAACTATTCCATGGAGCCGGGGCGCATTGTCGAAATCAAGGGAGCCCGTCCGCTGGGTATCTTTGCAGACTCCATTACCACCGACCACATTTCACCAGCCGGAAGCATCAAGAAGGACAGCCCTGCGGGACGTTACCTTGGCGAACATGGTGTAACCTTTGCCGACTTTAATTCCTACGGCTCCCGCCGGGGCAACGACCGGGTGATGACACGCGGGACGTTTGCCAATGTCCGTATCAAAAACCAGATGGTCCCCGGCGTCGAGGGCGGCGTTACGCGGTGTTTTGCCTCCGATGCTGCCGGAACAGTGGAGCCGATCTACGACGCTGCGCAAAAGTACAAGGCCAAGCAAATTCCGCTTATTGTGATCGGAGGCGAGGATTATGGAATGGGTTCTTCCCGCGACTGGGCTGCCAAGGGAACCAGTCTGTTGGGAGTGAAAGCTGTCGTGACGAAATCATTCGAGCGTATCCATCGTTCCAATCTGGTTGGCATGGGAGTGCTGCCGCTTACTTTCAAAAACAAGACCGACTATGACAAGGTGAAGGGCATGGCCGATGCGACGTTTGATGTCCTGGGCATTTCCAACGATTTCAAACCGCAGCAGGAAGCTGTCCTGCGTGTTCATCCTGCCGGGGAAAACGCTTTCGACATTCCCATTGTCGTGAGGCTCGATACTCCCGTCGAGGTGGACTACTACAAGGCTGGTGGCATTCTGCCTTATGTCCTGACGCAAATCGTCAAGTCGAAGAATTAATATCTCTGCTGGGATTTTGGCAAGGAAGGTCTTTTTGCTCCATTAACCAAATGGGTCTAATTTGGTATTATCTAACCGCGAATGGACGCGAATAAGCACGAATAGGTTTTTGCTTATGGCATTTAAACTTATGATTGGACCAAGTCTGCCAACGAAGCAGCTTAGACATGTTCGCCCCTTGCAGGGGCGTGTTTTTTAGGGCTGTTACCGCCGGTTTCACCGGCGGTTATTCATGTTAGCCGCTTCCAGCGGCTCTGTGCATTTGCTGTCAAAACACATTCCTTGGTTGGAATAAATACAAAGGCGGCCATGCTATGAATTCCATCCCATGTTGTTACGAGGAGAGCCACGGAGTGGTTCAATGTGTTCACGAGCAAAGCGAGAAGGCCTGCAATAACCGCCGGTGAAACCGGCGGATCCTGACCATAAGATCTGCAACCCTGAAGGGGCTGAACTACGTTCATCAATTAGCGGCAAACGTCATTCTTTATGTCCTCATCACGAGATGAAATACTATAAACAAATCAAAAAACCAAAGAGATAATCGTTCCAATATTTCCCTGCCGCCACAGTCAAAATTTGCGTTTATTCGCGTCCATTCGCGGTTTCAAAAACTCATTTCTTCGCCCCGGCCAATTGCCCACAGCCGGCGCCGATGTCCACTCCGCGACGTTCCCGGATGGTTACGGGAATTTTGAACTCATCCATTAGCACTGCTTGAAATGCGCGGGCTGCCGTATCATCGGTGGGTGCGCCCGAGTATCCGGTGGTAGGATTCAACGGAATTAAATTCACCTGGGCCTCTATGCCCCGAAGCAGATTTCCCACTGCTCTTGCCTGGGTAGGTGTATCATTGGCTCCCTTGATCAAGGCCCATTCGAAGAAAATCCGCCGCTCCAGTTTTTGGGTGTAGTAGCGGCAGGCTTCCATGAGATCGGCGAGAGGCCATTTTTTGGCCACGGGCACCAGGGCGGCCCGTTCTTCTTGGGTGGCGGCGTGCAGCGATACTGCCAGTTGGATGGGGCGGGCCTCATCGGCCAGACGAATGATCCCCGGGATCACTCCGACTGTGCTTACCGAGATTCGCTGTGCTGCCAGAGCCAGCCCGGCCTCGTCGCGCAGGATATCCATGGCCCGCATCACCGTATCGTAATTTTGCAACGGCTCGCCCATTCCCATCAGCACCACATTCCGGAGGCGTTCATGTCGTCGATGGGCGCTTGGCGAAGATGTTTCCGCCAGCCGGGCTGTCCCGGTCATGGACGTTTCCCGGAGCACCTGATTCACCAGCATGGCTTGCGCGACGATTTCCCCGGCTTCCAGATTTCGCCCGAAGCCTCCTTGTCCTGTCGCGCAAAACACACACCCCATCGCGCAACCGGCCTGCGAACTCAGGCAGACCGTCGTCCTTCCCTTGTAACGCATCAACACTGTCTCGATGAGTCTCCCGTCCGCCAGTTTCAGGGCGTACTTTCGGGTTAATCCGTCGGATGAATGCATTTCCTGCGCGACAGTACTTCCGGCGATTTCAAAGGTTTCGGATAATTTTGTCCGCAATGCTGTAGGGATGGTTTCCATCTGCGCAAAATCAGTGACACCGTCCACGTAGAGACTCCGCCAGATCTTGCGTACATGCACAGGACGCTCGCCCAGCAACGACACCGCTTGGGCCAGTTCGGCCCGGGTCATTCCGTAGAGATTCGTTCGTTGGGTTGGCATGAGGAAAACAGGCGTAGGAAAACCTAAAATGCAAGAGATGCAATCCCGGCTCTCTGCCGCTCGTTCATTTAAAACTAAAGAGATGAGAAACCATAAACGAGTCCAACGGGAAACAGGAGTGGCCCTTATTTTTCATTTCCCACGGAAGATGAATTCCTTTAAGGGATTGGTTTATGAGAATCACATTCTTTCTGTTTCTCGCGTTCCCCTTCCTGGCCCCGATGTTGAGGGCGGATGAAAATTTTCCGCCGCATTCGATTATTTTGACAAAAACATACCAGGCATCCCGCGTGGGGAAATTATTGGTGGCGGAGAATCCCGCCAAGACCCTGCAACTCTACAACCTAGTCATTGAGCGTTATGGATTGAAAAACGATACGTTGATCACGCTTGAATCAGAGGGGGTCATCTGCAAGTCAGATGTTCCTGTCGTCCGGCGCATCAATGCGCGTGTGGCGCATGGATATGATGGCGCATTTTTCTTCAGGGAAGAAAAAGATTATAGGGACGGGGACAGGATTCCCCTGATTGTCGCCAGGAACGACGCGACATTTCAGTACAAGGATGCCGCTGGAGAAACATGGGAGGTTCCTCTTTATTGTGAAACCACCCTTGCCGAGGAAGGCATCTCGACCATTAGCAAAGACCGGTTTGTGGAGTTGTTGAAAGCCGGGGTGGTTTTTGACGTTGAGGAGTGGGAGTTGATTAAATGTCCCCGTTGCAAAGGCTCCTCCCGTGTCCCTGACAGTGATCGCCTGACCTTCAACAAGGAATCTCCCTGCCCGCAATGCCAGACGGGCAAAGTGTGGCAAATCACCAAATGGAAGATCAAGTGGTAGGTGTTTATAAAATCCAGAGAAACCTATTCTGCTTTTGTAATAACCGGCCAAAGAGATTCGAAGGAATATTCAAGGTCACCTGTATATAGGACAAACTTCCAGTATCCGTTGGTTAATTGCTTGGAATCGAAACCAATAATATCCCAGGGTAACTCATGTGGTTCATCAGGCTCCATATCTTGAATGTGTAATGCCCTGACGTTATCAAAGCGTGCGTGAGAGCAGACATCAGTACGCATACATGGGTATACTGTGAGGCTTAAGGTATTCTCATTGATTTCAAGAGCACGGATATAGTGGGCACTATGGTCTAGAAAAAGGGCTTTTTCGATTAAGGTCATGGGTTCTTGGAGGTCTGATTAAATTCAACTTTTTCCATTAGCTCGGATGGCACTGTCCAGAGGACGGCTTTTCTTTTCCGGTATTGCTGTAAATCCGCCTGCCATCCTGACGGCAGCTTAAATTTTTCACAGGCCCAGTTCCACGTCCTTGCCCACCAGGGTGGCGCTGTCCTGACAAATCCGACAATTTGTCCCTTCTCGTTGATGTCCCTAGCATCACTCGCCGCCAGACCCAGTGTATCCAAGTACAGGATACCCGTTTCGTTGGTCCAAAGGAAAGCCCTCCTGTTCATGCCTCCCTCTTTCAGGAAATATCCGATGACCTGCGCCTTGTCGTTGACCTTGGTAAAAAAATATCCGTTTCCGCTCATTGCCGCAATAGGGGGGACGGACTGCCTCATGGGAATGTGGATAGTTTTACCTGAACGGTTGCTGGCGCATTCCTTGAGACCGTCGGCCTCGGTCCAGACAAAGTGAGTGGATATCTGGGTAATTGTGCCATGGCTGATCTCTGCCGATTTCTCCGACCATCCGTAAACCTTGGATTCATCGTCGATGGCGTAGGCGGAGCTTGAGGCACCGCCCAGTGTGCCGATTTCCCGGATGCCTTCTGTTTCCGTCCACAAAAAAGCCCGGTCATATCCATCCCGGTTTACAAATGTCCCGACGACTTGCCCCTTGTTATTGATGCCGACCGCATTGCTGTCCTCCATCTCCTCCAAACCGGGAATTAAACGCCCTTTTATGGCTTCCGGCTGCATCATTTGGAAGGTGGCGACCAAAATTACCCCAAATACGATGGCAGAAACGATAATTCTCCGGAAATACTTTTTGATGCGCGACTGCTTGGGCACGGAATAAGATTTGAGGAAAGAGTGTTTACGGGAGGTCTTGTATTGTAGGGCAGGGGCAATTGTCATTCGCGATTTTAGGGCAAGCGCGAGTATTAAACACACGGGTAGGGGAGATTGCCTCTTTGTAGCCTGCCCAACAAAACGGGCGCAGCCGATTTACACCGGCTGCGCCCTGGGAGTCACTGCGGTTTCCCGCAGTTGTTATCCTTGGTTTTTAGTTTCCAATTTTCAAGCCACCTCGCTTTCACTCGACGAGCTGGAGAAGCTCACTGTAGCTTCCTCTTGCCTGGCTTTTCTGGCTGCCGAGACACCGCGCCGCTGGGCGAGCAGATTATTATAATAATCCACCCGGTTGTTCAGCTTGGCGATCAACGTTGCGCAGTTGTCGTCGTCCGGTTTCCAGGCGTGGTGTGCCGCGAGTTGCTTGACGATCACCGCATAGCTGGCGTCCACCTCCAGGCGGGCCTCGGGCACCTTCATCACTGGCACCTCTGACTTCTCCGTGTGCCGTTGCGACTTCAGTTCCTTGTACGCGAGATTCTTCGCCTCCAGTTCGCCCACCCAGGCCGCCAGCCCGAGCAGTTGCAAATCGACGGCGCACTTCTCGCGCAGGTCCTGCAGCATGTTGGTCAGCGCATAGGTCCTCTCGGCCCGAGGTCCCGTGGCGAAGTTCCCGTAATGCCGGATGATGTTGGCAATCCGTTCGGCGGCCAGGCGTTTGTTCGGATCGTCCTCCTTCGTGAATTCGAACGCAGCCACGCGCAGTCTCCGGTAGGCCGATTTGCGCTGCTGGTCGGCAACCCTCATTTGGCCCGTGTAGACGCTCCTGCGGACGACTTCCATCGCGACATCCAGATTGTCGTAATGACCGTTGTAGGTTTGTACCAGAGATTCGAAAATCTCCGATATGTTGTATTCGTTCACCAATGTCGCGAATTCGGAGTGAAATCCAAAGTGCTCCTCATTGCGTAGCGGGTGTAGTATGATATGCTTAATCATTCTGATCTTTCTATATATTTTGATTTATATCCTGATCCTTAACCACTGTGGAAGGATCGGAAAAGATATGAAATAATGTTTATCATTTTGCAAGCGTTTTTTTGAAGATTTTTAAACCGCGGATGACGCGGATAATGAAGGGATGTTGCGGATGGAAAAACATCTGCGCTATCCGTGGAATCCTCGGTCAAAAAAGAGATTTAACCGCGAATGGACACGAATGAACGCGAAATTTTTTTGGTTAACACCCAATGAACGGAAACCTCACCGATGACACTATTAACTCAACCGGGTTGCTGAGTTCCTTATAGACTTTAACATATGTCCAGCGCAGGACCACGGATTTCACGGATAAGAATAGGATAAAAAGATAAATGAAGGGAGAAGGCTATGTCACTAGATATCCAATAAGAGAAAATTCCCCATCCGTATATTCTTCTTTCCACCCTTTCATCCGCAGTTTCTCGATTCATAATTCTTAATTTTTACTTCTTAATTATCTCCCTCTCCATCCTGTAGATACTGTCCATTTACCTCCTGCCCTCCTCGGCTTCCCGTCCTGCAATTTCACCACCCGAAAAGCCTTTTTCCCACACTTCGGATGATACAAAATAGTTCTGATTAGCATTTCCAACAACTTCGGAGGGAGCAAAACAGATCTAATCAGTCCAATCCCGCACTTCGGATAATATGAAATAGTTCTGTTGAGCATCCTAAACATCGGAGACCACTAAAAAGTTCTGCGCAGTTCCTCCGACAAAATGCAATTTCATTGTCCCGTCCGGTGCGTACCCCTTGTCAATTGACAAGGGAATTATCTATTTGGGAGTTTTTCTCTGGTTGACTGGCAAATTGAGCTATTCCTGAATTTATTTCTTCTCTTCCACTTTCACTGTTGCAGTCATCCCTGCGCTAAGGCGGACATCGTCGGGAATTTTTTCAATCGCGATTCGGACAGGGATGCGTTGGGCGAGGCGAACCCAACTGAATGTCGGGTTGACGTTGGCGACGAGGTCTGTGTTGACCACATTTTCGCGGTCGGCAATGGCCGGGGCAATGCTTTCCACTTTCCCCGTCAATGGTTCTGAGAAGCCCATGAGACGAATGATAACCGGGTCGCCTTCCCGAATCCGGTGAACCTTCGTTTCCTCAAAGTAACCGGCTACATAATAGGAATCGCTATTTACCATCGCGAGCATTGGTTTTCCCACTGTGGCGTAATCACCCACCTCCAATTGCAGATTGGTAACGAACCCGTTTACGGGAGACCGCACTTCCGTACGCTCCATGTTCAGTTTCGCGTTTTCATGTGCGGCGATAGCCTGGTCCAACAATGCCTGCGAGGTAATTACTACGTTTTCCGCCGTTTCCAGCATTTCCCGTGAAATTGCCGAGCTGTCGGCCAGTTTCTCCCGGCGTTCCAATTCACGTTTCCGCTGTTCTGCTTCCACTGTGCGTGTTTTTACCAGTGCAGCGGTTTCCTGAAGTGCCAGCCGATAGCGTGCCTGATCCACAATGAAGAGGATGTCGCCCTTGCTGACCTTTTGATTGTCTTTCACGCGCAAGTCAACGATTGCCCCGGCGACATCGGGGGCGATGGTCACTACGTTCACCCGCACGCGGGCGTCGCGAGTCCAAGGGCTCTCCATGTAGTGAATCCACAGCCGCCAGCCGGCGAAGATCGCAATGGCGACCACCAACAGCGTGACCGAGAAACGAATGAGGAATGTCAGAAATTTCATGGGAAAAGATTACATGGTTGCGATAACCAGACCGGAAAGGATGATGACAAAAAGGGCGGCGTTAAACAAGGGCTCATGCCAGACCCAGCGATATAGTCCGACACGTCGCAATACAGCCCGGATGCCGAACCAAAGCAAAATGGTCACGGCTATCCATCCCATCATTGGTGAAAGATACACGCCCATCATGTCTATTTCTTTTATCATGACACAGCCTGGGAAGTTGGGAGATTGGGACCAGTTTCAGGAGAAGGCATTTTTATGCCGAAAAACCCGGGGTGTTGGGTGAGCGTGTTGCGCAAACTATGCAATGCCACCAATGTATCGACAGCCTTGGCATGCGAATTTTCTTTCGCGGCGAAAGTATCCGCAATGGACTGGTTGATGGCCGAGATAACCGTGTTGTCGGCGAAACGCTCCGGGTCTGTGCCGTAACGGCGAAAGTGGGCCGACATCTGGTCCATGGTTCTTCGAATGCTGCGGGCCAGCGGTTCCGGCATTGAGGGGAGGTTGCGCTGCAGCACCAGCATGTTCAATCCCATCCGCAATGCTGTCAGTATCCCTTCCAGATGGGCGCGTTCGTTGGATAGCGAAGGGTTCAGGCGAAGACGAAGGCTGTTTATCCGGTCGAACATCCGGCTTTCAAAACTGATCCGGGGCTCCGGCTTTTTTGCTGCGGCAATTTGGGCCAGATCTCGCATGACTCCCCGGGTGAGTCGGCGGATTGCCCAGTCCACACCGACCGGCCTTAATAGGCGGAACATGATCAGTGCGGACAGCATTCCCACCAAAAGCGCCGAGGTGGAGTTGATGAAACCGTCAAATCTTATGGTCATGATATTATGGATGCTCAGCAGTGCGAATATGTTCAGAAGAAACGGGGTTGCCAGGGTTCCGTAGCGCGCACTGGTCAGCATGATGCCTGTCGGGAGATAAAGCACGGCCAGCACGGCAACCAGCATGGGAAATCCATCGATGGCGGGAAAGACGGCAAACAGGTAAATCGCGGCAACCACTGCTGAGAAAACGGTGGCCTTGAAAAATCCCTGCGAGGATTTAACGGGATTGTCGTGGGAGGCCATGATGCATGTCAGCATTCCGGAGAAAGTGGCTGCTGATGCGCCGTGGTCCCAGCCTGTGTAAATCCAAAAAGCAGAGGTGGTGATTACCGCAACTACTGAGACCGCTGATGCTACCAGCGCCAGGGTGTGGTCCCGGTAGCGGGACATCTCGGGAATCTCATCCAGGTCGACGGGCACTTGCTCGCTCGCGAACGCCTGCTTCAGCGAGGCTGTCTCGCGCCAGATTCGCAAAACATCCAATAGCCGTTGCAGTATGTTATACTCCAATACCAGAACCGGATTTCGGTGCATTGCCTCGAAGCTCGGCCTGGCGGCGCGAATCCGAGACTCCAGGGCTTCGTTGACGACAGTGACGTCGCGATCGGTGGATAATAGCAGCGCGGTTCCCTCCAGCAAGGGAGTCAGTCTCTCCATTGCCTCGGGGCATTGCTGACGGAGTAGTTTCAAACGGTCATGCAGTGCCACCAAATAGGATGAGAGTGTCAATAATCGCCCGTGCAATGCGCGCACTACCTTGTCCTGGTTACGCATTTCAGGTGAATCCAGCACCGCGTGGATTCGCAGGGAATCCAACGCAGAGGTGTCGGCGATCAGCTTGCGAACATCGGCCTGGCCCTGGTCGTCATCCCGGTGGCCACGCAAGGTGTCCACGGCCCATCGGGCGACATCGTCCAGGCAGCGCGTCATGGTGGCTCGCAATACATCTCCCGTTCGGCTCGGAAAAACAATCCGGCTCATGATTGTGGCACAGACAATCCCAATGCTGATTTCCAGACAGCGTGCGACGGCTGTGTCGAAGACGGTTTCCGGCGCCAGCACGGCGGGAAATCCAATGATGGCTGCGGTGTATCCCGAGAGCATGGCCCCGTAGGCGGTGGGGGCGTCACGGAGAAATACCGACCAATAGAGGCAGCCGCCAATCCACAGTGCGATTGCCAGCACGAAAAGCTCCCGGGCATCGGACAATGTTGCGACCAATATTATCGACATTACTGCGCCAATTACGGTGCCGAGAATACGGGAAAATGATTTCGACAGCATCATTCCCGAGAGTGGCTGGGAGACAACGTATGCGGTCAAAGCCGCCCAACCCGGTTCCGAAAGATCCAACCGGAACGAAATATAAAGCCCAGCCATCGCGGCCAGGAATGTTTTCAGCGAAAAAATGGACCTGTCCCGTAGCGTGCGAGAAGGGCGTAGGGCGTGAGCCAGCATTTGGCTCCAAAGGCCAAACGCCAAAACCCGCCTTGTGGGCGGGTTTGCAGCGGTAGATTCGCTCGCGCTCATTAGCGGAATATAAACTTCTTAAGAACTCGCGAGCAAGCGAGTTAATTATCCAGCTGTTAGATTTTCTGGGAGGAATCTGTATTATGATTCCAACTGCCGGTTATTTGGAGAGTTTTCCAACAAAGCTCACAAAGTCGTTAACTTGGGCGGTCAAGCGCTTGGCAATTGCTTCGTCGGTGATTTCTCCGCTGTCCGAAAGTAGGTTTCCAATGCCCGGCAGAAATACCCGCTGCGGGCAGACCGTGGCGCCCAGGTTGGTAAACAAGGTCTGCAACTGCTCGACGGGGCGCAGGGCTCCCCACATACCGACGGCCAGTCCTGTGAAGACCACGGGGCGTTGTGTGAAACTTTGCGGATGCGGCAGCATATCGACAAAGTATTTCAAGACACCGGGAAACCCGCCGTTATACTCGGGAGTCACGATGTGCACCCCGTCCGCCTTGGTAATAAGGTCGGCGAAGCGGGCAAAGGAGGCGGGTTTTTCCGCATAGGAAGATGCCTTGAAAATCTCGTCCGGGAGTTGGGCAAGATCAAGGACACTCAGTTCGACATTCGCACCCCGGTATATTTTTTCAATATGGGCAACCACTTTTCGTGTATTGCTGCCCGGGCGATTTGTTCCGGCAAGTAGGGTTATTTTCATGACGGAGATAAATTTAATGCATTTCGACAATTCTTCAAACAGGAATATGCTATATCGGATGAGAATGTGACAGACTGGAGGACGAAAGGAGGTGTTTAGTAATTAAGAATTAAAAATTATAAATTAAGAATTGTCCGAGGTATGATAGATTTTGCGCTTTTCCTGCTATTTTTTCTACTAATTTTCGGCTCGCCTCTCTTCCCCTTGCCGAGCACTCCTTGGGGTATGAGTCAGCCCATCATCAACGTCCTTGCCGAACGCTACGCCTCCGGGGCCATGAAGAATATTTGGTCTCCCACGGGTCGGGTGATTCTGGAGCGCGAATTCTGGATTGCGGTCATGAAAGCGCAGCGAGACCTAGGCATCGATATTCCGGAAAAGGCCATTGCCGACTATGAGCGTGTCAAGGATCAGGTAAACCTGGAATCCATCGCCAAGCGCGAAGAGATTACCCGCCATGACGTCAAGGCGCGCATTGAGGAATTCTGTGATCTGGCCGGCCATGAGCATATCCACAAAGGGATGACCAGTCGTGACCTGACCGAGAGTGTGGAGCAGTTGCAAGTTTACCGCAGTCTGGAGCTTGTCCGGGTCAAGGCGGTGGCCTGCCTGGGAAAACTTGCCGAACGGGCCAGCCAGAATCGCGATATCGTGCTCGCCGCCCGGACCAACAATGTCGCTGCTCAGCCGACAACCGTGGGAAAACGACTCGCCATGTTTGGCGAGGAATTCCTGCTTGGTCTGGATCGGCTTGATTCGTTTATCTCTGCCTATGCTGCCCGTGGTCTAAAGGGGGCGGTCGGTACCCAACTCGACCAGATGACTTTGTTCGGGCAGGATGTGGAAAAAGTATCCTCGCTCGATCAGCGTATCCTGAAACATTTGGGTATTCCACGCGGATTTGGGGCGGTTGGCCAAGTGTATCCCCGCTCACTGGATTTCGAGACAGTTTCGTCATTGGTTGCGCTGGCCTCAGGTCCTTCGTCCTTTGCCAAAACATTGCGTCTTATGGCTGGCCATGAACTTGCCAGCGAAGGTTTTCTCCCTGGTCAGGTGGGTTCGTCGGCGATGCCTCACAAGATGAATAGCCGGAGTTGTGAACGCCTTAACGGTTTTCATGTCATCCTGCGGGGCTATCTTAGCATGGGTGCCGATCTTGCCGGGGACCAATGGAATGAAGGCGACGTTTCCTGCTCCGTGGTGCGCCGGATTATGTTGCCCGATTCTTTCTTTGCCATCGACGGATTGTTGGAAACTTTCCTCACCATTCTCAACCAGATGGAGATTAACACGGCGGTGGTGGCCCGTGAGGCGCGTCATTATCTGCCGTTCCTCCTGACCACCACTTTCCTGATGGAGGCAGTCAAGGCGGGGGTAGGGCGGGAAACCGCGCACGAGATTATCAAGGAGCATGCAGTATCCGCAGCCCGCGATCTTCGTTCGGGCAAGATTGAGCGTAATGATCTCATTGACCGCCTGGCAAATGATGCCCGTCTTAAGCTCAATCGTGAGCAATTAAACGCGCTGGTGAGCGCTGCCGGAGCCCAGACTGGTACTGCCGGGCGTCAGGTGGATGCTTTTGCCTCTCAGGCGAAAGAATGGGTAAATCGTTTCCCTGCCGCTGCCAATGTCAAACCGGGCCGGATGTTGTAAAGACGGCGTTTAACAAGGGGGCGGGGCTCGCCGCACCTATGCCAGGATGGCCTTGATAAAGGCTGCCTTGTCTGGTGCCTTGAAGAAGGATGTTCCTGCAACCAGGGCGTCGGCGCCTGCCTGACGGCAAGCCAGCCCGGTTTCGATGTTGATGCCACCATCCACTTCGATACGGAAGTTAAGACCGAGTTGGCTGCGCCATTCTGCCAGGGTCTTTATTTTGTCCAGAACACTCGAAATAAAGGACTGTCCGCCGAACCCGGGGAAAACCGTCATGGCGAGCACAAGGTCGACTTCTCCCAAGAGAGGTTTAACCCGCTCGGCAGGAATGTTAGGATTGAGCGCAATGCCTGCACAAACTCCCATGGATTTGATCTTACGCAGGGTGTCGAGGTGCGGGTAATCCGGCTCAATATGGATCGTCAGGCGCTGGGCTCCGGCCTTGGCAAAAGGTTCAATGTACCGGTGCGGCTCAGACAGCATCAAATGGGTGTCAAAAAAAAGTTTCGAATTCGGACGCAGGTCGGAAAGGGTTTGCGGCCCAAAGCTAAGATTGGGGACGAAATGACCATCCATGATATCGAGGTGAACCCATTCAAGCCCGGCATTCTCAATAATAGACAGGCTGTCGCGAAGTGCCGCATGATTTCCGGCGAGCAGGGAAGGGGCAAGAAGAGGAGCGGAATTAGCCATGTTGATGTTCTGTCGGAATCACTGGATAAAATCAAGCCAGTGTGGGGGAAGGCGGCGGGGATTAATTACGAATTAGGAATGACGAATTACGAAAGAATTCATTTCCGTTTTAACTCTGCCCATTGTATTCCCCAATTGTCTTCTTCATTCGTAATTATTAATTCGTAATTGAATTTACCATGTACTCACCACGCTGTCCTTGATCTTGCGAGCCAGTTCGCGGGTGATAATCGGCATGGTCTGGTATTCGGTGGAACTGTAATTACCCGTGACGTGGGCGTCGGCAGAAGCCCGAATTTCCCTGTCCTTGAAATAAACTTCTCCCGTATTGTTGTCTGTGAGAGTGCACAGCGCAGTCATGCGGAGTGTGTAGGAGCTACCCAGTACCGTGTCGTCGGAGCGTGTCGCGGAGACGGTATGAGTGTAGCTGGTAATCCTAACCCGCAGGGTGGCCTGGCCGCCTGTTGCCGCGACTCGTAATCCGCTCTCCTGGGCCAGACTGTCGTTGAGTTGCTGGTTGAGGATGGATTGGGCTTGCGCGGCAAAGGTCTCGTTTTCGATGGGTTGTACCGTAATGGAAGAAAAGGGCGTCTTTGAATATTTCCCCAACTTGTAATTGGCACAACCGACAATGCCAGTGCCTGCCATCACCAAGAATACCATGCCCATCGCCAAGGATAACAATCCACGCGATCGGGTGATACTATTGGGGGGATGAAGGCGCATCGAATATTTCGGCGGAATTATTCGTGAGAGGGCGCAGCAGGAACCGGAGTGTTGCCCGGTTTTTCATCCTCGGTGGTAAAGCCCATGGTTTCCAATCCAGCTTGGGAAGGTGCGTCGACAAAGTCTCCCGCCGCGCTTTGCGGATAGCGTCCAAAGAGCCAGTCCATCGGGTTTCGCGCCGCTTTTTTTCCGGCCCGGATATCTGCCAAAAGCTTTTGGGCCTGTTTGGCCGTTTCAGACTCGGGGGCTGCGTTGATCGCCTCGTTGAAAAAGATGGCGGCAGCCCGGTTGTTATTCCGGCGTTCGTAATAGAACAGCCCCAGGTCGAGGCGATTCTGGGCAAGAACTTCACGCATTTCGTCCGCCAATTTCAAAGCCTCAGGCGCGTGATGGCTATCAGGAAATAGGGCCACTAGGTCGTTATAAAAATTCAGTGCGTCAATCGTGGAACCCTGATCCCATTGCGGACCGATTACGCTGGCAGAATGAGTTTGCGCCAAGGCAATATAAGCATCCGGCGTCAATTTGGAGTTGGGATAGTTGTTTATCAGACGCTCAAATGCATCCAAAGCCTCCGCATTTTTGTCGATTTTCAGCGCCAACATGCCCTTGTCGTAAAGGGCTTGCTCGGCTCGTGGGCCGTATGGGGCATTGCGATTGATCGTGTCGAAGAACTCAAGTCCCTTGGTGTAATTCTTAAACCACGGCATCCATCCCCAAAGGTATGGGCGTTCCCCGTTCTTTACGGCAGTCGCAATGGAATATTGTTCCTCAATGATGTCGTTGAATCGGTGAAACTCGGGGTGTTTGCGAAGCAGTTCGTCAAGATCTCCAAATGCACCCTCGAATTCGCTTCGTTTGAAGAGAACGACTCCTCGCTGGAAGAACGCCTCGGCGGCAAAGTCGGAGCCGGGATACTCCTCGATAACATCGTTATAAATACTGAGGGCGCTGCTATAGCTGCCTTCATCCTGAAGGCGCTTGGCCTCGTTCATCTTTTCCAGCGCAGTCCTACGCTGTTCAGGCGTGGTGAGTCCGAGGTCGGCCAAGACTCCGCCTTGGATTTTCCAGCCCTCGTCCTTGGTCCAGACTAACTCTGCCGTGGCTGTCAAGGGCGCGGTGGCGACCGCGGCGAAAAGGAGAATGTTTTTCCAGGAAATCATGAATTTTTGGGTTCGTACCATTTAAGGAGCGTCGAACCCCAAGTTAATCCACCACCAAAAGCGACCAATAGGATATATTCCCCATCCTTGAGGCGTCCTTCGGTATAGGCTTGTTCCAGTGCAATGGGAATGGAGGCTGCCGAGGTGTTGCCGTAACGATCAAGGTTGATCATGAATCGGCTGAGGTCGACTTTCAGGTCGCTGGCAATGGCATCAATAATGCGGGTATTAGCCTGATGGGGGATGATAAGTGAAAGCTGGTCTGGGGTAATGCTGCATTTTTCGAGAACAGCCCGGCAGGATTGGCTCATGACGCGGACGGCATTCTTGAAGACTTCCTTGCCGTTCATGGTCACAATATGGGTGCCGACTGGCAGTCCGGCGGCATTGGGCGGGGCCGGCTCGGTGCGCGGCACACAGGCCAACATGTCGTTTTTGGTGCCATCTGCCCCCAATACATTGCCAAGGATGCCGACATAGGGGATATCGCACTTTGAAAC
>JAITVQ010000230.1 GCA_031285745.1 Puniceicoccales bacterium | reverse complement strand
CCGAACTGCCGTTCCCCAAAATAAATTCCGTAATATAAATCAGGAGAGTACCTCCGACCAGAAGGGTAAAGGTTGTCACAAGCACCACCCGGCTATTGGTAGTCAGACGGGGAGGAACCGCCGTGCGCAATCCCAGGCATTTTCTGAAACTCGCGCCCGCTACCTGCCAGAAATTTTTCACAACAGGAAAACCTATTCCGCCCATTATAATGAGAACCATGACAACGCCCATCACGCCTTCATAGCCCCGCATCGAAGGATCAGAAAGATTTCCCGGAAGTGTCGATATACCCGCATTGCAAAACGCCGATACTGAATGAAAAATGGAGAAGAAAACCGGATCATTCGGAACATTGCCGCCTTGCATCAAAAAGAAATACATGGCAAAAGCACCGATCGCCTCAAAGGTCAGGGTAAATCCTATGATGATGCCAAGCACGGTCCCGACTTGTCCGATATTATCCTCGCTGAATAAATTCTGGATGGCCGTCTGGTTGCGGAGCGAAACACCGCCGGCCAGAAAATAGGCGAAAAAATAAGTCAGCGTCATCATTCCCAACCCGCCTATTTGAACCAGCCCCAGGATGATCCAATGTCCCTGGCGGGTAAATCCTGTCGCCATATCGACCGTTCCCAATCCCGTGACACAAACGGAACTGGTCGCCGTAAAAAGGGCATCCACCCAGCCAATGCCATTGTACGTCGCCTGCGGAGTCTTAAGCAACAATGTCCCGATCAAGATGAGCGAGGCAAAGCTCAGGACAAGTGCGCCGCCCGGAGAAAGACGCATGGTGGAGAAAATCCGGTTTTCCCGCAAAAACCGAATCCCAATCAAAATCAATAATGTGAATTGCGAGCATCCCAGCAAAAACAACGCCATCGTCCCGGAAGGGACATCCGGCATGAGTTCCCTGAGCCAGTCATGAAAATGCTGGCCGAAGAATAGCTCGGCCAGAATCACAATCGACAAGATGATCTCCGGTTTGCGCGTCTTCAGAAAGCTCCAAGGCTGCTTCTGAATAACAACGCGCGCCACTTCCTGAATCACAAAAAATCCCAGGACGATATCCGTAATTACTTGCACATATTGCCGCACATTTTGCGCGATAGGCCAGCCCAGAATATAGATGAACAATCCCAATGAGATGGTACTGCACAACACCAAGATACCGTTAAGAAATCTTTCCAACCGGGTCCGTGTTTCCGATTTCAAATCCCAGAGCATCTTCCAGTATTTTTTAAGTCACTCTTCTCCCTCGTCCAGAGGATTAGATATAAAACAGTGTGCTATCATAAAAAAACCGCCCGGATAGGGCGGTTTTTTTGAATGTTCCCTGCCAGACAAGCTAGCGTTTCTTTTCGTAGAATTCGTTGATTTTCTGGGAGACATCCTTGTAGCCGGAGTCCGACATGTAGATGACCTTGTACTCGTCGATGGCTTCCTTTTCGCGTCCGAGTTTTTCGAGGGCGATCCCCAATTCGTACATGATCTCTTTCTTAACATCGCTCATCACCTGGATTTCGCCCTTGGCTGTTTGCAACTGCTCGGCAGCCATGTCGTATTTGTTTCCGTTGATGAAGGCACGGGCCAGGTTGAGCATCGCCGCGTGGCGGTTCTTCGGATTGCGCTGGGCCACCTGCAACTGGTGAATGGCATCGTCATTCCGGCCTGCCTCAAGCAGCATGACGCCGAGTTCGTAACGGTAGCCGTAGTCGTTCGGGTATTTTTCGACCAAAGTTTGGAAAACCTGAAGACGGAAAACGCGTTCTTCTTCCTTGGCTGTTTCGTAACGAGTCCGCAGTTCGGCGTTGTCGGGATCCTGGGCCAACTGGTCCTCGATTTCTTTGAGCTTCTTGGCCATGTTGGCCAGCGAAAGGTCGTTTTCCTGTTTTTCCAAAGCGGCGTCGGCACGTCCAATGTTGGTCTGGCGGGCCCGCTTGAGGGTGTCGATGGCCTTGTCGAGATCGCCCATCGCCTGGTAGTTCTTGACGGCCTCGCGGTAGAGGTCGACGTTTTCGGGGTCGGCAGCAATCCTGGTTTCCAGTGCTGCGGCGGCGGCGGCCGCTTCGTCGGCATCCTGTACCACGCGGTCGCTCTTCTGGAGCTTGATAGCGTCTTCCTGGCTTCTGAGTTTGTTTTTGTAGTCGCCGTCCTCGTCCCACTTGCCCTGGTTCATCGTCTTGGCGACGGAAGCCCGGCGGGCCATTTCCTGAAGGTCGCCATTGCCGGGAAATAATTTCAAGGCATTGTCCATGATCCGCAATGCGGAATCATAGTCGTGATCCTTCATGTAGGTCGTACCTACAGAGAGGTAGTTGGACAGATTTTTGGGATCCGAGTGGGTGATTTCTTCCCAGGCAAAAGCCGCAGTGTCATACCAGCCCAGTTTTTCGGCAGCGGCCGCCAACATTTTGTTGGCGCCGATATCGGTGGGCTTCTTGGCCAAAGTTTTTTCCGCAGCCTCAATAGCTTTCATGGGATCACTTTCCACCAGTTTGGAAGTGCCCATCAATCCCGCAAAACTGGTCACACTGCCCAGCAACTTGCCGAAGCCTTTCGCGGCACTGGCCCCCAAGGCCAATTTTTGCCCCTTGCGAAGCAGACGGCGCAATTCCACGCATTCCGGGTGACGGCTCAGGACGCCCTGGGCAATTTCAGCCGCGTATTGCGGGTTGGTCCGAAGCGATTGCTCCGCCGCGGCAACCTGCTTCTGCACACGGGGATCAAGATCCTTCAATAGAAGTTTAGGCATGGGGGTAATGATTCTGTTAGTTTGTGTAAAAAAAGTGAGTCAGGCATGGTCAGCACAAAACACCCAAAGGTCAATCCCTTTGCAGGGTCTTTCTTGTTTACCGCGCCGACACAATCCGGGTGAGTCGTTCAAGAATGTCCACAGGGTGTTTACCTGCGGGGCGCGCTTTCACAACCCCTTCACGAATAGCCTGCACCCTGGCGGCATCGCTCATCCACGCCCGGATCAAAACCGGCAGGTCGGCGGCCCGGCGGATGATATTCGACTCAAAAAATTTCGCACAGTAACGCGTGGTAATGATTTCCTGCGGCATCACCCCGCCAATCCCGTTAAAAATAATCGGAAGCCCCGCCAAAATCGCCTCGCTGGTGGTTCCGGTACCGGGACGGGCAAAAATAGCGTCGGCGCACTCCATGATTCGCCTCATGCGCGTCTGGTACCCCAAGGCGCAAACCGGAATCTGCTGGTGGGATTGCGCCCATGCCTCAATATTGCGCCGGGCTTTCTCGTTCTTTCCGCAAAGGGCAATGACCTGCGGATGCACCTGCGCATCGGAGAAACGATCCAGCGTGGAAATGTGATTATTGGCTCCATTGGCCCCGGTCGCCAGAATGAGGGTAAAACGCGAGGGATCCAGATGCAGTTCCTCGCGAAAAATGCGTTCCCGCTCGGCAGTATCTATCGGCTGTCCCCAGAAATCCGGATTCAACATGAATCCCCCGGTCCAAGACTGGTCATGAGGCATACCCAGCAGGCGGGCATACTCCACGCAGTCGTCCACGGCTCCAATGAAAAAGTCCGCCTTGGAATTTACCCAATGTCGGCTGAATCCGTAGCCTCCAGATAATTCTCCGCAATAGGTTCCACAAACCGGCGGACGGGAGGGTAACGCCTCCTTGGCCGCCTGAAAAAAAG
>JAITVQ010000287.1 GCA_031285745.1 Puniceicoccales bacterium | reverse complement strand
CAGCCCAAATATCACTTTCGCTGACTGCCGTGGTGAAATCTGACGGCACAGAAACCTCCATGCGGGGCAGCGGTGGTACAATCTGACATGTCAGATTCATACAGGTCTGCCTGCAGTGGTGGTCGCCGACATGTCAGATCTCATCACGTCGACCTGAGGTGTAATAATCCTTCGTGTCAGATTGTACCACTGCAGTCCGACTTCATGCTTTCTGACGTGTCAGATTTAGACACCGTGGTGGGAAAACGTGCCGTCGTAACACTGCGAACCCGGTTAGCTGACCATGCTTTAAGTTTTTTCGCATCCCGATCCCGTTCCCTCCATCCGCAATAAGTCTCTCGAAGAGAAGGTGCGAGTGAAAGCCGATAAGCATCCGTACTGCACAAGACATGTTCCAATGCAAAATCTTGGGTTATTCTGATATGCCTGTTGCCAGAGTAGACAGATTTCATTTACTGTGGCGCGTCTACCCTAACAATGTCTATCGAACGTCGCGATTTTACCCATACCCATAGCCCTAAAGCTTTCAGTACCGGAACCCTGCTCTCCATCCCCGACATTCACCCGGGGAGTGGCATAACCGAGACTCCCTGTCTTCGGGTAGTACATCTTACCGATGTGCATATCCGGCCCGAATACGATGCCCCCGAGCGATTCCGAGCGATGTTACGCTACATCCGCCTGACGAATCCCGATATCAGCCTGTACCTGAATGGAGGCGGAACAGTCTACACCCCCAGGGGTGAGGCGGTGCCCCGGGAGCGCATTGAGGAGGAATGGAGACTGTGGAAGGAGTGCATTGCCGCAGAGGTTCCCGATGTGACCATGATGAGTTGCCTGGGCGATGATGATTTGCGCTGGGCGGGAGAAGCCGAGGATCCTTTACGAGGCAAGCCGTATGTGCAACGCCAACTGGAGACTCCCTCCACCTACTACAGTTTTACCCGCAACGGGTGGCTTTTTTGCATGCTCGACAGCAATCATGCCAATGGTTCCCTGGGCGAGGAACAGATGGCTTGGCTGAAGACGGAGCTGGAGCACAGCCGAAATCTACCGGTGCTGGTCGTCAGCCATTATCCCCTGGTCGCCTTCAGCACGATCCCCGACAGGAGCGGCATTCACCAGGATTGGGAGGAGATTATCGCACTTTTTAATGCGAATCCCAATGTGAAGCTCTGCCTGAGCGGACATACGCACCTGCTGGACCGGGTCTGGTACAACGGGGTGAAGTATTGCTGCAACGGTTCCGCCAGCGGCTATTGGTGGGAAGCCGGTGATGACGGGAAGAGTTCCTACAAACAAACACCTCCGGGGTACGCGTTGGTCGATCTTTTCGCGGACGGTCGGTCGCGTTGTGAGTATATCCCGTTCCCGCACGGGTCGATCTCGGATAATGCGTTTTGAGTCGCAGGAGGGTATGTAAGATTGGACAGGATGACAGGATTTACAGGATAGAAAAAGGGTGACGATAGACAGGAAAACGAGAAATCTTCGGAATGCCAAAACTCAGGTGAGAGAAAACTCCCCCTATCCGTTTATCCGCGGTACTCTCTTCTGTTTTTATTTCTGAACGCTGGACACTAAACGCGCCGCCTCCGGCATCTCACAGCTTGCTTTTCACTGTCGCCCCGCAGGGCTGGGGAGCGGCAGTCAGGAAATCCGTCAGCACCACTTTCAAGCTGCCACTGTTGTCATGGGCGTCCTTGACGTTGGAAAGATTGGTGTTCACGCCCTTGGACTTGAGCTGGTTCGTGGATTTTTCGCCCCAGTAGCATTTCAAGAAACGCAGGCTACCATGAGAGACCTTTGACTCGATGCCGATGCTTTTGCTGTCGAAGTTGCACTCGTTGCCCTTGGTAGAAGTGCCGTCGCCGTCCAAAAATATTCCGGCCTTGTTATTTTCGAAATAGCATCGCTCAAAGGAAGGGCTGGTTCCCGAAATTTGTACGCCGTATCCCTTGTTTTTTATGAAGGAGCAATTGCGGACGGTAACATTTTTTTCGGACAGGAAACAACCGTTCCCCGTTTGTTCCGTAAACAGGACATTGTCGATCTCCGTGGTGCCACTGTTCTGAACCAGCAATCCCGTTTCATTTCTGGAAAATACGCTTTGCTGGATCAGGGGCAGATTACCGTTTACCTCCAGGGCAATCATGGCACCGGTGATCTGTAATCCAGTGATGGAGGCCTTGCCCTCCGTCTCGATGACAATACCCTTCCACTTGCGCCCCTTCATGAGCACGGGAGCCTTGTCGTCGCCCTTGACGATCAGTTCCCCCTTGATGACAATTTTGCCATCTTTCTCGGCCGCAATCTGCGCACCTGCCTCCAGTACCAGTTTTTTTCCTTCGGGTACGGTGTAGACGTCGGTAAGCCGGGAGGCAGGTCCCTTGGCAATCGTCAAGGTTTGCTCCGATTGCACCCCGTTAAGTTGGGAAGGCGCGGCCAGGGAGAAAATCGGGGCAGCCAACCCCAAGCCACATAGCAAGACACGAAAGGTATTCATGACAGAAAAGAAGGTTAAGGTGGGAATGAAGGCCTTCGAAGCCTAGCTGTTTACTTTTTTAAGACCGGTAATGAACTCACCGATCAACTCGCGTGTCTTGAGTTTGATCTCCCGGGCCAGCGCGGCATCGGATGTAGCCGAGACATTGCGGGCAACCTCAAAGGTAATGGCCGTGATCTGCTCACGATTGCGGGTGATATTCACCTGGTCGCGCACATTGAGCCGGATATTGCAGGCGTACCGCCCCATGCCCCGGTCAAACTTGAGGTGGAAATGCAACATGGGTGTCGTATCGGGACTCTGGGTCGGTAGGAGTGTTTTGATGATCACATTCGCCCGGCGAAGCTCGAGCTCGATAATGTCCCGCATCTCGTTTCGCAATTCACTGTCCGAGGGACTATTGTCCGAGGAACTTACATCAATATAGAGGTAGGTGATGCCGCGCACCCGGGCATAGTCGGGCGCTTCATCGGGGGCGGTTCGGGTGGTTTGCGCCGTACCCACGAAGGGAAACGTGAACAAAACGGCAAGGAGAAGAGGACGTAGCAGGTTTTTCATAGGGTGAAGGGGGGTGAAGGTCGTCATATTGTGGTATGACGGAAAACCTGCAGGATGCAAGCCGAGGATACTACATCACGGAGAACCTTGCGCAGCCGGTACACTCTCCAGCGATACCGCCGTAAAGGGATGGATGTCGAGTTCATTGGGGAACCAGCCCTTCACCTCGGGGCGAATCAGGAATTTGTTTCGATTATGCACCAGGGGAATAATGGGCGAAGAGGCCAGAAGGCGTTGCTCGGCGTTTTGAAAAAAGGTACGTCGCGCAGCAGGGTCCTTTTCCCTTGAGGCGGCCCCAATGGCGGCATCGTAGGCGGAGTCGCTCCATCCAGTCTGGTTCTGCTCTGATTGCGTCGTGAACAGATCCAAAAAGCTGCTGGGATCGAAGTAGTCGCCGCTCCAGGCAGAGCGAATCAACTGATACTCCCCCTTCTCCATCGAGTACTTGTAAACCTTCCATTCCTGGCTGACGAGTTCCACCCGGATGCCAAGATTTTTGCTCCACATCTCTTGCAAAGCCTGGGCGATTAGCTGGCTGGTCTCGTGCGTATTGTAGAGATATTGCAGTTTCGGAAATCCGGCCCCATCGGGATAACCGGCTTCCGCCAGAAGGCGGCGCGCCTCGGCAATGTTTTCATCTATCCTCGATTCACAAACATAACCAGCCGCACCTGGAGGAGTCAGTGAATAGGCGGGCGTCTCCCCGGCGCGCATGACATGCTCGGCAATCTCCTCGCGAATGATACTCATGGATAGAGCCCGGCGCACCCGCGGGTCATCCAGCGGCTTGATGCGGGTATTAACGCGAACAAAGGTGGTTGAGAAAAACGGATCGAGCCGGAGGTCAGGAAAGCGGTTGGTCCGCATTCCGGAAACCTTCATGGGCGGCACCGTGCTGGTGAGATGCAAAAGATTCCCGCGAAAGGCGCGCTCCTCCGCAAGCAGGTCGGTAATGGCATAAAAACGGATGCCGTTGAGTTTGACGCTGTCCGCATTCCAATAGTGGGGATTGCGGACAACCTCTATCAGATTGGCGACCTTCCAGGTCTTGAGGATAAACGGGCCATTGCCGATGATGCTCCCGGGACGAGTCCACGGGGTGTTTTGCGTATCAATGTCTCCAAACTGCAAAATGCTCTTTTGCGGAACAGGCGCCCATGCCGCATGGCAAACCAATCCCGGGAAATAGGGACAGGGGTGCTCCAGGGTGACTTGCAATGTTCGGGCATTCGGGGCAGCAAATCCGGTATCCTCAAAGTTGAAAACTTTTCCCTCGTAAAAAGCCCGGGCATTTTTCACGACGAAAAACATCTGGGCATTGGGCGCTGCCAGCCTGGGGCTGAGGACACGTTTATAAGAAAAAAGAAAATCCTCGGCGACGACTTCGCTCCCGTCCGACCAGCGGGCATTCGGTCGCAAATGGAAAGTATAAACAAGCCCGTCATCCGAGACTGTCCAACGCTCGGCAACCCCTGGCTCCGGGTCAAGAGTCCGGGGATTATTGACCAGCAACCCTTCAAACAACGCCGAGGTGACCCGCAGATCAATGCTCCCCGAGACAATCTGGGGATCGAGCGAAACCGGCTCGGTATTGTTGTTAATAAGCAAAATGCCCTCTGCCGTAGCTTTTTCCACCGGGCTCAGCCGATCCTTGCACCCTGCCAACATCAAAGAGCAGACAACAAGGCAGAGAAAAAGGAGATTAGGCAGACTCAATCGCATAAGAAGTTAATCATCCGTGTTCATGGTGCTCTTCCTAAAACCAAACCTACAGAGAAAAACAATCCGTAGAGAAGCAAGAAGGCGGCGGTCTTTCCCAAGAGTGGATTATAATCACGGGGGTCCCGCACATGCCAGAAGCGGTACCCCAGCAGGCAGGCAATCGGCACCAACGCCAGCGGGAACAATGACCACAAATTAAAACCCATCTTCACAGAGATTGCAGGCAGCAGCAGCGAGATCAGTAAACTGGCAACATATTGGACACGGGCAAAACCCCTGCCAAAACGCACCACGGTAGTCCTCTTGCCGGCCTTGGCATCGGTCTCCATGTCACGGGAATTATTCACGACCAGGATATTGGTGGCCAGCAGTCCACAGGTCAGGGACGCCGGCCAGACAATGCAGGGAAAGTATCCACATTGCACATACGCAGTAAACGCCACCGCCACGAAACCGAAAAACACAATGACAAAGAGATCCCCCAGCCCGTTGTAAGCGAGGGGAAACGGTCCCGAGGTATAGCAGATGCAGGCAATCAGGCTGATGATCCCGACCCCGATCAGCCACCAACCGCCCCAATGGACAAGTGCCAACCCTGAGATAAACGATAACCCCGCGCTGATCAGGATACCTCGTTTCATTTTCGCAGGAGATATCCACCCGGAAGCAACCGCCCGGGCAGGTCCCAAACGTTCAGCAGTATCGGCCCCTTTTACATAATCCCCGTAATCATTGGAAAAATTACAGGTAATCTGGACAAATAAGGCAAAGAGTAGCGCGAAAAATGCGGGAAGAAGCAAAAAATGGCCCTCGGTGGCCGCGCACGCCGAACCAAGCATGACAGGAACAAGTGCCGCCGGTAATGTCTTGGGGCGGCTTGCTTCGATCCATGCTTTGAGTGCGGAAGGCATTGCGTAAAATCCAATAGCACGGGGAAATACGTTCAACTTTCAATTTAGAAAGAAAATCCCTGCATTTCACGAAAGGCCCATAAATTGCAATTCATCTGCAGGATAGGGACATCATGGATCATTTACCTATCTACAAATTATCGATTTATGGAACAACGGCTTTACTATCCGGCCAAAGGAATTGGGATGAAAAGAAACAAGAGCCCGTATTTTGAAAATAAGTCTCAATTTCTATTGACTCTTGGAGCCAGTTCTCTTTTTATGCGCTCATAAACGGAAGTTTCTTGGATCCCGCCATCTGCCATAGGCTGGTACAGGAGAAATCCAGAATGATTGGCACACATTTATCCCGGACGGTTTTCCTTTTTCTAATTTGCTTTCCGACCGCTTGAGGGAGTTTGGTCTGAAACAAAGAAAACCGTCCGGGATTTTTTATGCCCAAAACGTTACTCCTACCAAGCCAGCTGCAACTCCCCACGAATAAAAGCCGGCAAATCATCGAAAACAGGAATTTCGGATTTTTGCAGGTAACTCGCGTCTTCCGGCTCAATGGGCTTTCCGGTGCGTACAGCCGCACTTTTGATTCCCGCATTCAAGCCGCACTCCCAGTCGCTTTGCCGGTCTCCGATCATCCATGATGCCGACCCAGCCAGCCTGTACTTGGCAACCATTTCATTGATGAATCGTGGATCAGGTTTCCGATAAAGCGAAGGAACTCCCGGTATTTCCGGGGCAGCCTTTATCTCGGTAAAGACCTCTTTGCCTAGTCCGAGTAATTCAATCATGCGCGTATTGCAGGCCTGATAGTCGTCCCATGTAAAATATCCACGCCCAATGCCGCTCTGGTTGGTCAGGATAAAAAGCTTATAGCCTGCCTCCAGCGAGGCTTTCAGTGCCTCACGGACACCGGGAACGAGCCGGACATCCCCCGGATTGTGAATGTGATGCTTGTCGAAAATAATGGTTCCGTCTCGGTCGAGAAAAAGAGCAGGTGTCATATTGAAGGCAGAGGGACAAAGGCACAAAGTGAAAAGGGTCAAAGGAATTTCCCGCCAACGATAATGAATAAAGCCATAAAAAAGAGGCCGGTTAAACCGGCCTCTTTGATAAACAGTAGTTTTGAGTTGGATTACTTCGCCGGAGTGGTGGTTTGTGAACCGGTTGCCGCAGTCGGAGGAGTTGCGACCGGATGCGAGGTAGACTCGGCGACTTTTCCGACCAGTTCCGACAGGGCATCAAGGTTCTTCGTAGCCTCTTTACCCAGGTCCGTAATACCTCCTACATAGGACTTGGCCTCCGTAATTCCCCTAGCACTCAAATCAGCACTAAGCATATCCCGAATATTGAGAAGCTTGGAAATATAGGCCTTCGTTGAATCAACTGCGCTCGCAGTAGTGGATTTGACCGTCTGGAACTGCTTGGAATAGTTTTCTTTCTCAGTGGTAGCCGTCTTGCGCATGTTTACGTCATCAATCTGGGCAACCACCTTTTCACGGGCTTCGATGGTCTTCTTCGCATTGGCCTGCACATCTTCGCCTTTCGATCTGGCCGATTCATCCAATGAAATCACTTTATCCACGGCCTCCGAGAAGGATTTGAAGCGTGGTGTGGGGTCGGTTGTGGTATCGCTCACCAGAGTTTGGAGTGAGTTATTGGCCACACTAATCTGGCTGTTCAGTTCACCAATACTGGCCCGGAACGCGACGATAGAGTCCTTGGTCACCGCAGCCTGCTCATAGCCGTCTTTGGCACATCCGGTCAAAATGACAGGAACAGCAGCGAAAATCGCCAGTAGTGCGAGGGTTTGTAATGTTGTTTTCATTTTTTATTAGGTAAAGAGTGTGAGGTTAAAATATTCTTCACTTATTATTAGATAGCAAGTCAGAACGTCGTTTTAAACGACTGTCATTATGGATATTAGGTAATTCCCCTTAGAAAAACCCCTTCCAGCCCGCGCAAGGTAATATCCGGTTCCCACCGGATGCTGGCTTCCCATGCCTTCGGCAAAACTCCCGCTGTGCCACCCGTGGCGATGATTGAGGGATTTCGCACATCCCATTTTTCCAACTGGGCCAGCACAGTCTTGAGCAATGCATCAATCATGCCGGAAAAACCGACAGCACAGCCCAATCTCATCGCATCTAGGGTGCTCTTACCAATCCCCGAAGAGATCATCAAATCGGCAGGATCAAGGGCCGGCAACAATGCGGTTTGCTCGTGTAGATAGCGGGTCATGATGCCCAATCCCGGTGCGATAATCCCGCCTTCATAGCCCTTTTCGGTCAAAATATCAAAAGTCACCGCCGTGCCCATATCGATGATCACAGCAGGAGCACCATAAGAAACCTGTGCCCCAATGCAGTTAGCCAGACGATCTTGCCCGATTTCCTCAGGCCGGGGATAATTGATCCCCAAGCCAGGACAGGCATCGTGTCGGAGATGCCAGACAGGCAGTCCTGTTTCGTCCAAGACCGGACGCAATCGCGCAGTCGCTGACGGCACCACTGAGCAAAAGGAAATGCCATGAATCTCCCCCGACTCATTTGTTCGGGCTAGTAATGCAGGAACCCCGTTTTCGGGACAATCCAGCAACTCCGTCTTCAGCGGCCCTCCCGCAAGTGTCTTCCCGGCGGCAAGAATGCCGTAATGCGTATGCGTGTTGCCGACGTCTAGGCAGAG
>JAITVQ010000248.1 GCA_031285745.1 Puniceicoccales bacterium | reverse complement strand
AGCATTCCTGTATCCGCATGAAGCAAGATCGTAGTCGCCTATTAATTCTGCCGCTTGCGCCTGCCTGTACAGCGTATCGAATCTAACGGACAGATCGCTCAGCACTTTTTCCGGTCGTTTCCCACTTTCTTTTGGGTGGCAGTAGATCAGTGAAAAGTTACGTGTGCTGTCGTCACTTTTCAGTAAGCAGACAAAGTGTTTTAGGCAGTCTGGGTGCGTACACTTAAACACAAACGCATAATATTGGTTGGCCGAGGAGCTTCTCGATACGAGGGCCGGACTGATCCCGTTATTGCAAAACGGGCAAATCCCAGGAACCTCTACGTTTCGGTTGGCATTATCCCATAAGTAGCTACTTACTATGGTCAACATTTTTGTCTCACTCCTCACAAAGGGTTTTTTATGTCCAAGGTGGATGCCGAGCATAACGCAAAAGGGGGATGAACCATGGAACGGGAGCAGACGACGCTACGCCTACCGCCAGCGCTTAAGGAAGAGTTGGCGCGGGAGGCGCAGGGGCTGGGAATAAGTCTGAACGACTATCTACTTTCGATCATTCATGATCGGAAGGTGATACGGTGATTTCACCGTTCTGCGTTTCATAGTCCTTGACAGCGCGCTTAACCAAGACTTCGATTTCTTTGTTTATGGAGCGCCCATTGTCGTCGGCCATAAACCGCAACTTTTTCATGAGGGAGGGATCAATACGCAATGGGTAAGGATTTGCTTGCATGTTCAATCCTCCTTTTGATATCAAATATATATCAAATGGATTCCGCAGGCAAGTATGCAAATAGATATCTAAAAGGTGTTGACATGCGAGAATTTTCGAGTATAATGCCTTATAGATATCAAATAAATATCTGCGAGGGTTGACATGATTTTATTGCGAACCCCGGAAGACATGGAAAAGTCGCTTACGCAGATTGCGAAGCGACGTGGGCAAACCCGACACGGGTTGATTCTTTGGATTCTATTTGACTGGCTGCGCGCCAACGACCAAGACCGCCCGGCGTAGGACAGAAAGGAAGGGTGAAACCACATGAAAAAATCTAAGATCTATTCTCATCCGCAGCTTGGAGCACTCGAAGTCTGCATGGAACGCGGTAAAAATCCACTGTTTCGCATAGTGGAGACCGGAGAGTCACTAACGCACGTAACCACCTGGAAATGTTTTGATGACTTGCTACGTGAAGATGGCATAACGCTTCGCGACATTTCTGACCTTGTATTATTTGACATGCTCAAACAGCACGGGAAACTTACGCAGGTTTGAGTATATCGTAAGGATGGCATGAGATTTCGGAAAGGAGGCCACGCCATGGAAGACAGAACACGCCCCATGCTGGAGGACATCGAAGTCCTGACCAAGCACCGATCAAAGGCTGGCACAAGGAAGGCAAGCGTCATGACTGAGGGGGGAAAACCGACGATGAACATTCATAAAGCCGCAATGCGCGCACTAAAAATCGGCGGCTATATCGTTTCCGAGCGATGGCCGCACATCGCGATTGAACTGACGAATACCCCGGCCTGCTGCATCGTTCACGGCGTGGGGCCAAACGCAAAGAAAAGCCCCGGCGGGCGGTGGCAGCCGCAAGCCGAGGATTTCGCGGCGGCGGATTGGCATGTTATTAGAACCATTGACGAACTTCCTTTGCGAAGGCGTATCCCTTCCGCATCAGCGTATTCTCGTCGACGTGTCGGATCGCCTTGACGAGTAGTGCGATGTCGTTTGGTTCATCATCTGAATCCAAGGCCGTCAACAATTGGTCGCCGCGCAGCATGTTTATTGCCGCGATGATCATGTGGCGAGGGTATTTCGGAAATGATGTACAGAGCGCATCCAGCGTGGTGTATTCGTTTCCAGTGTCGACAAAATCCTTTGCCATTCGGACAATAATCTTGTCCGCGATCGAAGTGATTTTCACGTTTCCACCTCCCTTCCCAGCCATTGTAGCACGGGAGGTGAATGGGCAACAAGGCACCCCGGCGTATGGCAGGGAAAGGAGGAACCCATGGAATCTGCACAACAGAAAAAAGAGCCGCTGACGATGAGCGCGGAGGAAGCGGCGGGCATCCTTTGCACCACGCCGGATAAAGTACGGGCGGCTATTCTGAACGGGACGATGCCGGTGGGGCTGGTGGCGCAGGGTGACCACAGCAGCCACAACCGGACGATTATTATCCGGCGGAGGTTTTCTCTTTGGCTCGAGGGTGAGTTGAGGCTTTAGGGGAGGCAGCCGCCCTATGTAGGGCAGAGAGGAGGGGACAGGGATGAAAAAACTGTTTACCCAGGCGCAGGAGGAAGCGCTGCTCACGCATCTTTTTGAGGTGCTCATGCGATCGGAAAACCCGACAACCATCTATTCTGCGCTGGAAGAAAACGAAAAACGCTCGGAGGGCTAACCTCCGAGCGCCCCGCTTACGATTTGGATGGTTCGGATAGTTTATCGGCAATCATAACAATCGCGCAGAAAATCGGCGAACTGCTACGGCAGTAGCATAGGAAAGGTGGCGGAAACAACATGTGGGGTTACCTTGGGTGCATTTTGTTCGGCGTTATGCTGACGCTTGGGATTCGGCGTTGGGGGGATTTGCGGGTGACGGCGGCGGTGCGCCGGAAGGACCATGAAATTGCGCACCTGCGCGGGATGCTGAGTACCGCGAAATGGCAGCTTGGCAAGTACTACGAGAAGGACATCCGGGCGGACGAGCGCCACCGGATGCTGGCAAGGGATGGGGCGGCGGTAGGCGATGCGGAAGACCGCGACGCGCATGTGCCGGTGGTCGATCCTTCCGTGCTGACAGGGAATTTGTATTTTGACGGACTGACATTCCGGGGGAAGGCAAATGGATTCAAACGGGCGTTGGAGATGGCGGAACGGGAGGAGCGGAGGCGATGAAGCTACAAGAGATCATCGACTCCCTGCGAGACCAAGCG
>JAITVQ010000205.1 GCA_031285745.1 Puniceicoccales bacterium | reverse complement strand
CCCATAATATAGAAATCAAGAATGGCCTAATTGTGAGGCCACATACTCCTACCGTATTTAATCCAACCGTCTCGGATTATTACCTGACCATTTTCGCTCCCGATGGAAATCACGGTATTCTGCATGTCACCAATCCTCATGTAATCAAAGCTTCAGCACCTCCCGCAACTTGGTCCAAGCAAGCCCGGCCTCTTCCGTCCAGCCAGATGGTGGATGGCATGGAGGTTACATTGACTGGATTTACTCCTGGCAATTATGACTCCTTCAGCGGGCAGTTTCTTATCAAGAAAAACGGCAAGGATGTATCTTCCGATTATGGCGTCGCATCATGGATAGTCGATATCTGGGGAAACCATTCCCGACGGCAAGGTGTATTAGGATTCCCGCTTATTCACTCCTCGTACTGGAAAGTGGAATGCGTTCTTTTCGAATACGGCACTGCGGCTTATACTGAATCCCACCTCTGTCGCCTGGGCAACCTGACCTATCCCAAGGAACAAACCTTTACCCCTCTCAACGTCTCGTGGCAAAACAAGGCGGAATCACTGCGGGTCTCAGCCTTGCTGGGAGTCGGACGTCATTATTTCGCAGGAAATCGCTGGCTACGTGCCGAACCTCTTCCAGCGCCCTCCCTTGAACAACAGACTCCTTTTTATGGCTACGCATGGAACCACACCGACGAGCTGGATTTGGATGAAAACGGCAACAATATATCAATAAGGTTTTACGATGCCAAAATGCCTTCCCTGCTTTTGCATGCCAGGCTCAGTACCCCGATAGCGGTCGTGGGAACAAACAACAAATGGGAACCCAATGTAGTAAAACCAGGCATAACCTTGGAACGGGGTTACCGAGTATTTTCCTCTGATGAATTACACTGGGTGGACGCCCAACCTGAGCAGATCATTCGGTTGGAATGGGCGCCAACAATCCAGCAACAGGAAATCACCCTCGGCATCGCCCAACGGCGGGAGTTTGAGTTTTATGTCACCCCGGCAGACATTCTGCCTCAGGCTGCGACGAAGGAAGAGTAGAAACCTCTCATCATGCCCCGCATTACAATCTTCGCTTCGGATTGTAACTTGAAACACTTTGACTGTCGGGATTGCTCCATTCATACCCAGCAGCATGAAAAATTCCCGAGCCCTGATTGCAGTGTTGTTTACCGGCGCAGGCCTTTACCTGCTCATAACATCGTTGGTGTCACTGTTTGGCATGATCGGATCAATAATCCCGAGTATGACTGATTTAAAACTTAGTTTTTGGAGCTATGTCCTCCCTGCGTTGATTCCGTTTATCATGCCAGCCATTGCCGGGGCATTATTCATCGGACTGGCCGGTAAGCTGGCCAATATGGCGATTCGAATAGCCAATGTCTCACTCGAAGACGATTCTCCCGATAATCCACCCGTGCAGGAATTAACCCTGCTCCGGGGAGTCTTAACTGCGTTTGGAATCTTTTTCCTGCTGGGGCAACTGGCAATGTTGGCAAATGGTATTCAATGGGACGTTGTTTTTTCCGAAAGCCGCGCCAGCATTTGGAAATCCGATCGCCTTTCTTTTGGTACTGTCGCGGTCGTGAAGACGGGACTTAGCCTCATCCTGATATTATGTGCAAATTCGCTCTCTCAATTACTATTTCGTTTTTGGGGAATGGCAAAAAATCAAGAACCTCAATAATTTCATTTCCAACCCCTCCAGATGAAAAATCCCCGGTCACTAACCTCTATCTTCTTGGCCTGCGCCAGTGTTTACCTTCTGGTGGTACTGTCTGTTTATTCCCTGGGCATCATCGCCAGCTTGCTCTTATCGGGAACAGACATGAGCAAGAAGCTCCTGGGGCTGCATCCCATGGTATATGCATGGATCTGCCTGCCTCCCCTCGCGGCGTTGCTTTCTCTTCTGCTGGTCAAATGGTTTTCGGCATCCCCTGTAATTACAGGGGATGCGATCTCCCCGGAGAATAAGCCGCAGGATCATGAATTATCCTGGTTGCAGATATTTATATCTGCAGCAGGGGTGCTCTTTTTGGTAAATATCTGGCAACATATTCCCGCATGGATTCACTATTTTATCCAATACTTTGGAATCAAAGAAAGAAACACCCCTACCTCTGCCTCAACACTTGATATCCTACTGCCCCTCCCCAACACCTCCAGCATATTACTATGCAGCGGAGCTGCTCTCCTCGTGGTTCTTTTTTCCAGAAAGCTAGCAGAACTCCTCCACCGTGTGTGGAAGGTGTCGGGAGAAAGCCGCTAAGAAAGACTCGTTAACCTCACGCCGCCTGCAACACGTCGGCAACCAGTTTCTCAATGCCCGCGGCGACGTCCTTGATCGACGGCCCAAGCATATACGCGGGAGTGCTGAAAACCTTGTGCGTTGAATCAGCCAGCGACTCCGAGACAGTGCAATTAACGTGTTTCGCCCCCATGGCTGCTATTGCCTGCGCCGTGCCGGGATCATTGCCGATGGTCACGGAAACACCCGCTGGTCCGAATAATTTCGCGGCAATCACCGGGCTGATGCAGATGAATCCAAGTGGTTTTCCTGCCGCATGGGCCCCGGTTAGAACGCGGGCCAATTCGGGATCCACGGTCATATCCGCGCCCTTGACGGCAAAGTCGCACAGGTTCTTGGCCGCCCCGAAACCGCCCGGCAGGATGATGGCATCCACGTCCTGGACTTTCAGTTCGCCCAGCGGCTTTATGGCTCCCCGGGCGATCCGGGCCGATTCCAACAGCACATTACGCGCCTTGCCTGCCAAGGGCTCCCCCGTGAGATGGCTGACCACATGCATTTGCGGAACATCGGGCGCATAGCACTGGACCTGCGCCCTCGCCCGGTCGAGCGCCAGCAGGGTAATGACCGCCTCATGAATTTCCGTGCCGTCATAGACACCACAACCGGAGAGGATAACTGCGACTCGTTTCATGGCCGCCAGCATGGTATCTTTTAAAAAAGAAGAAACTGAAAAATTCCGCCTTGCGCAACCCGCCAACACCGATTGCGCTTGGGGCATCATGCAACTCAAGATCGCAGTTCTGCCCGGGGATTATATCGGACCCGAGGTAATGGCCGCATCGCTGCCCATCCTGGAAGCGGTTCTAAAACGAAGCGGACACACGCTTGAGCACTCCACTCATCCGGTCGGGGGCGCAGGCATCGATGCCTCCGGCAAGGCGCTGCCCGATTCCACCCTGTCTGCCTGTCAGCAGGCGGATGCCATTCTGTTCGGTTCCGTCGGCGGGCCCAAATGGGAGAAACTGCCGCCTGCCGAGCAACCCGAGCGCGCTTCATTGCTGCCCCTGCGCAAGCACTTCAAACTTTTCGCCAACGTGCGCCCGGGCTTTCTGCCCAAGACCCTCATGGATGCCTCGCCGATCCGTCCCGAGCGCATTCCCAACGGCATCGACATGGTTTGCATCCGGGAGCTGACCGGCGGCCTCTATTTCGGACAACCCAAGCGCACCACCACCCTGCCCGACGGCGACATCGAAGGCGTGGACACGATGGTTTACCGCAAGAGCGAAATCATCCGCATTACCGACGTCGCCATCGCCACGGCCCGGGCCCGGGGGAAAAAACTGCTGTCCGTGGACAAGGCCAACGTCCTCGAGTGCTCCGTGCTCTGGCGCAAGGTCGTCTCGGAGCATGTCGCCGCAACCGCGCCGGACCTCACGCTCTCGCACATGTACGTGGATAACGCCGCCATGCAACTCGTGCTCAATCCGGCCAAGTTCGACGTGCTCCTCACCGAAAACATGTTCGGGGACATTCTTTCCGATGAGATGGCGGTCATCTGCGGCTCCCTCGGCATGCTCTCCTCCGCGAGCTTGGGCGACGTAAAGAACCGCCACGACCTGCCCTTTGGCCTTTACGAACCTGCCGGAGGCAGCGCGCCCGATATCGCTGGGCAAAACAAGGCCAACCCCTGCGCCCAAGTCCTGAGCGCTGCGCTCATGCTCCGGCACAGTTTCGGATTGAACGCCGAGGCGGATGCCATCGAGAATGCCGTCAAAAAGACCATTGCCGACAACATCCGCACCGGGGACATCGCCTTCGGCGGCGCTTCCGTCGGCACCAAGGAAATGGGCGAGGCGATTCTCAAACGGCTGTGAAGAAAAAACCAAAAAAGCTCCTGCCGAAGGATTTCGAGATACCTTTCAGCGCCAATCCGGAAGAGGCCAAGCGGTTGCGCGCCGAGGCCATGGGCAGCGCCTTTATGCGCGTGCCCAACTTCCGGGTGGAAGCCGCCCGGGACCTGCTGGACATGGGGATTACCCAACTCTACCAACTCTCGGGCCGCTCGCCGGAATCATTGCTCGCCGACCTGCTCAAGAGGAAACCGGATACGCCTTCCACCCGTCTGGCCGACTTCCGATTCGCAGTCTATTTCGCCGAGACCCCTTCCCCCGACCGCAACCTGCTGCACCCCTCGGCCTGGGAAAAATAGGATCGCCGTTTTGCCAATGCGGTGATTCCGGCTATGCTTTGGGTATGCCAGCGGCTCCGTCAGTTATTCCTGAAATCATTCCCGTCATAACATTGCCGGAGGTTGTCTTCTTTCCGCACTCCCTGTTGCCGTTGCATATTTTCGAGCCTCGTTATCAAGCCATGCTGAAAGATGTCCTGGCGACTAACGGGCTGATGGCAGTCTCCCAGTTGGATCCCAGGGCGACACCGGAAGATCCGGCGGAACCGCCCTGCCCCTTTACCTGTGTCGGCGCCATCAAGGCCTACGTCTACAATCCCGACGGCACCGCCAACATTGTCCTGCATGGGTTGACCCGGGCCCGCGTCATCGACATTGCCCGGGAACGTCCCTACCGGCTCATTCGCGTGGCGCCTGTTCCCGAACAGTCCAGCGGCACCGATAAAAACCTCGAGACACTCAGCCGGGCTTTGTTGAATTTGCTGACTCGGGCTCGCGCTGCAACCAGTGAAATTCCGCCCGAGGCTCTGGAACACATCGAGCATTCCCAGGACGACCCCGCCGCCCTGGCCGACACCATTGGCGCCTACATTGTCAACGACGTCTCCCTGCGCCGCAGTCTGTTGGAATGTCCCAATACCTCCATTCGCCTCCAGCGTTTGCGGCGTTACCTGCGCAGCCACGTCTTGGAGCTGGAGTTCGAAAAGAAGCTGCGCGGCGGTCTGCCCGAAGATGGCATCGGACTGAATTAACCGGGATCGGCCAGCTTCATCGCCTTGTCCGGATTTTCTGCTCTAGCCACCAAGTTTTCGCGCAATTTCCGACCGGGATATTTCGAAAAACACCGGTTTCCCGCGCGGGCAAACCGTCGGCTGCAAACATTGGAAAAGCTCCTGAACCACGCCGATGATCACGGTGTCGGAAGATGATTCCCCGCTTCGCCCGGCCCGGGTACTGGCCATCCTGGCCAGCGATTCGTGGGCCAGATGCTCCCGTTGAAATTCACCGGGACGACGTCCCATCTCGGCCACAATATCCCGGATAAACATCTCCGTTTCCGCCTCGGCCAGCCAGTCCGGCACCGAAAGAATGCGGAAGAAATTACGGCCAAATTCCTCTATCTCGAAACCCACATCCTGCAGCATTTTCAATCGCTCACGCAGGATGCTGGCGGCAATCGGTTCCAGTTCCAACGGCACCGGCAACAGCAAACGTTGGGCCGCATTCTCGTGCTCATCGAACCGGCGCAGAATGCGCTCATACCAGATACGCTCTCTCGCCGATTTTAAATTCAGCACCACCAGCCCGGAATCCGTCTCGAATAAAAACACCCCATCCCGCAAATGACCCGCCAGCCGCCAATCCAAGCGAAACGAGGCGGCCGCCGGGACAGGTTCCCTGCCGGGAGATGGCGGAACAACCGGATTCTCCGAAGAAACGGATTTGCCTGAAAGATCCCTGGCAGGTTCGGCTGGAGCCCCACCCTGGGGAAAAGCAGGCGTCGCCGATGCCCTTCCTTCATCCGGGTGGGCTGTTGGATTTTCCGGATAAATCACCCGGGAAACCGGGGGATCAATCACGGAAACCTGCGGGGCGGTTCCCAGCAGTGTTTCAAAATGCTGCAACACCGCGCGAATCACAAATTGCCGGACCCGGCTTTCCTCGCGGAACCGCACCTCCTTTTTGGAAGGGTGCACGTTCACATCGACACAATGGGGATCAACCTCGAAAAACAAAAACGCGAGCGGATACCGCCCCTTCGGCAGGAGCGTGTGATAGCTTTCCACCAGGGCATAGGCCAAAGTGCGGCTGTCCACGGGACGCCCGTTGACAATGGTCACCATTTCCTGCCGCGTAGCCCGGCCCACGCCCGGCTTGCCAAGCAGGCCCCACACCTTCATGCCCGGCGCCTCGGACAACGCCATCGGCACCAGATCGGCAGCCAATTGTTTTCCCCAGATTTCCCGCACCCGGTCCAGCAAAGTGGTCGAAGCCGGAGACCGGAAAACTTCCTCGCCATCTTCCGTGAGCAGAAACCCAACCTGGGGCTGGGCCACGGCATAGAGACGGACCAGCCGGGTGATATGGGCGGCCTCGGTATTCTCCGACTTGAGAAATTTCAACCGGGCCGGCACGGGGTGAAACAGGTTCGCCACCTCGATACGCGTCCCCGGAGCCATGCCCGTTTCCTTTTGGTGAATCAATTTCCCGGCATTGACCAGGACTTCCGAACCGGACACCGCATCCGCCGGACGGGTCCGCAGGAGAAACCGGGAAACACTCGCGATCGAGGGCAACGCCTCTCCCCGGAAACCGAAGGTCCTGATTTCGTTCAAATCAGCCGCCAGCCGGATTTTGCTGGTGGCATGCGGCTCCAGCGCCAGCAATGCTTGGTCGGGGGACATGCCGCAGCCGTTATCCTCAACCACGAGCAAGGCTTTCCCGCCATGCCGGAACTCCACGTTCACCCGGGTGGCCCCGGCATCCAGGCTATTTTCCAGTAATTCCTTCACCACCGACGCAGGCCGTTCCACCACCTCGCCGGCGGCGATCTGGTTGGCGACTTGGTCGGGCAGGATGCGAATTTCCGGCATGGGCAGGAGGAAAAGGAAGAAATGAGCGAATGGAAATAAGAAAGAGCGGCAACACGCAGGCAGGAGGGGGAAGTAATTACGAATGACGGATTACGAATTACGAAAGATGGTGGCAATGGGATTGCTGGATTTCGTACATCATCTTGTTGCTGATGCGTACTCGCCCTCTGGCAGGTTTAAATAGCTCTAGAAATTGTGTCTTTCCCGGGTTTTTTCGTATAACTCAATTGTCGCATTTCCCCGGCGAACTGCTGTTTCTAGATGTTCCAAGAAAACTGTCCCGTAATCCGTGTTCTTGTATTTGGATTTCATACGGGAGGAGAATTCTTCAGCGGCCGATCTCCCGCTGGGTAAGCCTGACCCAATTAGGCATTCTATTGTACGTAATACCTTCCCTTCTGGGAATCGAGGGGTAAAGGGGTTCATACGTTTCTCAATTTGTTTTTCATCTCCGAGTTCCTTCTTGGTTGGAGGTGGATCAGGTAACAATGCCTCGTTCTTTTTCAGATAGTCTACCATGATTTGAACGCTCTCTTCTGTTCCGTAGAGACCTAGATTAAATAATGAAGCAGATTGTATTCGAGGTTCTTCATTTTCATCAGCCAAAAGACCACGAGCCCGTTCCGTCAGTTGTGCAATCGTTGCTCCACGAAAATAACGATCTTCCCGGCGAGGAATCTCCTTGTTGGAAAGTTGCCTTGGCGGAACATGTTCCTCAGGCTTTATCACAGAAGGGGGCACATCGGAAGGCGTTGACGGTGGCACTTCGCGTTGGCAGCCTTGCCAGAGAGTGGC
>JAITVQ010000197.1 GCA_031285745.1 Puniceicoccales bacterium | reverse complement strand
GCGGGCTTTTTGCGCAAAATGACAGGCCTTTTTAGCTTAACGCTGGATAATCTGTGTATCCAACAGGACCTGTGCCGTAGAATGTGTCCGGGTTCGGCTGATTCAGGGGTGCATCCATGGCAAAGCGTTTCGGCAAATCCGGATTGGCGATGAACTGTACGCCAAAGGCCACAGCATCGGCTTCGCCGGAATTAATAATCTGGTCGGCTGATTTTTGGGTGAATTTCTCGTTGGCAATGTAAACACCGCCGAATGCTGCCTTGAGTTGAGGACCAAGACGATTCTCACCCAGAGATTCGCGGGCACAGAGGAAGGCGATTTTTCGTTTTCCCATTTCCCTGGCTACATAGCCAAATGTCGCGGACGGATTAGAATCCCGCATGTCGTGGGAATCTCCTCGTGGCGCCAGATGGAGCCCGACTCGGTTGCGCCCCCATACCGAGATTGCCGCATCGACGACTTCCAGCATCAATCGAGCCCTATTCTCAATCGGGCCACCATACTCATCTGTCCGGTGGTTGGTGCCGTCCTGGAGGAATTGGTCGAGCAGGTAGCCATTTGCTCCGTGAACTTCCACTCCATCGAATCCGGCCTTCTTGGCATTTTCCGCCCCGATACGATAGGCCTCAATGATGCCGGAGATTTCCTTTGTTTCCAGAGCTCGGGGTGTGACATGATTGCGAAGGGGCCGAACCAAGCGAACATGGCCGGGTAAGGCGATAGCGCTTGGTGCGACAGGTAGCTCCCCGTTCAGGTAAATGGGATCGGAGACCCGGCCCACGTGCCACAACTGCATAAAGATCCTTCCACCTGCCTCATGCACGGCCTTCGTCACCGGTTTCCAGCCTTCGACTTGTTCTTGGGACCAGATTCCCGGAGTGTCGGGATAGCCGACTCCCATTGGGGTCACGGCGGTGGCTTCACTCAGAATCAATCCGGCGGATGCACGCTGGCGGTAATACTCCGCCATGAGGGCATTGGGCACCCGGGTGGAACCCGAACGGCAGCGTGTGAGTGGTGCCATGATGATGCGATTTGGCAAAATCAGGTCGCCGACTTTCAATGGGTCGAAAAGTGACGTCATGGAAAGACCCTTGTGCATAATGATCTTCGGAGCAAGTCCTGTGGTATCTTTTCCCTGATCGCGCTAGGTTTTACTACTTGTCCGGTTGGTGCATTTTTCTATTGCTGAATAAAGGTTCGGTATTAACGAAATACCTCTACTCAACCCAACCCTGTTTTTACTGCCCCAGGTGATTTTCATCAAGGCCTCCAAGTGCTCTGATGAAAAGCCATGTATCTGTTTTAAACTCTCTCTTACTTCATGTCTTCCGCTTCTTCCCTCTCGTTGATTGGTTCCAAGGAACGCCAAAACAAGAAATACGCTCTATCCCAGCGTGCGCTGATCGTGGGAGGTATGCTGACATTGGGCAGTCTTGCCTCCCAAGCAGCAACTCTCCAGTGGAATCCCTCTTCGGGCGACGGTGATGGCGTATGGGACGATGCAACCGCCAGTTGGTTCGACGGCAGTGGTCAGGTTCTTTGGCAAGCGGGGGATGTTGCGGAATTCTCGGGAACTGGTGGCACAATCACACTTGGCTCAGCAGTAAGCGCCGAAGGGCTTGGTTTTCTGGCAGGAGATTTCACTCTCGAAGGACAGGGGCATGTGCTTTCCTTGGCGAATACGAGTCCCACTGAGGTTAATGTAGCCTCCGGCCGCGTAGTAATTGATGCGAAATTGTCGGGAACAGGGTCTCTGCAAAAGACTGGTGCAGGAACCTTGGTACTGAAAGGTGAGCAATCCTACGCTGGGACAATTATCTCAGGTGGAACAGTGGAGTTGGCGGATATAGGGATACTTAAGCCGCGTGTAGGCTCAGCATATGATTATGACAATATTGATAATCCTTATGGCAACCGGACTCAGTATAGTTTTCTAATCGACCTTAGATCGGGCGATTCCAATTCAAGTACAATATCCATTACTCAGAATACTGTGCTCAAGGGCATTGATTTTAACGCAGATCAAAAGTCTGACAATGGAATTTTGGGTAATGGTGTGATCGCGGTGAGTCAGGGAGCCACATTGAAAGTACAAGACTTTGATTCAGGCAATCTGGCCTCAGACGGCTTTTGTGCGATTAGGCCTAGTTCCGGGGCATTGAAAATACAGGGAGATGGAGATGTGATTTTTGAAAACAATAGGAATACAATTTACTGTCGGCTTTCTTCTGATGAAATCCAAATAAATACCAATGGAAGTGTGAGTTTTATCAAAAATACGACAACAGATAATAATGCAGGATCGGTTCTTAGTGGTAAGATGAGGATTACGTCAGGATCGGTTGTTTTTTCGGGAAACTCTTTTATAACGACAATTCATGGAGGATTAGTTCTTACCTCGGAGAATTTGCTCAAACCAAGTTCTTTATCAGGAGAAGGGTTTTTATTTTTGTACAAGGAATACAAGTTTGAGAATTCGATTATAGCTCCCACTCGGGATGACAATTCGCTAAATGACGGATTAATGGGAATTCGGGCAGTGTCTGCAGGAGACTTTGTTTTCAACAATATGACTCTTAAGGGAGTCGATGGTTACTTAAGCGCTAATCACACAAAAGACCCTATGCCTGGATTTGAGCCGTTGCTTTATGTTCAGGGGACTCTGACAGCCGATATAGATAATGTTGGTTATTTCAGTCCGACGGAGAATACGGTTACTGTGGTTGCCCCACTTGCCGGCGGGGGTAATCTTGTGAAGAAGGGCCTTGGGACATTGTTGCTAAATGGTGCCAACACCTACACGGGAGGCACCGTCCTTAACGAAGGGACGCTTGTCGGTAATGTTCCGGATAATTCCGCGTTCACTGTTGCTGCAGGGGCAACGTATTTTTCGGGAGACAGCACCCGTGATTATGCCGATCCTCAGGACAGGCGATTCAGTTCGCTGAACGGAGCCGGTGTCGTCGATATGAAGAATCAAAGCCTTGCGATTGGGGCCGGTGATTTTGCTGCCGGAACAATTCGGAATGCTGCCACATTGACCAAGATTTCTGACGGTACCGCCGATGACGGTTGGTTTACTGTTGGCAATGTCTCGGTGGATGATGTTTCGGTGGAGGCCGGAGCCTTGGAGGTGGGGAGCGAGAAGCAGTTATCAGTTTCGAATGTCCTGACTGTTTCCGATGGTGCCACCTTGGCACTGACAGCCAATACGACCCTGCCGTCCGTGTTGGCTCGCGAGTTGGTAATCGGCATGGCGGGTACCACGTTGGATATTTCCGGATACACATCCGAAACACCAGTGACGTTGATTCGTACCCAGGATGGCATCCTGGGTGACTTTTCCCGAATTACCCTTGGCGGGCAAGCGCTCTCCGATACCGTCACGCTTGATACCTTTGCCTCGGCAACGGTGAACAGAAGCGGCGACAGCAAGAGCTTGGAAGCCAGTGTGGGCTTGGTGTGGAACAACACGGCAACAGACTCTGCGCATGGAACTTTCAATGTCGCATCGGGGACATTCACGGTAGACTCAATTCTAGCTGATAACGTTGCTGCAACCAGTGGTGATGCGGGTGGGGCTTTTGGCTGGGATGGAAAATCGCTGACCAAGACAGGAACTGGCATATTGGTTCTTGCAGAGAGAAATACATATGCGGGATCGACCACAATCAACCAAGGGACATTGCGATTGGGGGATGGTGTTAACCGGGATTTTAGCGGAAATATTAGCGAATTTCAGGATGGGGCCATATTTTATGTTGGTACGGAAGCTTATCAAAAAAACGCGTCTGGAGGAAGAACGGCGCTTGGTGAAAACAAGGCAGGCCCAATTACTGGGCCGATTGTTAACAATGGTTCACTTATTATTAATTGGGCGAATTATTGGGCTCATGACGGTGCCCTGACTGGTTCCGGGGATTTGATTCTGGAAGGTGCAGGCTCAGTGATGCTCCGTGGCGGTAGTTATTATGCTGGTGCGGTCTATGTTCAAAACGGAGTACTCCTGAACAAAAACATGACATTCCAAAATACTGTTACTATGACAGGAGGTCTGATTTTGAATAACCAGAACGGGAGCGTGCGAGATGGCGTCCGTCAGATTAATGGGAAATTTCTCAATGGTGGCACAATCTCGGGAGAAGTTGTTATTGAGAAGGGAGATTTTCTTCAGAGAGGAACAGTTAATGGAGGGATTTCAGTTGGCACATATGGAACCCTTCAGTGTACAAACGGGACGATCTTGGGAGATGTTCGCAATCAGGGACAAATTCTGTTTGGCAAAACCCCCTCCGGGCAGATTGATAATTCCATCCCTTCATTTGGTGTAGATATCAATATCGACTGGGATATTGTAAGGTATAACTCAATCCAGCTCGGAAGTTCTCCCTTGGAGTTGCGCGGCATGATAACTAATGAAGCATCAGGGAAACTTGTGGTTACTGGCGGAACGATCAGCGGCGAAATTACCAATTTCGGGAAGTTATATTTTGCCCATTCCGACGATTACACACACGACAGGATCATTGATAATAAAGGGGAGTTTGTGCTGGGAAGTAGCCGATCCTTGACTTTTTCCACCGCAATAATCGGAACAGGTTCCTTGGAAAAAACGGGGACGGGCAAAGTTATCCTTTCAACCTTCAATACCTACACCGGTGCCACTGCCATCAAGGCGGGAACCTTGGAGGCTCAGGCGGCCAATGTATTTTCCCAGAGCGAACGTGTTACCGTGGGCGATTCCAGTGGGTCGACGACCTCTAGCAGCACCATGTTCGACATGAACAAAAATAACCAGAGTATTCGCAATCTGGATATGCAGGGCGGAATTGTGCGGCTGGGACCGGAGTATCCCAAGTCCTCCACGGAAGGTGGTAGTGGCTCTTCCGGGTCAACAACGGGGTCCAGCCTGATCTTTGTTGGGGCCGTGTCAACAGACTCAACAGCACTCATTTTGTCCGGCAACACCTTTTCTGGCTCGACCATTGGCAATCTTCTCCTGAAATCCGGAACAGGGCTAGTGTTTTCGGAATATGATTATAGCTTGTCGATAATAACGATTACCGGGAATAGTCCAGTACGCTATCAAACTCTGAACAACACTCCAGCCGACACTCTTGTTCCGGAGCAATTCGCCACACTGCAGGTCGGCCAACTTTCCGGGTCCGGGGTATTCCAATTCCGGGCCAATCTCCTCTCGGGCGGGCATGACCAATTGGTCGTCACAGACAGCGCCAGCGGCCAGCACTTTGTTGATGTCAGTTTTCTTTATGATTCGGGGAGCATGGCCAACCAGACCGTGGAGCTTATCCAGATAGACGATTCTGCTAGTACCGCCACATTCACCCTGCGCAGAGGGCCGCTCAGTGGTGGGCTGCGGGCCTATACTCTGGAGCAAGGCAGCGCACTGGGGTCGGGGTACTCTGACTCAAGTTATTATTTCACAAATCTCAACGATACCCTCAGTGCGACAGGTAGCGTGGTGATCGCGACCAGCGTGGACAGTTCCATGCTCTGGTTGACCCAGTTGGACAATCTGCACAAGCGGATGGGAGAGCTTCGTCTGGGCGGAACCCGCGATGCGGCCGCCTGGGATATCTGGGCGCGTGGGTATGCCCAGCAGGTGAACATGAAAGCCGAGGTGACGGGGTTGGCCTACAAGTCGTATATGTACGGTGGTGACGTGGGTGCGGACAAGGCTTGGCAAATGGGTGACAGTGGCACGCTCTTCACCGGAATTTATACAGGCTACGGCCATGCCAAGCGTGATTTTGACCAGGGGAGTTCAGGGGATACCGATAATATTTACGGTGGTGTATATGGTACGTGGATACATCTTTCGGGTTGGTATGTGGACGTGGTGGCGAAGGTGCAGAATTTTGATAACAGCTTTGAAGCCATCGATGGTTGGGGCGTCCGCAACAATGGATCTTACAAAAACTGGGGCTATGGCGTCTCCGTGGAGACCGGCTATCCCTTTGCTTTCGGTGACAAGTGGTTTGTCGAACCGATTGTCCAGTTGGCCTACACTCGGCTGACCGATGCCGATTATGCCACGGATACCGGGGTAGGGGTGGAGATCGATAGCGCGGATGTTCTGCAGGCGCGCGGCATGGTGCGCTTTGGGAAGGTAATCCAGATGGGCGAAAGCATCCTGCAACCCTATGTGAAAATTGGGGCAGTTGGCCAGACCAGTAGCGGTGGCGACGTGCATGGCAGCGGAGGAACTTGGAGCGCAGACCTTGACGGGGTACGAGGGGAGGCGGGGGCCGGGGTGGCTTGGTTGATTGATACTGCAAATCAGGTGTACGTGGACTATGAGGCGAGTTTTGGTGATAGTTACACCAAGCCGTGGGCGCTCAACTTCGGTTTTCGCCGTCAGTTTTGATAAGAGACTATCTGGCGTCGCTATCTCGCTCTGTCCGGCGTTCTGTGCTTCTTGTGTGAATTTGACTCCTCAAGCATCGTTTTCGCTATCTGCCGTGGCCAAATCTGACACGTCGGAAACCTCCACGCCGGGCAGCGGTGGTACAATCTGACGTGTCAGATTCATACAGGTCGACCTGCAGTGGTGGTCGCCGACACGTCAGATTTCATCACCTCGGCCTGAGGTGTAATAATCCTTACGCTCAGATATCGTCACGTCGACCGACGTGGAGGTTTCTGACGGCACAGAAAGTATGACAGCAGTCTGACGTGTATTAATCCTTCGTGTCAGATTGTACCACTGCAGTCCGACTTCATCCTTTCTGACGTGTCAGATTTCGACACTGCAGTAGCAAGTTTTTGTCAAAAGTTGCTTTATGGTATGCGATTATCCATTTATCTCATGAACTTTGGCGGCTGATTAACGGTCTATTTCAGTTCTTGTTATCTTTAGTAATCTCTTCTTTTCGTTCACACTATCTCGGAGCAGTGTCCGAAATGAAGGATAGGATATATCATATAATATATTAAAGCATGTCTTTTCCCTGTGAATGATCGACAAGATGCATACATTCAACGTTCAAAGACGGGATTACAGGTCGCCTTTCTGAGTGTTCGAGGTCTTTTGTGCTTTTGCCAAATTGAGTTGTTGGATTCCATGGGCGACGGGTCTGATTCATCCATGAATTAAACATGTGTGCATTATTAAAGGAGGATTTTCCTTTTTTGAACTCGTCAGGGTAGGGTTATTTTTGCCATAAATGATCCGGCGAAACGCATTGGGCAAAGGTCTGTGAGGCATTGATTCTCGCGAAGTTAAAATTCCTGCAAAAACTCCAAAATATCTCTTGACGGGGAAAGAGCCTTTCGCACTGTCGCCAGTTCCTTTTTCACCCCCTCAGGGTGGGAAGTTGATGGATAATGCCCTTGTAGCTCAGTTGGCAGAGCGCGTCCTTGGTAAGGACGAGGTCGGCAGTTCAAATCTGCTCGGGGGCTCCATCCAGTCACTTTTTCAACACACTAACTAAAAACTAAACACCATGGCAAAAGAAAACTTCGTCCGCAACAAGCCTCACGTCAATGTGGGTACCATCGGTCACATCGACCACGGTAAAACCACGACGACCGCTGCGATTCTCGCTGTTCAGGCTTCGAAGGGACTTGCTGTTGTAAAATCTTACAAGGATATCGCCAAGGGTGGTACCGTTCGTGACGAAACCAAGACCGTCACCATCGCCGCCGCTCACGTCGAGTACGAGTCCGAAAAGCGCCACTACGCCCACGTTGACTGTCCCGGCCACGCTGACTTCGTCAAGAACATGATCACCGGCGCTGCCCAGATGGACGGCGCGATCCTCGTTGTCTCCGCTGCTGATGGCCCCATGCCGCAGACCCGCGAGCACATCCTCCTCGCCAAGCAGGTCGGCGTTCCTTCCATCGTTGTTTGGTTGAACAAGGTGGACCTCCTCGACGACCCGGATCTTCTCGAACTCGTCGAGATGGAAATCCGCGACCTTCTCAACAAGTATGGTTATAAGGGCGACGAAGCCCCGATCATCCGTGGTTCCGCCACCGCTGCGCTCAACCTGAAGCCCGAAGGCGTTGAAGCCGTTACCAAGCTAATGGAAGCCCTCGACAGCTACATCGCCGAGCCGGCCCGCGCCATTGACCTGCCTTTCATGATGTCCGTTGAAGACGTCTTCACCATCACCGGTCGCGGCACCGTGGCCACCGGTCGTATCGAACGCGGCAAGGTCAAGGTTGGCGAAGAAATCGAAATCGTCGGCCTCGGTGACACGATGAAGACCACTGTCACCGGTGTGGAAATGTTCCGTAAGAACCTCGACGAAGGCATCGCCGGCGACAATGTCGGTCTGCTCCTCCGCGGTATCGAAAAAGACCAGATCCAGCGCGGCCACTGCCTCGCCAAGCCTGGCTCGATCACCCCGCACACGCAGGGCAAAGCTGAAATTTACGTGCTCACCAAGGATGAAGGCGGCCGTCACACTCCGTTCTTCACCAACTACCGTCCGCAGTTCTTCTTTGGCACTGCCGACGTTACTGGCGTCTGCTCGCTGCCGGAAGGCGTCGAGATGGTTATGCCTGGTGACAACTTGACCATCACCCTCGACTTGCAGAAGCCGATCGCGATGGAAAAAGGACAGCGCTTTGCTATCCGTGAAGGTGGTCGCACCGTCGGTGCAGGCCGTATCGTCGAAGTTGTCAAGTAACTTCCCCCCGGCAGTTCCTCTGCCTTTGGAAATGCCGAGGGCCCATCAAAAATGGGGTCCCCGGCATTGCCTTTTTCTCAAGTCACACGGCCTTCTTACAATACAGGGGTGTAGTTCAATTGGTAGAGCAGCGGTCTCCAAAACCGCAAGTTGGGGGTTCGACTCCCTCCGCCCCTGCCACCTTTAGCAAATGCTCACATTCTTAAGCAAAGCTCGTCAGTTTTGGAACGAAACAGTCTCGGAAGTCTGGGTTAAGGCGATTTGGCCGACCCCGAAGGAGTTGGCGCAGTCAACCCTTGTAGTGGTGGTGTCAATCGCCATTCTCTCCGTATGCGTGTTTGTTTTCGACTTCTCCATGCATGAGCTTGTGCGTTTTGTGACGCATTTCATAACCCAATAATCTCATCTCCTTGGGATTTTTCCGGTAACGCAAGCGCATGTCTCAATCCGACTTTCCTTCCAATTTCCGTTGGTACGCCATCCAGACCTTGTCCAATATGGAGGGCAAGGTTAAGAAGTACTTGGATAAGTTTATCGAGGTGGAGGAGATGGCGGAATTCTTTGCGCCGCCTCCCGGACGCCCCCTCAGTGACCGGGTGCTTATGCCCTGCGAAACGGTTTCGGAAACCCGCAGCGGCAAGAAAACCACCAAGGTCAGGAAGTTGTATCCCAACTACATCTTTGTCCAGATGAGGCTTTACGACGACAACGGCAAGGTGCTGCAAAAGCCGTGGTACTTCGTCCGCAATGTCCAGGGGGTAATCGGGTTTATCGGTGGCAACGAACCGACTGCGTTGAAGCAAACGGAAATAGACCGTATTCTCAAGCAGGTCGAGGAAGCAGAAGGCAAGACAGTTCCCAAGATCGTCTTTAATATCGGTGAAGAAGTCAAAATCACCGATGGCCCGTTTGCCAATATGACGGGGATCATCGAGGCTGTCGACAGCGAGAGGGGAAAACTCCAAGTATCCGTTTCCATCTTTGGTCGCTTCACTCCTGTGGAACTGGAGTTCTGGCAGGTTGAACGTGCCGCGGCCGAATAATCACTTTAAAAAACAAACAAAAGAAGAACCACAATGGCTAAAAAAGTCGTCGGTGAAATCCGTCTGCAGCTTCCCGCAGGCGCCGCCAATCCAGCTCCTCCCGTTGGCCCTGCGCTCGGCGCAAAGGGCGTCAACATCATGGCATTCTGTAAGGAATACAATGCCAGGACCAAGGACCAGGCTGGACTTATCCTCCCGGTAATCATCACCGTTTACCAGGATAAATCCTTCACATTCATCCTCAAGTCGCCGCCTGCCTCCGTGCTCCTGAAAAAGGCTGCCAAGATCGAAAGCGGCTCCGGGGTGCCCAACCGCGACAAAGTCGGCAAGGTGACCCGCAAGCAATTGCTGGAAATCGTGGAAATGAAGAAGAAGGACCTGAATGCCGCCAATCCCGAGGCTGCTGCCCGCATGATCGAGGGTACCGCCCGCTCGATGGGGATCGAAGTTGTCGGATAAACTTTCGGGGCACGGCAACGTGCCTCACTAAAACTAAAACCAACCACTGCAAAAGCAGGAGACCTAAAAAGTCGTTATGGCAAAAAAACAATCAAAACGCTATCGCGCCGCCGCCAAGCAGGCGGATCTGGAAGCTACCTACACCGTGGCCCAGGCTGCTGAGCTTCTCAGCAAGATGCCCGCGTCGAAATTCAACGAGACCGTTGAGGTTTCGGCCAATCTCGGCGTCGATCCCAAACAATCGGACCAAATGGTGCGTGGCACTGTCGCGCTGCCCAATGGCAGCGGCAAAAATGTCCGAGTCGTCGTCTTCACCGAGAATGCCCAGGCTGCGCTCGACGCTGGCGCTGAATTCGCCGGATTGAACGACATCATTGACAAGATCAACGGGGGATGGATGGACTTCGACGTCGCCATTTCCACAACCTCCGCGATGGCCTCCGTTCGCAAGGTTGCCCGTGTGCTTGGTCCTCGCGGCCTGATGCCGAATCCCAAGAGCGGCACAGTTTCCGACGATATTCCCAAGACCATCAAGGAAGTGAAGGCAGGTCGTGTCGAATTCAAGATGGATAAGACAGCCAATGTCTCGATCATCGTGGGCAAGCGTTCCTTTGCCGCTGCCGACCTTGTGACCAACATTGAGGCCGCTCTTTCCTCGCTGGTCAAGGCCCAGCCGGAAAGCTTCAAGGGTAAATTCATCAAGTCGCTCACGCTGAGCTCGACGATGAGCCCCGGCATCAAGCTCGACATTAAACCTTACACCGCTGCAGCCACTGCCGCCTAAGGGAGACACACAAACATGCGTCAAGAAAAACAACTTCTCATCGACGAGGTGGCCTCTCATCTGGCCAAATCGAAGTATCTCCTGCTGGCTGACTTCACCCGGGTAACCGTACAGGACGCTGCCAGCATCCGCGAGCAGCTTCGTGAACATGGTGCCGAGTACCACGTCGTTAAAAACAGCATTTTCAACATCGCCTCCAAGCAGGCCAACCTGCCTGACCTCGGCGAGCATCTCACAGGGCACACCGCCCTCATCACCGGAGGCGACAACCCTCCCGGCGTAGCCAAGGTGATTGTGAAATTCTTCGAGGCCAACTCCAAGCTGGAAGTCAAGGTCGGGGTGATGGACGAAAAAATACTGTCCAAGACTGATATCGAGACACTCTCCAAGCTGCCCTCGCTCGATGGCATCCGTGCGCAGATACTCTCTCTTCTCAGCACTCCTGCTTCCCAGATCGTCCGCATCCTTGTGGCGAAAAACGAAAAAGCAGAAGGAAAAGCTGCCTAAACACTTTCCGGAACCAATGGTATCTGCAAGGATGCTGGTGGTTCCGGTGCAAAAACATCCAACGAAACCAGTTAGAGGCCACGATGCCTTTAAACGTTCCAATCGAACGCTAACCCTTCAAGGAAACCAAAAATCATGTCATCCGTTACAAAAGAACAAGTCATTGAGTTCCTCAGCAACCTCAGCATCATGGATGCTGCGGCCCTCGTCAAGGAACTCGAAGAAAAGTGGGGCGTTTCCGCTGCCGCTCCTGTCGCCGTTGTCGCTGCCGCTCCCGGTGCCGCTGCTGCGGAAGAAAAAACCGAATTCGACGTCATCCTCGTCGAAAAAGGTGCCAGCGCCATCAACGTCATCAAAGAAGTTCGCGCAATCACCGGACTTGGCCTCAAGGAAGCCAAGGACCTGGTCGAAGGCGCACCCAAGCCTGTCAAGGAAGGCGCCTCCAAGGACGAAGCTGCCGAGATCAAGAAAAAGCTCGAAGCAGCCGGCGCCAAGGTCGAGATCAAGTAATCCCTTGGTTTCCAACCAAGTTACCAGCTACAGTACGCGGACAGGGCTTAGCCTTGTCCGCATTACTGCTTTAAGCCGTTTTTCGGCTAAATCATTGTTCTTTCCTTCCACCCGACCGCAATCCCATCAAGTCCACTGACACATGTCCGAGCGCATCAACTTCGGTAAACTGCGGGAAGTCATTCCTCCCCCGAACCTCATTGAAAACCAGATCAACTCCTACATGGAGTTTCTGCAAAAGGACACTCCGCAAACACAGCGGAAGAATGCCGGCTTGGAAGCGGTATTTAAGGAAATTTTCCCCATAGAAAGTTATGATGGCCGCTGCACGCTCGAATATGTGAGCTACAATCTGGTCGGTCCGAAAAATTCCGAAATGGAGTGTATCCGGGAAGGCACTACCTATTCGATATCCCTTTTCCTGAAGCTTCGCCTTCGCGAGGAAGACAACATCAAGGACGAGGAAATTTACATGGGAGAAGTTCCCATGATTTCCGAAAGCGGCTCATTCATCGTCAACGGCGCCGAGCGTGTCGTGGTAAGCCAGCTCCATCGCAGCCCCGGCATTTGCTTTGAAGAGGCTCCGCATACCAGTGGAAAGATGCTGCACTCCTTCCGCATCATTCCTGATCGCGGTACCTGGCTCGAAGTCCAATTTGACCAGCAGGATCTCCTTTACGTTTACCTTGACCGTCGCCGTCGCCGCCGCCGTTTCCTTGTCACAACGCTTTTGCGTGCGTTCGGATACAGCGCGGACAACGATATCCTGAATCTTTTCTACAAGCCCGAGGATATCAAAATCAAGAAAGCCCTCGATATTGAGGACATTTCCAAGTATGTCCTCGTTGAGGATATCGTTGACGCCGAGAAGGGCATTGTGCTGGCCCGCGCATTTGAGCCGTTGACCAAAACCATTGTTCGCTCAATCGAGAAAATCGGCATTGGAACACTTCACGTCATTGATACTTCCGTTGACGATAGCGCCATTATTCGCTCGCTGAAGAAGGACCCGACCCGCAACGAGGAGGAAGCGCTCAAGGACATTTACAAGAAACTCCGCCCGGGTGAGCCGCCGACAATTCCGAATGCCCGTGCCTTGCTGAAGCGCCTCTTCCAGGACGCCAAGCGTTACGACCTCGGTCGTGTGGGCCGCTACAAGCTCAACCAGAAACTTGGGCTTAAGACGGATCTCGAAGTGCGTACGATTACTCCCGAGGATATTGTCGAGGCCACCAAGTATCTTTGCCGCCTCAAGGGTGGGGATGGTATCATCGACGATATCGACCACTTGGGCAGCCGCCGTATCCGTAATGTCGGTGAGTTGTTGGCCAACCAGTGCCGTTTGGGTCTTGCCCGCACCGAGCGCTTGGTGCGTGAGCGTATGTCGATGTACGACCAGAGTGTCGACACCGTTACTCCGCAAAAACTCATCAACCCGAAGGCGCTGAGCACGGTCATCCGTGATTTCTTTGCACGCAGTCAGCTTTCGCAATTCATGGACCAGATTAATCCTCTGGCTGAATTGACCCACAAGCGTCGTCTCTCTGCACTCGGACCCGGTGGTCTTAATCGTGATCGTGCCGGCTTTGAGGTCCGCGACGTGCATCCCTCGCACTACGGTCGTATTTGCCCGATTGAAACACCGGAAGGTCCGAATATCGGTCTTATCAACTCGCTTTCGACTTACGCCCGCGTCAACGAATTTGGCTTCATCGAAACTCCCTATCGCAAAGTCGAGAAGAGTCGCGTGACTGACAAGGTCGAGTACATGACTGCCGACCAGGAAGAAAGCTACAAGGTAGCCCAGGCCAACTCAGAGGTGGACGAGAAGGGTAATTTTATCGGACGTGTTGCGATTCGCTATCGTGACGAAGTCTTGGAAGTCGACCCGAAGGATGTCGATTACATGGACGTGTCTCCCAAGCAGGTTGTTTCTGTTGCAGCAGGGTTGATTCCCTTCCTTGAGCACGACGACGCCAATCGTGCGCTCATGGGCTCGAACATGCAACGCCAAGGTGTACCGTTGCTCCAGACCGAGGCTCCTTTTGTTGGAACCGGTATTGAGCATCGAATTGCTTCGGACTCGAAGACAGTGGTGCTTTCGGAGGGTGACGGTATCGTTGCCCAGGTTGATGCGAAACGCATCGTTGTGACCCCGGATGGCAAATCACCTGGCAATCTCGACAAGAAGTCGAAGAGCGATCCCAAGAAGGGACTTTATATTCACGATCTCCGCAAATTCCTTCGTTCCAATGCGGCAACCTGTTTCAACCAAAAGCCCGTTGTCAAAAAGGGGCAAAAGGTCAAGGCAGGGCAGGTTATTGCCGACGGTGCCGGAACGGACAATGGCGAACTCGCCTTGGGTCGCAACGTGCTGGTTGCCTTCATGCCTTGGAATGGATATAATTTCGAAGACGCGATTCTGTTGAGCGAACGTGTTTTGAAGGACGACGTGTTTACGTCCATCCACATTGAGGAATTTGAAGTCACCGCCCGTGACACAAAGCTTGGACCCGAAGAAATCACCCGGGATATTCCGAATGTCGGTGAAGAAGCCTTGAAGAACCTCAATCGCGATGGGGTTATCCGCATCGGTGCGGAAGTGAAGCCTGGCGATATTCTCGTCGGGAAAATCACCCCGAAGAGCGAAACCGAACTAGCACCGGAAGAAAAACTGCTGCGTGCCATCTTCGGTGAAAAGGCGGCTGACGTGAAGGATACGTCCCTCGTGGTGCCTTCCGGCATTTACGGAATTGTCATGGACGTCAAGGTGTCCAGTCGCGTCGACAAGGATGCTGAAAAACTCTCGCCTTCCGACCAGCGCCGTCAGCTCAAGAAGGTAAATGAAGAGTATCGCACCCAGGCAGACCGCCTTCGTGATGACCTCACGGAATCGCTTTCCAATATTCTACTCGGGGAAAAGATTCCCTTGGATGTGATCAACGGTGAAAGCGGTGAAGTAATCATTCCTGCCAATCGCAAGATCACCAAGACACTGCTCCGCCGTCTGGCTTCGGTGTCCCGCCATATTCAGATCGATCCCTCGCCGGTGAAGATCAAGATCATGGAGATTGTAGAGAACTACCAGCACCGCTTTGACGATCTCGAAACCGAGCGCAGTCGCAAGGTGGAAGGTATCGAGGCTGGTGAAGACGAAGGTGGCGCGATCAAAAACGTAAAAGTTTATGTCGCGGCCAAGCGCAAGATTCAGGTCGGGGACAAGATGGCTGGACGTCACGGAAACAAGGGCGTCGTTGCTCGCATCGTTCCTGTCGAAGACATGCCTTATCTGCCTGATGGCACCTCGATCGATATCTGTCTGAACCCGTTGGGGGTTCCCTCACGAATGAACGTCGGACAGGTGTTGGAAACGCACTTGGGTTGGGCTTGTAAGAAGCTCGGTCTCAAGGTGGCGACACCTATCTTTGACGGCATACCGGAAAGCAAGATCCGGGAATATCTCAAGAAGGCTGAACTGCCTGAGAGTGGAAAGACACTTCTTTTCAACGGTCTCACTGGCGAGCCGTTTGACCAGGATGTCGTCGTTGGCTACATCTACATGATGAAGCTGAACCACCTTGTCGCAGACAAGATTCACGCCCGTGCGGTTGGTCCTTACAGTCTCATTACTCAACAGCCGCTTGGTGGTAAAGCCCAGTACGGCGGACAGCGCCTCGGGGAAATGGAAGTTTGGGCGCTTGAGGCTTATGGTGCTGCCTACACCCTTCAGGAACTCCTAACCGTCAAGTCGGACGACGTTACAGGTCGTACGAAAATCTACGAGCAACTGGTGAAGGGCGACAACAGTCTCTCTGCCGGTACGCCGCAATCCTTCAACGTATTGATGAAGGAAATGCAGGCACTCTGTCTCGATGTTCGCCTGGGCAATGCCGAAAGCTTCGGTTTCCAGACGCAACCTGCCACAATTCAATAACACTGCTTCGGAGCCATACACATGATAAACGCAGAAACCTCTGACTTGCTCGCTTCCGAAAAGGAACAGTCTTTCGACTATGTTTCCATCGCCATTGCTGCACCGGATACGATTCGTTCATGGTCCAAGGGCGAGGTAAAAAACCCCGAAACCATCAACTACCGTACCTTCAAGCCGGAACCGGGCGGACTTTTCTGTCAGAAAATCTTCGGACCTGTTCGCGATTACGAATGCGCCTGTGGAAAGTACAAACGCATTAAGTTTAAGGGCGTGGTTTGTGACCGTTGTGGTGTCGAAGTAACAGTTTCCCGTGTTCGCCGCGAGCGGATGGGGCATATTGAGCTATCGGTGCCGGTGTCCCACATTTGGTTCCTCAAGTCGATGCCCAGTCGCCTTGGCTTGCTGCTCGATATGACCGCCCGCCACTTGGAGTCGGTTATCTACTACGAAAAGTACTTGGTAGTCGATTCAGGCAAAACTCCACTCGAGATTAAGCAAATCCTGACTGAAGCGGAATATCAGCAGGCTGTTTCCGAATACGGGGACGATGCATTTGTTGCCAAGATGGGGGCAGAAGCGCTGAGTGATCTTCTGGCAAAGATGGATTTGCAGCAGATCGTGGTGGAATTGCAGGAGCAAATTCACAATACGCGCTCAAAGCAAATTAAGAAGAAAATCTCCCGTCGCTTAAAAGTTATCCAAGGCTTCATTGATTCAGGCAACAAGCCTGAGTGGATGGTTTTGCAGACCCTGCCTGTCATCCCGCCGGATCTGCGCCCGTTGGTTCCTCTCGAGGGTGGTCGCTTTGCCACGTCGGACCTGAACGACCTTTATCGTCGTGTAATCAACCGTAACAACCGGTTGCGCAGCCTTCTTCAGTTGAAGACTCCCGACGTTATCATCAATAACGAAAAACGCATGCTGCAGGAAGCGGTTGATGCGTTGTTCGATAATGGCCGTCATGGCCGCCCAGTAACTGGTGCAGGCAATCGTCCATTGAAATCGCTCTCTGATATGCTCAAGGGCAAGCAGGGACGTTTTCGCCAGAATTTGCTCGGAAAGCGTGTCGACTATTCAGGCCGTTCTGTGATTGTGATCGGGCCTGAGCTGAAGCTTCACCAGTGTGGTCTTCCCAAGAAGATGGCGTTGGTACTTTTTGAGCCGTTTATTATTCGACGCCTTAAGGAGCTTGGTTTCGTTCATACTGTTCGCGGTGCCCGTAAGATGATCGAGAAAAAATCCCCTGAAGTATGGGATATTCTCGAAGAAGTTACAAAGGGGCATCCTGTGCTTCTGAATCGTGCGCCTACATTGCACCGACTTTCGATCCAGGCGTTTGAACCAGTGCTAATTGAAGGTGATGCAATTCGCTTGCACCCACTGACTTGTACTGCATACAACGCTGACTTCGACGGGGACCAAATGGCTGTTCACGTTCCGCTTTCGAGCGAGGCGATCATGGAGTGCAAACTCCTCATGATGTCGACGAACAACATCTTTTCACCCTCCAGCGGAAAGCCAATTCTTACTCCTTCCCAGGATATTGTGCTTGGTTCGTATTACCTTACCTACGAGCCGACGGACAAACCTGCCAAGGAAGCACGTATTCCGGTTATCGCGAATGCGCAGGAAGCACAGTTTGCCGAAATGGAAGGTGCTCTCCATTTCCACGATTGGGTGGATTATCTCAATCCGGACTACGGAAGAAAGACAACTTACGGTAATCCTGATAAGAAACTTATCCGCACCACGATTGGTCGTATTATTTTCAATACAATTTGGCCAAAGGAAATGGGCTTTGCCAATTTTCCGGTCAAGAAGTCGCAGATTGGTGATCTGATCTTGGCCACCTACAAACTGGTGGGCAAGGAAGGCTCGGTTCCGGTGCTTGATGCCCTCAAGGAAATTGGTTTTAAGGTCGCGACACGCGCAGGGATTTCGATCGGAATCGGAGATATGATTTTCCCTGCCGGGAAAGTTGATATCATCAAAAAGTCACGTGCCAAGGTCGACGAAGTCGAGTCCCAATACAAGAAGGGGATTATTACCACCGGCGAACGTTACAACAAGGTGGTGGATATCTGGACCAGCACAACGGACGAGATTGCCAAGTCGGTTTTCAAAACATTGGAAACTTCCGCGACACGTGCAGGAAAAATCACCAATGACCCGCGTAATGAAGGTCGCTGGCTCATCAATCCAGTGTACGTGATGATGGACTCCGGGGCCCGTGGTAATAAGCAGCAGGTCCGCCAGCTTTGCGGAGCACGCGGACTGATGGCCAAGCCTAACGGTGAAATTATTGAACGTCCGATTCTCTCGTCTTTCCGTGACGGACTGTCGGTCTTGGAATACTTCAATTCCACACACGGTGCTCGTAAGGGATTGGCGGATACGGCGCTCAAGACCGCTGATGCCGGGTACATGACACGTAAACTGTGTGATGTTGCTATGGACGTTATCGTCACTGAGGTCGATGATGGCAACCGTGACGGTGTCTGGAAGGCCGCCCTCTATGAGGGTGACGATGAAATCGTAAAGCTTTCGGAACGCATCGTTGGACGATGTGCCTGTGACGACGTCAAAAATCCGCTCAATCCTGACGAGATTATTGTTAAGGCCGGGGAGCTTATTTCTGAAGAAGCTGGGCAGAAGGTCGAAAGCGTAGGCATTGAGCGTGTGAAAATCATGTCGCCGCTCACCCACATGAAGGTGAACAGCATTCCTGCCAAGGCCTACGGAATTGACCCGTCTACCGGTAAACTGGTTGAACGGGGAACTGCCATCGGCATCATTGCAGCACAGTCCATTGGTGAGCCTGGAACTCAGCTGACCATGCGAACCTTCCACATCGGGGGTGTTGCGAATCAGGTTTTAAAGAATCCGGAAATCCGGGTTCGTAATGGTGGAATTATCGAATTCCAAGGAATCCGCTATGTCGAGATCGGCGATAATATCATCATCGTTCTCAATAAAAACGGTTCGATTGTTGTCAGGGATTCCAACGACAAGGAAAACATTCTCGAAGAGTACAACATTGTCATTGGTTCGATCCTCTCTGTAAAGGATGGTGGTACCATCAAGCGTGGTGATATTCTGGCACGTTGGGACCCCCATAATGTGCCGATTCTTGCCGAAAAGGCGGGTGTCGTGGCATTCCGTGACATGATTCCAGGTGTTACCATCAAACGTGAGTTTGATGAGTCCTCTGGACGTGTTGCTACTGTCGTTATTGAGCACAAGGAAGACCTTAATCCTACTGTTCAGATTGTTGGACAAGAAGGGAAGGTTGTTGCAGAGCATGCTATTCCGGTTGGTGCGCAGGTAGCGGTTTCGGAAGGCGATAAAATCAATCCCGGTGCCTTGCTTGCAAAGACTCCCCGTCAGGCATCGAAGACTCAAGACATTACGGGTGGTTTGCCACGTATTGCTGAGCTTTTTGAGGCTCGTCGTCCCAAGGACGCCGCGGAAATGGCCAAAATTGAAGGAGTTGTTTCCTTTGAAGGTACTGTTCGCAGCAAGAAAAAACTGGTGGTTACCGATGAAGAAGGAAACCAGGAGGAACATCTCATTCCGCATGGAAAACATATTGTGGTTCACGCAGGAGACCGTGTTCGGAAGGGCCAGCACCTCACAGAAGGAGCAGGGGATCCTCACGAGATTTTGGAAATTCTTGGCAATACAGCAGTTCAGGATTACCTGATTACGGAAATTCAAAAGGTGTATCGCCTGCAAGGCGTTACCATTAACGATAAGCACATTGAAATCATCATTGCTCGCATGCTCCGCAAGGTCCGTATTACGGAACCTGGCGATACGGATCATTTCTGGGGCGAGCAGGTAGACCGACATGCGTTGATCAAGAAAAATCAACAAATTGAAGATGCTGGTGGAAAGGGAGCCGAGTTTGAGCCTATTCTTTTGGGTATTACCAAGGCTTCGCTTGAAACGGAATCCTTCATCTCAGCAGCTTCATTCCAAGAAACCACACGTGTTCTTACTGATGCCTCAACACTAGCCAAGCAGGATGCGCTCACTGGTTTCAAAGAAAATGTTATCATGGGTCACCTTATCCCCGCAGGAACAGGATTGCCTACTTATCGCAGGTTGAAGATCAGCTCGTTCGGTGGTGGGTTGAATGAGTTGCCAGCTGAACAATCTTGAGATTATTTATCGACCAGTCATGTTGTTTTTCAAAAAATAACATGACTGGTTTGTTTTTACCTTGAAGTTACGCATATAAACTGCCAAAACTGAAAACCTAAATCCCCAAAAACCGTCGACTCTCATTTCATGAAATCTGTCTCCCCTCTCAAAGCTTTAGCGCTTTTGCCTCTTATCGGAGGTACCTTGGGCATTGCTCAAGCGGCTTCCCCCCTTCTTGATCTAGGTGACAACGCATGCGCATATTTTGTCTGCGATGCCGGAATTCGGTACGTTGATAACATTTATGCCACTCATAATAAGACTGACGATGTCGTATTCAATATTTCCCCTGGTGTTCAAATCGACATTGGTCGCGAAAGTAATAATCGCTTAACGATCAAAGCGCAGGAAAACCTGTTAGCTTTTGTTGATAACGACCAGCTGAATACCCAGCTTGCGATTGTTAGCGCAGTTTACAAGTATGATGCTGGAAGTGCGCTCTCTGTTGAAATTACGGGTGGATTTGAGCAAACTGCCCAAAATGACAACACCGTATCTATCGATGGTGATGTTGTGGAGCGTAATTATTACAGAGGCGGAATTATGCTTGGTTACAAGTTGACCGAGAAGAGTAGCTTGGAAGCTGGATTTAAATATGAATCTTTCACGTTCCGTAATTATCGTAGTATATTCAATGATCAGGCAACGTATGCTATCCCAGTGACATGGTTGTATGCCGTTACTGACAAAATTAATGCAGGTCTAACCTATCAGTATACATATACGGATATCGATCGGGCGTCTATAGCAGGTAGCCCAGATCCCGGGCACCAGGAAGTCCATTTCGCGGGCGTTACGGTGAGAGGAGCATTGACCGAAAAAATTAATCTGCGGACAAACCTTGGTGTGGGTTATCAAAAATTTAAGGATAGAGAAATGGCGGGAGGGGATGATTCTGGAGCTACATTTAATTTCTCTCTAGCTGCTGATTATCAGGTTACTGAAAAACTGGCGGCTTCTATTGAAGCAGGAAGAAGATTTGAAGTGGGTGGAAGTGCGCAAGGGATTACCAATACATTTGTAAACCTCAATGGAATTTATTCCATTAGTGAACAATGGGAAGCCAATGCCAATGTAGGGTATTCGTATCAGGAATTCGAAGTCCCCAGTACTGGAACTGACCAAATTACTACAGCCGGGGTTGGGATTTCTTTCCTGCCGAATAAATACTGGCGCATTTCGCTGGGATATAATTTCACGAATAATGATTCGGATCGTATTGCAGATTATAGCATAAACACGGTCGCATTGACTGCCTCAGTAAAATACTAAGTTTTTTGCTGTGCAAAAAAAGGAGGAAGGCTAGAACCCTTCCTCCTTTTTTGTCTCAAAATATATCTTTCGTTAACACATGACTCGTTCTTCAGTTCTTTTCTCGGTGCTTCTGCTTTTGAGCTCTCTTATCCTTACAGGATGCACAGGAGGTTCAACGCAAGATCTTGTGGTAGACTCCAGGCCTGAACAGAGTCGCCCGATGGGAACTAACCCAACATATACCTTACATCCCGGGGATACGCTGTATATTGAAATGTATCTGGAGCCGGAAAACCGAACTGAAACGAGAGTTTCACAAGATGGCTATATTAATTTAAATCTCATTAACCAAGTAAAAGTTGGCGGACTAACGGTGCAAGGGGCCAAAGAACTTATCACCGAAAAATACCGTGAGTATTTTAAGGATCCACAGATTACTATCATCATTAAGGAGTATGCACCCAGGCAGGTATATGTTCATGGTTTTGTAAATCGTGCGGGGCCAGTTCCTTTTCCTTTTGAAGGAGATTTAACTCTATCTCGGGCTATTGCCATCGCCGGGGGGCTGCAACCACGTGCTTCCCGTACAGATGTGAAAATCAGGCGAGTTGTTGATGGAAAACAAACTACAACAACCAAAAATCTTGCAGATATCGATAGTGGGAAGGCCCCGGATGTTTATCTAATCGAAGATGATGCGATCTACGTAGAAGACAGTGTAATATAGTAACATTTCTGAATTTAACGAAGTTACCATGGCTAATTCACCTTTGCACGAACAGACGCCTCCCAACCATCCGGAGTCTTACGGGACAGCGTATCCACAGAACTATTACGGAGGATATTATGGTGCCGGATATGGAGGATATGGAACTGGTCCCGAGCATGGAGGCCAAGGACAGCCAAGGAGCGTACAGGATTATCTTATCATGGTACGAGAACGGTTCTGGTACCTTGTCCTGGCGGTATTTGTCTGTGTTTCGAGTGTTATAATCTATACTGCCAATACCACTCCTGAATGGATGGCTGCCGCCAAGTTGCAGGTGTACCGTACTCCTGTAGATCTGGCTCCCGATGCGCAGAGAGCCTCCTCAACTTCGCTTGATAACGTGATTAGCAATGAAGATTTTATGACTCAGGTTGAGATTATGAAAAGTACTGCTATTATGAACAAGGTATCTCAACGGCTGAGTCAGGAGGAGAAGAAAAGAGTGCTGGAACCGTATCAGGATGGAAATATTCTTACAGGTCCTTTGCGCGATATAGACGTAATTGCCAAATGTTATGATGTAAAACCCCAGCGCCAGACTCTTATTGCTTACATCAGCTATACGCACACGGATCCGGACATTGCTACAAGGCTAACAGATTATTTCTCGGATGAAATTTACAAATACAATATTGATAAACGACAGAATGTTGTGACTCCGTTGATTGAGCTAATGGGGGTTCAGATAAAGCAGAAGCAGGATGAAATTGAGGATATGTACAAGCAAAAGGCCGCATTAATACAGAGCGAAGGTATTTTGACACTTACTACAAAGATGGATACGGCTCGCTCAGAACTTTCCAATTTGGTGCAACTTAGGGATAATGATCGTAAGAATGCAGAGGATGCGGAGTCGCTTTGGAAGCAAATGCAGTCTCTAAAGGAGAATGGTCTTCCAACGACCAACATGGCGGCTATTTCTTCTAATGAACGGGTATCTGCAATGGACGCAGAGGTTTCGAAGCAATCTATCAATGTTAGTGGGTTGAAGCCTAGATACACCGAATCTCATCCCAGATTGATTGAGGCAATGCAAATGCTTGAGCAGGCCACCAAGGAAAGGGCAGCTGCAGTTGCTGCTGCAGAAGCAAAAATCGAACAGAACTATCATTCGACCCAAAATAGTTACAAATTATCCAGTGAGCGGGTAAAAGAAAAAGAGGCTCAAATTGTAGCACTGAATAGTTCTGTGAGTGAGCTGGAGATGCTCGAAAAGAAAATCCTCGATGCAGAAGGGCTCAAATCAATACTTGTTCGCAATTACGAAACAGAGAAAATGAAAGTTAGTGGGGCCGCGGCACCTACCATAAACATTTTGGAAAAAGCATTTCTGACGAGTAATCGCCCCATCAACAAGAATTATTTAAAAATGGGAGCTGTTGGTTTTGGGGTGGGGATACTTCTTGGATGTGGGATTATTTTCATACTGGCGTTTTTGGATGATCGAGTGAAATCAGCAGCGGATATTGAGGGTTTCTTGGGATTGCCGCTGGTTGGCATTCTGCCTGTGGCTAGAAAGCTATCTTCTTTTCAAAAAGCTCGTGTTGTCGCCTCAGGTGAAGATCGACCAACGGTGGAAGGTTTCAGGGCTATATATTCGGCATTAAAAATCAACGAAGTTGCCCGTACCGCCAAGACAATCTTGACGACCAGCACGACACCCAGCGAGGGGAAGTCTTTTGTGACTACAAATCTGGCGATGACTTTTGCCATGCATGGCGAGCGCGTCTTGGTTTTGGATGCGGACTTGCGCATGCCTGCTATCGGAAAAACCCTCGAGTTAGAAGGTGACAAGGGAATAACACGATATCTACAGGGTGGAGTTTCATTGGAGGATTCAATTTATCACGATGTAGTTCCTAATTTGGACGTCATGCCTGTGGGGGCCTCTTGTAAAAACCCGACCCAAATTTTGAATAGCCGCCGGTTTGCGGACATGGTTTCAGAATTGAAAGAGCGGTATGATCGTATATTCATTGACTCACCCCCTGTTGGGGCTGTTAGCGACTCGCTCAATCTTTTGCCTCAAGTGGATGGTGTTATCTACGTTGTTCGTTTTAACACCGTCAAGCGATGCTTTATCAAATCAAATTTGCGCCGATTGCAGGAGTCGAAGGTGCCTGTTTTTGGAGCTGTCTTAAATCAGATTGGACTCAAGGTTGCCCGCTATTACACGAACACAGGAGACAAAGCTTATGCGAAATATTACACTGCGTCGTCTCCAGATTCAGTGGAAGTGAAGGTTTCATAGAAAACAATAAACAGGTTGGTTTCATTGTCGGTTTTTACTTCTCTTTAAAAAATCGCCATAGGAAAACTCATGTGCCGCTTCTCTATAGTTTTTTCCCTTTTGGGCATAATCGTTTGTGCCTGCATGTTTACAGGTTGCCGGACTGTTCCTGTTAGCGGACGCCAGCAGGTGAATTTCTTTTCCGAGTCAGAATTGGATACTGCGGCCGCGACAGAGTTTGGTAAAATCAAGACACAGCAGGCTAGTGATCCTGAAAAACTGGCTTCACTTAAACGCGTTGGACAACGCATTGTGGAGCAGGCTCGGAAGGAAGATGCATCTTTGCCTGTGTTTGAACAATGGGAGTTTGTCGTCATCCAGGACGATACTGCCAATGCATTTGCAATGCCTGGAGGAAAGGTGGCCTTTAACACGGGAATATTTTCGCTCTTCCAGAGTGATGACGAGATCGCGGTTGTAATGAGCCACGAGGTATCGCATGTAATCGGGCGACATGGAAATGAACGGGCGTCACATCAAGCATTGGCACAGGGTGGCGCTGTGATTGCTGACCTAGCTATGCAAAATCAGAGCCAGACATTGCAGACGCTTGTTGGAACAGCGTATGGCTATACCACCCAATATGGCGCAATATTACCTTTTTCCCGGAAGCATGAGAGCGAGGCTGATGAAATCGGTCTACGAATTATGGCAAAAGCTGGTTATAATCCCCAAGCTGCAGTCACATTCTGGAAGCGCATGTCCGAGAAATCCTCAGGATCCACAATGGAATTTCTCTCAACACATCCCTCCGATTCTACACGTATAGCCAACTTACAAAAATTGATGCCGGTTGTCATGGCGGATTACGAACAAGCCATGGCTAAAAATCCATGATTATTTCTTCTTTTGCTATCTTGTGATAGAAGTCTCAGGAGGGGGTAGCTCTTCTGGTTGTTTGATCTCCGGGATTTCCAACCCGTGATCTTTCCCGAAGGTTACTGGAAAAATCGCATCGATCAGTGATTGCTGAATTTGAAAAATACAACCTTGGGCCGGGCTTCCCATATATTGTCCCGTTCCTCCCAGACGTTTGGTTAGAAACCAGGTTTTTGTCTCATCCGTAGTGCTTGAAGTTGTCCGCAGGCTGATTTCCAATTTATAACGCCAACCTTCTTTGGTAGTGCTATTCAAATAGTTTGTGGTGAAATCCATTGAAAATGCATCCGGAATAAATTTCTCAGCTTTGATTGTCTGAAGCGCCGCCAAAAGACCCAGAAGCTCTTTTCTGTTTTGTTCGTTGCGCTCAGCTAAAGCATTTTCCCATGTGGTTTCCAGTCCGGGGCGACGCTCGTCTATTAAAACTTTTCCTGTGACGAGATCAGATATCTTCAAGGCTACGATTTGAGTGTTTGCCGGAATCTGCTCAACCAATCGCTGGCGATATTGGTTGGGGTCAACGGAAAGTTGGTCAACAATGATTCCCCGGATGGAGTATACCGAAGGCTTATCTGCAAGTTTGGCGTGAAACGGAGTTCGACTATCCACGGGAGATGCAATGAGCAAAGTGATCGAAGGCCCTTCGGTAAACACAAGTTCAACTTTGCGAACAGGTGTGTCAAAGTTGAGCGCTTTTAATTCTTCTGCCGAAGGTGCATCGTTCACGAATGCCGCACTAAGTTTTATCTGTGCATCAGACATGCCTTCTTCAGGGCGGAAATCATGCGCTGATAGGCTTAATAATTCTCCAATCAGATTACTCATTACATCCGGGTCTGCTGCCATCGTTACAGTCGCAGTTGTTCCCGGGATGACAGGAATTATCCAATCTCCTGCGTTAATAAATTCATTCGATGTAGCTTTGGCCGGTTTATCGGTGGCTCCCTTGTCGTTTGCCTGCCGTCGATGCAATACCAGTGATTTATCACCATCATGGATGGTTATTTCGCTTAAGAGAGCTGGATAAAATTTAAGAAAATTTCGTTCCCGGAGTACCTGCTGGGCATTTCTCCAAGTATTTACTTCGGCAGCTTTGATTGTGAATATGGCAATGTTATCTTCGAGTTTGGCAAAATAGGACGGATCCTTGGGATCGGAGTTTGGATCGTTTTGACCAATCAAAAGTGTCTGTCCCTTCCGTTGTCCATCAAACAGGGATATTCTCATTATTGGACTGGCCAGGCCTGTTTGTTCGAGGCGTTCTGGCGTATTATCAAAAAACTTCTCATAGCGTAATTCGGCCAATTTGCTAAGCCAGGATTGCAGGATTCCAACATTCACATCGGCATTGATAGGAGCCTCAAATCGCCAAATCGGCTCAACGTCCACTGTGCCGGGAATCGGGCGAGATGTGCGCTCCAAGAATGTCGATTTTTCCTCATTATTTGACATTACATGGATAGCGACTCGCCCCACTTCTATGGCAGACAATGAAAATACCTTTGGGACTCTCATCGACTCGGGCGTTACCATCAAATTCATGAGAAGATTTATCCTTGCCGGAATAATTTGCTCATCTGCGGTGAGAAGAAAAACCCACCCGGAGTTATTCTCCGTGGCAGGCCTGCCAATTTGTATTTCAACAGGAGATCCTGATTCGCCAGCTACGATCAATTTTGCCTGAGGATTTTCCAATCCGTAATCAGCCCGACTGTTGCCTCTCTCCTGCGCTTCTGCAACGGTAAAACTTCTATCCAACTGAACAAATCTCAACTCCTCAATAATGCTGTTTACCATATTGCCATTGGCTTCCCATTTAAAAGGGCTGGTGATTTTCCATTCTCGCTGATACCTTTCCAACGAATAAGGCTTTGGAATGCCCGATCCGCTGACAGAGATGCTCCGAATGCCTGCCGGAAACAATGGTATGTCTGCTACAACAGGCCGCATTCTGTCCCGTTCCGACTTCCAAATCAGTCCGAATGTGACAACATTCGCGAGGATCAGCAGCAGTGTAATTTTAAAACGCATGGCAATGTGTTGTCAGGTGTTTCGGCGCCAGAAGAAGACAAAAAAGCCCAATAATAGCACGCTTCCCGGCACCAGCAGAAAACGCCATGCGACACTGTTTAAATCGGGAGGATTTGCATTTAATCTAAACTCAGCCAGTGGACGGGGCGGGATATTGAGGAGCGATTCCCGGTCGAGCATCCACATTACTGCATTGGTAAGGAAAAATCGATTAACCCCTTCCCCGAAGCGGGCATTTGCCACGATATCACTTGATCCAATGACCAACATGCGCTCTCCGGGAATCTTTATTCCCTGCTTTAATCCGGCGGCTCGTTCGGCTACTGCGACTACACTGACAGGTCCTGGCATGTCTCCTCTGTCTGGGTCAAATTTGTAGGTGTGATGGCGATAGTCCATTTCTCCCCATGAAGCAGCAGAACTGGCAACAAGCTCTTCGACCTTCAAATTTTCATCAATTGGACTACCCAAATCGAATCCCACTGGACATGCCTGTCCTACTACCAAGCCCACCCCCGGATTTGTTTCATTGGTTCCTTGCATTAACTTTACAAGATCATGGCTGGACTTTGTGGCACGTAGCAAAATGTCTTTGTTGGGGGTCAACAGATCTTCCGAGGTTTCGCAGACGAAAGCATTGGCAACACGAATTCCCCATTCATAGAATAAATCGTCTAGTCCGTGCTGAGATCCGACATCGACCAATGCGATCAAACGGCCTTTTTTCTCCCGCATATACCGTCGCAATTTTTCAACCTCTTGTGGGCGAAACGGGGTAGTCGGGGAAACTATGATTACTAGCGCGGCATTGGTGGGTACTTCATTAAATTCGTTTAAATTCAGCTGCTTCACCTCAAGGTTTCTTGAGCTAAGCTGTAATTCCAACTTGGAAAGCCCTCTTAATGCATTGGCCTCATTGAGCGACATCTCACCGTGCCCCGTGGTAAGGTATACAATAGGAACATTCTTATCCGTCACACTAAGAATAGCGCTCATTAATACCAGTTCACCGCGGAAGGCATTAATTTCAATGTCACCCTTGGCGGTGGTCCGGGTTCCCAACAATTCTGTTATGCTAATATATTTGCATCGGTCTCCACACACAACTGCCAGGGCCGCATCTTCCTTACCGGGGTCGCCGAATTTGCGCACAAGTTCTGTCCAGACACCTCGATTCTTAATGTGATCTGCTGATTCGACCTTCAACCATTCTCCCCTGGAGCTTTGCGCGGCGGCATACGCAACATCCTTTGTGAGATAATTAATCTGCTTGAGGAAAGTTCCTGTTAATTCTGGATGTGGGTCTGCAGGGTCGACTGACAGTGTAACAAATACCTGAACCCAAGGATTGTCCTTGGATATTGTTTCCGGGGCACGTCTGCCGATGGCGTCAAGGTATTGGAGTGTTTCTTGCGATAACGATTCCTTTTTTGCCGAACCCAAATTCCAACGTGCTTGATATCTGGGTTGTGATGCCAGGTAATTTAGTCCCCAAATCAATGAGATACTGAATACAATTTGCAGGAAACGGTTGAATCCATTCCAGCGCCGGGCAATTTTGAAATCGTCGAGTCTCAGGGCCATGGGTTCAGACTTTGGATTCCACGGTTAATGATGTTAATCCCAAGGCCAACAAGGCACCCGAGCCAAAGAGAAAAATGGACTGGGTATCAATGATGCCTCTGGTAAACGATTCCAGATGTTTGAAGGTGTCAAAATACTCAGCGGAGTCCCTTAGCCAGCTGACAAATGCATTCGAATCGAGAGGTATCTGCTGCAATAGCCATCCCAGCGTGACCAACAGAAACAAGGCG
>JAITVQ010000194.1 GCA_031285745.1 Puniceicoccales bacterium | reverse complement strand
GTCCAGGCAACAGATCCTTGATCCGATCCCATTGGTCATTCCTTAATCCATAACGTCTTACCATGGACATCTCAGTAATAACTCATTCACATCTTTGTCAATTGATGACACACCCTAATTATTAAAAGATTAAAATATTGGTAAATTTATTATAAAATTCGGCTATTTTGGGATTTATATAATCATCATTTAATCCAAGGTGAATGTTTGAGATAGATAGCCACAATAGTCTTCCACAAGAGCCAGAGGCTAGTGAGAGAGATATTGATAAGACCAATGGTTTGGGCACGGGAGGGATTGATGAGAATAAGCAGGGATAATCCAACTATTCCCAGTAATCCGACGTTGGCGAGATAGTTGGCGGAATCGGTGGCAAGGGTTGTTATTCGAATCTTGGATTTGGTTTGTGGATGAGGTCGCATTTCTAATAAAGTCCCGTGAAATGAGTGAAAATACAGTTCGGATTCATGGTAATGTCATCATTGATGATACCTATTTAAGATCATCCTCGGTTATGAGCGGACGATGATTTTTCCAGCGACGGTATTTTACGGAAATAAGTGTGATCCACTTGAGTATCCACCATGCGCTGATAAGGACAGTGGTAACGGCACCTGCGTAGAGAGTAATGATGCCGAGAAACTGTTCGGCGTTATTCTGCGCAGTATCGGTGATTGCTTCGCCAACTTTGCTGGTGCCAACGCTAAAAGCAGTGGCACACATGGCATTGACCGGTTTGTTAATGAGATCGGTAATTTTTAGTGACATAATAATTCTGAATGTTGCTTGAATGGAATCCCACAGGAAAAATCCTGAAAGTGAACTCCTCACGAAGATACTTCAGTTGCATGGGCCTCTTTGAGTTTACACAGGCAGTCTTTTGTTTGTGTGCGGCATGGGTCTTCGCCACGAGCACATCCCAGCGCAGCCTTGGCCATGCGGATGGCGGCCTCCTTGCTGCTGGCAGGCCAGGTGCCCCCAAGAACAATCGGAGTGCATGTTTCACAATTGGCGCGATTTTCCGAAACGCATTGGAAAATCACACTGTATTTTTTGAATGGGACAATGTCCCGGTCGATATTTGTTTTATTTTTCATAATAGTATGGGTTGGATAATGAAATTGCGTATGAATTGGATTCAGCTGTCTGCTTTATCTCGGGAATGCATTGATACAGTGCTCCCTGCGGAAAACAGACTTTTGAAGCCATTATTGTTAGCTTAATTCTGCGATAATTAAATTAATTTTGTAGTTTAGTTAACCCGATGAAAAAGGTGCGGATTAAGGGTAATTTAGCAAGTTTTTTCAGTGCGAATAAAATTCGATGAAAAATATTCTGTCAATTTCACCAAGGTCATCATTCCTTGTTTGAGTGTCTTCACTCCAGCCCGATTATTCCATTGTGGAGGTTCTTCCTTTTGACGGAGGAGGGCGGGTTTATTCATATGCAATCCCGGAGGCATTGCGGGGGAAGATTACCGCAGGGCAGTTGGTAAGGGTTCCGCTGGGGCGTTCGACACGGCTTGGGGTTGTCTGGGGTGCGGCGGCAAGGGAAGGGCAGGTGGCATCGGAGACGCTTAAGAGCATTTTGCAGTTATGCCATGATACCCCGGTCATCACGGAGGATTTGAGAAAATTGACAGAGTGGCTGGCCAGTTATTACGCGGCTCCGCTGAATTCGGCATTGGAGACTGCTTTGCCTGCGGCAGTGAGGCAGGGGGTGCGGGTGGTCGTGCAAAAGAAGCTTAAGCTGGCTCGGAAACTGGAAGCGGATGAGTTGGCAAAACTGCGAAAGCGGGCACCGAAGCAGGCGGCGTTGTACGATTTCTTGTCTCGGCAGATTGTGGCAGTGGATCGGAGCACGACGTTGAAAGGGCTATCAATCGGTGCGGCGAGTTGCGATACGATGATCGAAAACGGAATTGTTGCCGAGATTGGCGAACAGATTGAGCGGGCTGTTTACGAAGATGAATTAGGCGAGAGTGAATTTATTGCCGCGACGGCTCCGGTATTAAACAAGGAGCAGTCGGCGGCGTTAGATTCAATTACGTGCGAATTGAACAATGGTGCTTTCCGGGCGCATTTGCTGCACGGGGTAACGGGGTCGGGGAAAACAGAGGTCTATATTGGCGCGATCAGGGAAGTTTTAAGCGCGGGGGGCTCAGCGATTTTCTTGGTGCCGGAAGTGGCACTGACTCCGCAAACGGTGGGCCGACTTCGGCAACGATTGGCAGACATGGGCACCCGCGTAGTGGTCTGGCACAGTCATTTGTCGGCGGGAGAGCGATTCGATGCCTGGATGGCGATGGCGCGGGGAGAGGCGCGACTGGTGGTTGGCGCACGTTCGGCGATATTTGCTCCCGTACCCAATTTGCGATGCATCGTAGTGGATGAAGAGCACGAGCCTTCGTATAAGCAGGGCGAGTCGCCGCTTTACCATGGGCGCGATGTGGCGGTTTATCGGGCGAGTTTGACCGGTGCTGTGGCGGTATTGGGATCGGCGACACCATCACTCGAATCCTTGGCTAATGTCCGGGCGGGGAAATATGGAATAAGCCGACTGCTGTCCCGGGTGGATGATCGAGCGATGCCCACCCTGCGGATTCTCGACATGAAGCGGGAGGTGCTGCACACGCGTGGGCAATCGGTCTTGTCGCGTCCGCTGGTGGATGCGTTGCGATTGCGGCTGGAACGGCGGGAGCAAAGCATTTTGTTTTTAAACCGGAGGGGATTCTCTCGGATGATGATTTGCCCGGAGTGTGGTTTTGTGCCGGGGTGCCCGCATTGCAGTATTGCGCTTACTTATCATCGTACGGACGAGACATTACGTTGTCATGCTTGCGGCCATTCCGAACCGGCTCCGCGATCCTGCCCGGGGTGCGGTTCACCCAAGGTCCGTGGCCGGGGAACCGGAACACAAAAACTGGAGGACGTGTTGCGGATGGTGATCCCGGAGGCCCGGGTGATGCGACTGGACGCGGACACCATGGGCCGGAAAAATCTTTTCCGGCATGTCCTGTCTGATTTTCGCAAAGGAAAAATCGATATATTGATGGGAACACAAATGCTGGCGAAGGGATTGGATTTTCCGAATGTGACCTTGGTTGGCATCGTGGACGCGGATCTATCCCTGCATATTCCTGATTTCCGGGCCTCGGAGAGAACATTTCAATTATTGGTACAAGTCGCCGGACGAGCGGGACGGGGAGACCGGGCAGGCGAGGTGCTGGTGCAGACATTCACGCCGCATGCCGCCCCAATCCAGTATGCGAAGAAATCGGATTTCGATGGTTTTCTCGAAGACGAAATGCAGCAACGATTGGCTCACGGCTATCCTCCGGCCCGACATTTGATCCGGCACGTCTTCAAGGGACGAAACGAGGAGAAGGTGGCGTTTTTTGCGGAAGGGTGGGTGAAGTTTCTGGAAGAAAAGGCCCCGGGATTGGTAGAGGTTCGGGGCCCCGCACCTTGTCCATTGGAGAAATTGCAGGATCATTACCGATGGAACGCGTGGTATTTCACCGATAGGGTTGTCCGGGCCGTGAATCGCATCCGGGAATTGCGGGAAGAGTTTGTTTTTGATGCCGGAGTAATCGACTCCATGGATGTGGATGCGATTGATTTGATGTAGGCGGGAAGTGGTGGTTATGCGTAATGAACGGCATTATTTTTGCCGGAGTTGACAGCGCAAAAGGGGAAGTCATGGTGCGCGTCCTCTTTTTTGCATGGCGTCGCCCATTTACACTCGAGAATCAATCTCCCCGTGGCGGATCGGCTGGTTGGCGGCCAAGGCCAATTTTGTGCCGGGGCTGATCCTGCAGGTAGTGGCGGTTTCGTTGGTGATTGCCTACTATACTGTCCCTGCCGTGGAGAGTTGGTTGGGCTCTCTGGCAGAGCTGAAACGGCAAGGCGGCTATTTCTATTCAGCATGCTCGGGCATGTTCTTTTGTGGATTCCTGCCTTGGTGTTTTCGCATGGGGTTGAAAGCGCTTCGCCCCAAGAATCCATGGAGCGACCTGACCTTTTCGCTGGGGTGGTGGGCTTGGATGGGGATGCAGACAGACGCTTTTTATCGATTCCAAGGCGTAATCTGGGGAGACGGGACTTCCCCGTGGATTGTGGTGGCGAAGGTGGCAACCGATATGCTAGTTTATACCCCGTTAATAGCTTCCCCGATGAACGCCATTGCCCACTTGTGGAAAGCGGGTGGATTTGATTTTACCGTTGTTCGTTCAACGATCAAGCGGGGCTGGTATCGGCGGATTGTAATGCCCAATCTGGTACCCAATTGGATGCTCTGGACACCGGGAACAGGGATTGTCTACAGCCTGCCTTCATTGTTGCAACTCCCCATGGCCAACCTGATAGGATGTTTCTGGTCGCTGTTGTGCATTACCATTGCCGCCGGTGACGAGAAAAAGAATGCTTCCTCGGAAAATGGCCAGAACAGCCCAGCAGCAGGATAAGCCCGACCCGCTCCCCCTGGCATGGTTTAACCGATGCCCTGTCGAGGTGGCCCGCGACCTGATCGGGACTCGTTTGTGCAAACGCGAGGCGGACGGCACTATTTCCCGCTGGCTGGTCACTGAAACCGAGGCCTACAACGGAGCCGAGGATAAAGCCTGCCATGCGAGCAAAGGTCATACCGACCGCACCTCGGTTTTATTTGGCCCGCAGGGTCGGTGGTATGTTTACTTATGCTACGGGGTGCATTGGATGCTGAATATCGTAACCCGGGAGGAAGGGTTTCCCTCGGCAGTATTATTTCGCGGCATATCCGGGCTTGAGCCAGGGCAGGGGTTCGATGGTCCCGGCAAACTTACCAAACAGCTGGGTATCGATAAATCATTTAACAAGCAATTAGCCCAGCCTGCCAGCGACTTATGGCTGGAGCCTGCATTGAGAGTGATTCCTGACCGGGAACTGCACATCGGCCCCCGGATAGGCATCGATTATGCCGGTTCTGAATGGGTTGCAAAGCCCTGGCGGTTTCTCTGGCTTCCGGAATTTCTTCAAAAAGAGCTAAATAAAGCGCCAAAAAAGCTTGCCGGGCGTTGATGATTCATCACTTTCCGTCCCCGCGTTAGTGAGCCGGGTTGCCCCGCCTCACCATGATTTTCCTGATATTCAGGTTAAAACGGCAATTCCGGTGACGCGCTGGAATCGCGATTCCCAAACGAGGAATTCGAAAATCATGCACAGCACCACAAGACAATGTCCATCAACAAAACCGAAGTAATCAAGCAGTTTCAGATCAATGACAAGGACACCGGTTCCGCCGAAGTCCAGATCGCGATTCTCTCTGCTCGTATTAACCACCTTACCGATCACCTGCGCACCAACCGCAAGGATTTTCACTCGCGCCGAGGTCTCATCATGATGACCAACCGCCGCCGCAAGCTCCTGAATTACCTTAAGGATAACGCTCTCGATAAGTACAACGAGATCATCCAGAAGCTCAACCTTCGCCGATAATCCGGTTGATTGGAGGGAACATGTTGCCCGGTTGCAAGCGGCCTTATCGCTTTCACTAGTTCCTTCTTCACGAAGCCTGACCTGCATGGTCGGGCTTTCGTGCTTTTCCGGGCCGGACACTTTCTTCACGGAATCAAAAACAAACCCCGGACAATCCTGTCCGAAAATACGGCGATACCCGCCGCAAATCAAAAATGAAACAACAATACTCAGTAACTATCGAGGAACTCGGCATCACTATCGCCACTGGTTCCATCGCCCGCCAGGCCAACGGTGCCGTCACCATCACCAAGGGTGAAACTACCGTCTTCGTCAGCGCCGTCGCTGCCGAAGGACTCCGCTCCCCCGACCAGGATTTCTTCCCCCTCACGGTCGACTATCGTGAGAAATTTGCCGCTGCCGGTCGTTTTCCCGGTGGATATTTCAAACGCGAAGGCAAACCCTCCGAAAAGGAAATTCTCACCTCGCGCCTTTGCGACCGTCCCTTGCGCCCGCTCTTCCCCGAAGGCTTCCTCAATGAAGTCCAGGTGATCGGCCTGCTCCTCTCCACCGACCTGCAAAACGAGACGGACATCCTCATGGTGAACGGCGCATCCGCCGCGCTGCTATGCTCCGATATTCCTTGGAACGGCCCCATCGGCTGCGTCCGCATTGGTGAAGTGAATGGCGAATTCGTCATCAATCCTACCAACGAGCAAATGTATGACTCCACCCTCGACCTCATCTATGTCGGCAACGAGCGCGACATGATGATGATCGAAGGCAGCGCCGACCAGATATCCGACGACCGTTTTGTCGAGTCTCTCGAATTTGCCCACAAGGCCATCCAGCCCATCATCGCCGCCCAGCGTGAACTCGCCAGACAGTACGGCAAAACCAAGCGCGAATTCGCGCTCGTGGTCTGTGACCCCAAGGTGTTGGAAATCTGCCGGGAAGTCGCCGAAGTCGATAGCAAGCTCGCCAAGGCTGTTTATCAGGAAAAGAAACAGGATCGCGGCAACGCCGTCAGCGAAGTCAAGGCACTGGCACTGGCTGCCCTGACCGAAAAACTCGGCGAAGGAAACTTCGACCCGCGCCACATCAACATCGCCTTTGAAAAGCTGCAGGAAGTCGTCTATCGCCAGACCATCCTCAATGGTGGCAAACGTGCCGACGGTCGTGGCAATCAAGACCTCCGCAACATCTCCTGCGAAGTGGATGTACTGCCCCGCGTGCATGGTTCTGCGCTCTTCCAGCGCGGAGAAACTCAGGGCTTGGTCATCGCCACCCTCGGAACAGGCAAGGACGCCCAGGACCTCGACGGTCTCACCGGCGGCGCGAAGAAGAAGTCATTCATTCTTCACTACAACTTCCCGCCCTTCTCCGTGGGCGAATGCGGACGCTTCGGCTCGCCCGGACGCCGCGAAATCGGTCACGGTGCACTGGCCGAGCGCTCCCTTCTCCCGGTGCTTCCCACCGAGGATGTTTTCCCGTACTCCATCCGTCTCAGCTCCGAGATCATGGAATCCAACGGATCCACCTCGATGGCTTCCGTCTGCGGTGGCACGCTCGCCCTCATGGATGCAGGTGTTCCGATCAGCGCCCCGGTGGCCGGCATTTCCTGCGGACTCGTGTCCGAGGAAAAAGACGGCACCATCCAGCGCCATATCGTGCTGACCGACATCATCGGTGCCGAAGACCACTTTGGTGACATGGACTTCAAAATCTGCGGTACCAAGCAGGGCATCACCGGATTCCAGCTCGACCTCAAGATCCACGGACTCCCGATCGAGATTGCCAAGGAAGCCATTGCCCAGAACCGCGTTGCTCGCGACCGCATTCTGGAAACCATGCTCGGTGCCAAGAGCGAAGCCAACACCGGCACCAAGGAGCACGCTCCCCGCATTCACCAGATGCAGATCCCGCCGGACAAGATCGGTGCCCTCATCGGTCCCGGTGGCAAGAACATCAAGCGCATCACCGAATTCTCCGGAGCCCAGATCGACATCAACGAAGACAACTCGGGTCGTCTCATTCTCTTCGCCACCAGTGCCGAATCCCTCCAGCGCGCCATCCACGAGATCAACATTCTTACGGCGCAGATCGAAGCAGGCAAAACCTACAAAGGCATCGTTCGCTCGATCAAGGAATTTGGCTGCTTTGTCGAATGTCTCCCCGGTCAGGAAGGCCTTGTTCACGTCTCCGAACTCGCCGACTTCCGGGTCAACAATGTCGAGGATGTCTGCAAACTGGGCGATGAAATCATCGTCAAGTGTGTTGGTATCGACGACAAGGGCCGCGTACGTCTCTCCCGGCGCGCAGCCATCGCCGAAAAAGAAGGCCGTCCCTACGAGCCCAAGCAACGCGAAGAAGGTGGACGTGATCGCGGTGACCGTGGCGACCGCGGTGGATATGGTGACCGGGGTGGACGCGGTGATCGTGGCGGATACGGTGACCGTCCCCGTCGTGGCGGTGACCGTGATCGCGGTTAATCCTTCCGGTCTTA
>JAITVQ010000167.1 GCA_031285745.1 Puniceicoccales bacterium | reverse complement strand
CCTTGGGCACAATCGATTCCGGATGGGTCTCTTCTGCGAATCCCGCAGTTAAGGCAAATGTCATGCCTGCTGCGGAAATAAAGAGTTCCTTTAGTCGGGTCCGCCTGGTTCTCGTGAGTCGTTGAAGAAACATCGGCGCCACTCGATGGACATCGGGAGATTGTTCTGCAAGCTAATTGTTAATTGATTATGATATTAGTATTAACAATAACGGCGAAGCTAACACCAACTTAGCTTTGTGAAATTCTTTCACCACCCCTTGTCATAACCATGCATGGGTTGGATTTTCCATGCATGGTGTTATTCAGGCACTGCCTGTGACTCCCGCTACCGCGGCCCGGGAAATTTCTCTCAGATACCTTGTCTTACATTTTGTAGTATTGCTCCCAACCCGGACGAGGCGGCACGCCGTCCATCAGTTCATTGGCCAGCTTGTTGTTGGTGATCTTTTTCGTCTTGGGATCAAAGACCAGCTTGGCATTGACCCGTTGCGCGATCACGCCCATGGCCATGGCCTGGCACAAGGGACCCGCGACTGAGAACGGTGAGCGGCATTTTTCCCGACCCTGGCAGGCTTTCAGGAAGTTGGCAAAGTGGTTGGAGGGACTCTTCGGTACCTCAGGCAGCTTGGACGCCATCTCCTTGGCTTTTTCCTTGGGGATGATGTTCAGCGTCGAGCCGTGGCTTCCGCCTCGGAAGGCGAGACCTTCGCCATAAATGACCTTGCCGGGAGGCGGTGCATTCTTGCTGCCGACCGATCCGCCTGTTGGCGGGGGAATGTTCGGATCGATGACCGCCTCGTCACCGCTGGGCAGTGGAGGAAGGTTGTTCTGTCCATCATACCAAGTCAATTCCACCGGTGGCTTGGAACCTCTGGCCGGGAATCGGAATGCGAGGGTGGAGGCTTGGGGGAAAATGAAGTTGCTGTGTCCGACCAGTTTTACCGCTTCGACTTCTGTGGGCAGCCCTAGGTCGAGGAATTCGTGGGCAGTGTCGAAAATGTGCGCGCCCCAGTCGCCCAGTGCGCCGTTGCCAAAGTCATACCACGAGCGCCATTCTCCATTCAGGTAGCCCTTGTTGTAGTTGTGCTCCTGGGCAGTTGCGAGCCAGCCGTCCCAGTCGATGGAGTCAGGAATCGGCTGTTTGGGCAGATAGTCGGAGTAGTTCTTGCCGTGCCAGCGACGGGCCCCGTTCATGAAGGCAGTGATCTTGGTAACATTCTTGATGATGCCGGCATCGACCCATGCCTTGAATTGAAAATAATTTGCCTGGGAATGCCCTTGGTTCCCCATCTGCGTGGCAACCTTATATTTCTTCTCGGCAGCCATCATCAGCTCAATCTGCTTAAAACTATGGGCCATCGGTTTCTCAACATAGACAGGCTTGCCCAGCGACATCGCCAGCATCGTGATGGGGAAGTGGGAAAAGTCCGGTGTCGATACGCAAACCGCGTCGATTTGCTTTTCCATTTTGTCGAACATTTTCCGAAAATCCCGGAAACGTGGCACATTGGGAAATTTCTTGAGGATATTCTGGGTATGCGGGGCTTCCATTTCCGTGTCGCAAAGCGCCACAATCTCCGCGAGTCCGGTGGCATGCAGGCTGTTGACCACATCCGCCCCCCGGTTTCCGATGCCGACGCAGGCCAGCCTTACTTTGTCTCCGGGCAGACTTCCGGTGCTTTGCCCAAGGAGGCGGGATGAAAAAGAGAGTGCTCCGACGGCCAAAACTCCTTTGAGAAAGGTGCGTCGGTGGAGGTCCGTGTAGGTTTTGTTCATGGGATTGATTAAATAAGTAGGTTTGCGCGAGTGACAGACTTCTGCTGACATGTAATAACCAACAAAGTCCCAAAAAACCCATTTAATTGTTAGATCCTGCTTGATCGGCCCCAATAGGTATCCCTCGGTACGCCCTCGAAATAGCCCGGGCTCTGAATAGCGCAGTATATCCTGTTAATCCTGTGGATTCTGTCCGTTCATGCCATGCCCTCTGTGACTTTCTGACATATCATTTTACAGCCCGAAAAGCCTCTCTCGACAATTGTCGAGGGCGCAAAACAGACCTGATCAGCTTCTCCGACATTTTACAATGATACGAAATAGTTCTGCGCGGTACCTTCGACTTTTGTCGAGAGTATGAAATAGTCCCGATTGGTATCCTAAACTTTTTGCAAAGTCATTGCGCAGGACGAATCAGCTCCTCCGACAATTGTCGAGAGAGCAAAAAATATCGAATCAGTACTCTAGACTTTTTGCGAAAGAGCAAAATAGATCTGATTAGTCCAATCGACATTTTACGAGACCATGAAATAGAACTGCGCAGTACCCTCGACAAAAGTTGAGACCACTAAAAAGTTCTTCGCAGTATCTCCGACAATTTTCAGACTAATATCATCTCCTTACCGCAGAGGGGTGGTTTTTATTATAAATAGTTATCTCGAATGTCCTCTTATAAAGTAGTCCCGAAGTTGACGTTATCTCTGCCTTGATTTGCCAATAGATATAATCAACGATTTCAGCAGAGGAACTGCATCTCGGGCTCCTGCTGGAGTTTCTTGCATCTTTGGGCGCTTACTTCGGCTGGCCCTTGTCCTTCAACTTCACCTTTACAACATAGACCGGTACATCTGTCTGAACCAGACGCGGCAGCGAGACTTCCAGTCCTCCCTCGGTATGTTTCCAGGAGACTTTTTCCGTACTTCCCAGCAAAGTCATGCGCTCAATACCATCCGATGGGGATAATGATTTAAGGATAAACCGCGGATGCTGGATGCTCCGGGCAAAGATATACACTGTATTGCCTTTCCGGGTATAGCGTATGTCGGGCGTATTGTCCTTGGGGGTTCCATCAAATTCGGCATCATGAAATGCCTTCTTTTCTTCCGAGACCGGATCGGTCTCCACAATGTTTTCTCCGAAAACGCGCCATGGTCTGGTTCCATAAATGGCCTCTCCATTTACCTTCATCCATGCATCGAGTTTTTCAAATATCGGTCCGCTTTGAGCAGGAAAATTGCCTTTTCCCGTTGGGCCCACATTCAAGAGCAGGTTGCCGCCCTTGCTGACGATATCTACAAAATTACGCACAATCATTTCAGGGGTTTTGTACGTTGTGTCGAATTTGTTGTATCCCCAGTTTTTTCCCATGGTCAGGCAGGCTTCCCAAGGGCTGAGGCGTATTTTTCCCACCAATTGCTGCTCCACGATGGCGTAATGCCCATAGCCATTTCCAATTCGCCGGTTGATAAGGCAGTTGGGTTGTATCGATAAAATCAAATCCTGAATCTCTTTGCTTTGTTTCTTGTTTACCAACTCGTAGGTATCAAACCAGAACATGGCGATATCACCGTAGTTGGTCAGCAGTTCCTTGATCTGGGGCTTGGCCTTTCGCTCCAGATAAGCGGCCAGATCTTTTTTATCCTCATCCGGGTAATCCCAAAGATTGCTTCGGCCGCCCTTGACAGGCCAGTTTGTCGGAACATCCGGGTCATGCCAATCCCGGCCCAGTGAGTAATATATCCCCAGCGCAATTCCCTCTTTCCGGCATGCCTCGGCCAACTCCTTGATGGGGTCACGCCGGAAAGGAGTCCTCTTTACTATGTTATAGTCGCTGCACTGCGAATCATACATGGCAAAGCCATCGTGATGCTTGGCTGTAAATACTATGTATTTCATGCCGGCTGCCTTGGCGGTCTTCACCCATTTTTCCGCATCAAATTCCACCGGGTTAAAATCATTGGCGATCAATTCATATTCTTTGATCGGGATTCGCTCATAGAGCATGAAATGCTCTCCGCCTTTCGAGGGTTTCCCTTTCCACTCACCAGCGGTTTGCGAATAAAGTCCCCAGTGGATGAAAAGGCCGAACTTGGAATCAGAAAACCATGCGATCCGGATTTATCTGTCTGCTGGGAATGGAGCACCCCGGGCTGGCTTAGCAGTGCAACGAATAGAAGAATCGGGGTGAGAAGTTTGTTGGTGATCATGGTGAGATGATGGTAGTAAGTTTTGACTACGGATGAAACCGGCAGTTCCCATGAATCGGCAATCTGCTTCCTAACGGTTAACCTTCAGGAATTGGAGCCGATAAACACAACACTCCCTCCTTCATTTCCAGTTCAATTTCTGTAGTTTAGCCAAAGAGAGTCGGTGTCGCGTACCTTTGTCGCGGTAATCGGTATGGAACACGATAATGTCCGTATTGTACTAAATCGGAATGCTGAAACTCCGCTGTATACTTTCCCTCACTGTCGCTTTGTTTTTGGGTGCTATCTTTGCGCCGTGGTCATATGCGAACAAAGGGGATGAAGATAAGGATATGTTTAATACCCTGAATTCCCGGGATAAAGCTGCTGCTGATGCGGCAATCTCAGGTTGGTGGAAGGAGGCGGAAAAGACTCGTGACCAGCGGATCGCCTGGTGGAAAGAAGCCCGATTTGGGATGTTTATTCACTGGGGAGTGTACTCTGAAGCCGGTGGTGTATGGGAGGGAAAGCCGTTTGGTGGCTATGCGGAGCATTTGATGCGTTTGAAACGCATTCCTCGTGCCGAGTACCTGAAAGTTGCGGAAAAATTCAATCCTGAGAAGTTCAACGCGGATGCTTGGGTTGCCATGGCCAAGGATGCCGGGATGGGCTACTTTATCATTACAGCGAAACACCACGACGGTTTTGCAATATACGATTCCAAGATTTCCGACTTCAATATCATTTCAAAAACACCGTTTCACCGTGATCCCATCGCCGAGCTTTCCGCCGCATGTCAACGGCAGGGGCTGAAATTTGGTGTTTATTATTCCCATGCCTTCGACTGGGAGCACCCGGACGCGCCCGGCAATGACTGGGAGTATCGTAATCCTGGAGGAGACAAGGGATTGTTTGGCGGAAGAAACTGGTATGATAAGCATCCGGAGAAAATCCCAACCGCGGTGAAGTACGTGAATGAAAAATCCATTCCTCAAATTCAAGAACTGCTCACACGCTATCCGACCGACATCATCTGGTTCGATACACCCCATAAACTACCATTTTCTGAGAACCTCCGGATCCTGCAATTTATCCGTAAGACAAAGCCGGATGTCGTCGTGAATGGACGCCTTGCCCGGACGGAAAACTTTAATTTCGGGGATTATCTTAGCACCGCTGACCGTCCTGCTGAGTTCTTTCCAGTCTCAGGTGATTGGGAAGCCATTCCCACGACGAATGAATCATACGGATACAGCCGGAATGATCGCAGTCACAAGCCCGCATCGTTCTTTATTCGGCTCCTGGCAAATGCTGTTTCGCGCGACGGCAACCTGCTTCTCAATATTGGCCCCAAGGGCGATGGAACTTTTGATGCTTCCGATATGGTCATCTTGGAAAAAATCGCCGCCTGGATGAAACCGTGCGGCGAGAGTATTCATGGCGCGGATCCGTCCGGACTTCCCGGGCAAAATTGGGGAGTGAGCACGGCCAAGCCCGGAGTAATTTATCTCCATGTTTTCGCGCTCCCTACTTCAGGCAAACTGCAAGTCGGCGGCCTCTCGGCAGACAAGATCGAATCTCTTACCCTGCTGCAATCACCGGAGGCTACTGTTACCGCAGCGGCAACCCGTTCCGGAGATACTATTCTTACTCTTCCTGCTGGCGTTGCTGACGAGGCTGATCTCGTCGTCAAAGTGAACTTGAAAGACGAATATGTACCGTCCGAAAAGAAAGCGCCTTTTTTTGTCGCTCCCGGTATTTCGCTCACGCGACTATTGGCTTTCGACGCGACACTCACAGGCAATGGATTCAAATATGGTGACGGTAAGCGTTCTGATTATGGTGTGTCAGGATGGACTTCTACCACCCAGTCCATGTCCTGGACCATTCGCGTCGCGGAAGAATCCGGATATGACATATCACTCGTCCATACCCGCAAGGGTACCGGTACTGCTGCTCTCGTCATTGATGGCAAGCCTCTGTCCGAGATTGACGGTGCGTCTGCTACTGGAAGAGAAACCTCATTGGGTTCGATAAAGTTCACGCCGGGTATTCATCATCTGGAACTCCGCCTGACGAAGGCTGGCCCGAGTCCGTTCATAACCGTCAACGAACTCAAACTCACGCCTAGAAGTAATTGATATAATGCCTCTGTTTCAGTGGCAGAGCGTCAAAAGTTGAAAAGGCGGGGAGGGGATACTTCTTTGTCTTTTGGTAGATTCCGCTTACCAATAGTCCCTGCCTACAATGCCGACTTAGACGGGGACAAGATGCCTGTGAAGAGTACCCACCCCTACAGGTAAGAAGGGAAGGTGCCTTTATTCTGGATTCTTTTATGCTACTGTTCCCTCGAATCCATGTCAGGTTCGACTGCCTTTTCTATTTTCTTCATCGAATTTTTGCGACTAGGTCTAACGAAAAAAGCATACCGTGCGATTAGACTCCAAACTAGGCCGCTAATGGCTCCAATAAGAGGTAGTCCCCGAGTATATCCGATGGCAAAGCCAATTAGTACGCAGGGTATCAGTACAAAGGAAAAATAAAGAATTCTCTCTTTTGTCTCGGGAGTGAGCATGTCAGCAAACTGTCCTAAATATTGACAGCAAAGGTATTGTAAGGTTGCTCCCGAAGGGGGGGAATATGCCTTCCCGGCGGACGTACGCAGAATTGTGCTTCGGAGGGTGTTTGGGGTTGCGCTGTGCTATAGGTTCCCTTGGGTAGGTAGTATGCGTTTACCCTACCTTGCCTTGCTTCTGATTGCTCCGCTTTTAATCTCAGGCTGAGCTAGAAGCTCAGGTCCGAGTCCTGTTCCAGAGCCAAGCAACTCTTGTGACATAGTCGTTGTGGAATACATTGACCGAGCAAAAGAGAAAATCTGGGTCCAAACTTATAATTCTAGTTGTTCGCCGTTGGAATTAGATGCCCTTTTGGACGCATATAAACGCGGGGTGAAAGTCGAGGTGATAGCAGAGAAATCGGATGACGTGAGAGCTTTTGTCAATGCAGGCATTCCTGTTTCGATTTTTGAGGGTCGTTATTTTGATATCATCTCTTCAGTCTTCATTGTCAATGTAGACGAGGTGCCGTCTCGTCTACAAGAACGGTCTGGCAACATCTTCTCGATTTTCACTATTGATGGAGAGCTTACTGCTATTTGTAATAATCCTGAAGATGGGATGTATATTAACGAATCCACGCTTAAGCCTAATAAATATGTGGTATATTTCGAGAAATTGAAGGCCGAGAGCAGGCCATATGAGAAGAAGCAGTAACCCAGAATCGAACCCAACAATAATTGAGGCCCTGTTGCTTCCCTTCACCGTTGAGGGTGCCAGTAGCTTTGACTCAACCAAAGCAAGCCGACATGGCGAAAGCATCCCAAGCCATCTTACGGCACTTGTTCCTCTGTGGAGAGTTACAGCAGCACGCTCCTTCACTACCAATCTTTAGGTGGCCTGCGGATTTCTGCAATTATGTGCAAATCTGGCGCAGTTGCTGAAGTGCCCCGAAAACCGCATTAAATCACATGTTTATCAGCACTTAAGGCTGGTGCCCGAAGTGGGGATCGAACCCACACGTCCTTGCGGACAACGGATTTTAAGTCCGTAGCGTCTACCATTCCGCCATTCGGGCCTTTCTTAATAGAACATCGGCATCATGAGTTTTTCAAATAAGCGAGCGCAACTGAAAAATGGAAAAAAGAGCATCAGGCGAATAGGCATAAGGATATTTTGACGCTTTTGTTTTGCGCCACGGTCGGCTGTGAGTTTGCCTTGTTGCATGCTGACTCCCAAAGAAGACCTCGCGAATCTGACGCTTATTGGCCAGAACAAGAATTCGCCATCGAAGAAGTTGGAGACGTTTCCCAACCGGCATCCGGGACGTAATTATGTGATCGAGTTGAAGACGACCGAGTTTACCTGTTTGTGTCCCGCCACAGGGCAGCCCGATTTCGGGACGATCACGATTCGCTATATTCCCGGGCCCCGCATTGTTGAGACAAAATCACTGAAGCTTTATTTCTGGTCTTTCCGCAACGAGGGATGTTTCCAGGAGCATCTGACGAATATTATGCTGGAGGATTTTGTCCAGGCGCTTGATCCGGTATGGCTGGAGGTTACCGGAGAGTTTGGGGTGCGCGGCGGGATTGGCATCACGGTGCGCGCCGAGCATGGAAAACGTCCGGTCGCATGAGCGGTAAGGAAAGACCACGCCCGGTGAAAAAGAAGGAGGTTTCTACTTCACCGGAAACACTCCCGGAGCGGAATTTTCCGGGTTCGGTTCACGTGGAAATGTATATCTCCGCATTGGCCAATGAGCGGCGGGCTTCCCGATATACGGTTCGCAATTACAATCAGGCGTTGCGGGATTTTTGTCTTTGGGCGGAGAAGGATGCCGGTTTTTCAGGGGATTTTGAAAAACTACGCCGGAATACGGTAAGGGATTTTATTGTCGAGAAGCAGCAGACTCATGCCCGGACAACGTTGCATAATCACCTGGCAGCGTTGCGCGGTCTCTTCCGTTATCTGATGCGGGAGAATATCGTGAAGGCGTCTCCCCTGACAGGGCTTCGTTCTCCCAAGTTGCCCAAGCAATTGCCGCGTTTTCTCACGGAGCAGCAGACTGCTGATTTGTTGGCCATGCCCCAGGCGCTTCAAGTCTCGGGACGCATTGATGAGTCGGTGCGCTTGCGGGATGAAGCCATCCTGGAGTGCCTTTATGGTGGTGGATTGCGTGTGTCGGAGTTGTGCGGGTTAAATTACGGGGATGTGGATTTTTCTACTGGGGTTACCCGGGTGCATGGAAAAGGGAGCAAGGAGCGGATGGTTCCCATCGGGAAGGTCGCATTGGCAGCTATTGTCAATTTGCGCAAGGTTGCCGGACAAATTCCTGCCTACGACAGCCCCATCTTTACAACCGAACGGCACCAACGCCTTTATCCCCGGGCGGTACAGCTCTTGTTGAAACGCTACCTGAAAGCGGCGGGATTGCCGCAAGACCTAACGCCGCACAAGCTGCGCCACACTTGTGCAACTCACCTGCTCAATCATGACGCTGATCTCCGGTCGATTCAGGAGCAGTTGGGTCATGCTTCACTTTCGACGACGCAAATTTATACCCATGTGTCACTGTCCCGGTTGAAATCAGCCCACGCCAAGGCCCACCCCCGGGCATGATCTGTAAGAATATCGTAACATTATGGCGTCGGCAAAGATATTACACGAAAATACTTATGTTGGACAAACGTTTTTCCCCATTTTTAAATTTCAATAAAACTTGCGTCCCTTGACTGATGTCATTTTTTGCCGTTCACTTTTTATAGTCCATGCCAAAGATAAAAGTAGGTCTAGTTTCCCTGGGTTGCGCGAAAAACCTGATAGATTCCGAGATCATGATCGGCCACCTTGACAAGGCCGGCATGACGATGACTAGCAATGCGCGTGAAGCCGATGTCGTGATTGTGAATACATGTTCCTTTATCGATGCCTCGAAGAAGGAGAGTCTGCAGGCGATTTTTGACATGCGTTCGGCGGCCCCGAAACAGAAGCGGCAGAAGCTGATCGTAGCCGGTTGTTTGTCCCAACGCTACCAAGGAGAACTTCCCAAGTTGTTGCCGGAAGTGGATGCCTTTATCGGCCTCGACCAGATTGCCGAGATTGTGCCCATTATCGAAAAGGTGATCGGTCCCCGGGTCAGGCTTTTGTCGCTGGATTCCGGTCCGCAGGATTTCGTTACGGAGCGCCCCTCATACATCCCTGATTATGACACCCCCCGTTTTCGCCTGACGCCCAAGCATGCTGCCTATATCAAAATTGCCGAGGGTTGTAACCACCATTGTTCATTTTGCATTATTCCCAAAATTCGAGGTCGGCACCGGAGCCGGAGTATTGATTCCATTGTGAAGGAGGCGCGCCACCTTGTGGCGGAGGGTGTGAAAGAGATTAATTTGATCTCCCAGGATACGACTTATTTTGGAATGGATAAATGGGAAGGGGAGCGCCCCAATAAGCGCAGCCCTGTGGATTCCTCCAGGGGTGAATCATTGGCCATGCTCATTCGTGAGTTGAACAAGATCAAAGGTGATTTCTGGATTCGCTTGCTCTATACACATCCTGCGCACTGGAGTGACGAACTTATCCAAGCCATCGCCGAGTCGCCCAAGGTGGCCCGCTATGTGGATATCCCGCTTCAGCATATTTCCGACAAGATGTTGGCTGCGATGAAACGGGAAACAGACGGGAAATATATCCGGGATCTTATCCAACGTATCCGCAAGGGGATTCCTGGGATTGCCGTTCGTACCACGTTCATTGTCGGTTTTCCGGGAGAGTCCGATGCAGATTTTGAGGAATTGATGGAGTTTATCGAGGAAACCCGTTTCGAGCGGGTCGGGGTCTTTAAATATTCACGCGAAGAAGGCACCTCCTCCGCCAAGCAGGATGGGCAGATTCACCATCGGACCAAGGATGCCCGTTGGAAACGGGCCATGGAATTGCTGCAAAGAATTTCCGTGACCCGTAATCAAACCAAGGTTGGGCAACGCATCCGGGTGCTGGTGGAAGCCCCTGGCGTGGGCCGAACCGAGGCTGATGCGATGGAGATCGACGGTACCGTTTTGATTCCGCCTCACCTGCCACTGGGGGATTTTTGCGAAGTTACCGTAAATGGGTTTCAGGAGTACGATCTGATTGCCAGTTGAGGGAATTGTTTTTCGACATTCCGCCTCCCATTCCCGTTGCCAGCGCTACGAGGGGTTTCGGAATGGTCGAAGGCTCCAATCAGCTCAAATATCTATGACATCGTCATCATCAAGATGACTCTGTCCGCCTTGCTTCGGGGTGTTGGGGCGCGTGGAAGTTTTGATTATAGTGGATTTTCCGCCGAGGAGCGTATTAAGCGCAAAAGAGACAATACTTATCCACAGGGCACCCCACATGGCATCACCGAAGGTATCGACCGTGAAATTGGGAATGATTGCTCCTGTGAAATAAAGCAGCAGGGAATTCACCAGCCACATGATGATCAAGATTCCCAGTCCCAAGGTCGCCAGCAGGAGAGGGAGGGAGAGCAGCATGAATACCGTCGTTAAAATCGGCCTGATAGCACTATTTAGCAGGCTCAATATTAACACTGCCAGAACCAAGGTGCTCGTCTTGTCATAATGGATTCCGCTGACAATGTGGGTAGCAATCAGGATACCCAGGGCAAGTACTGCCCATTCCCGAAACCAACGTCCCCATGATAGGCTGGTATCCATTACGCCATATTTGGCGTTCACTGTATCGAAGGGAAGGTTTTTCGATGATCTCTCCTCCTCGACCTGCCAATCCTACTACCTAAAACGTCAGTACGCCCATTAGTCCGATACCACCGTTGTAGTTCTGATAATCAGAGATCGCCGAGTCCGAACTATTGCGAAACTCAGCCGAACCGAAGAGACGGACCGAGAAGTATTCGTTGAAATAGTATCCCAGTGTCAGGCTGAGAATATTGTAGTAATCCTGCCTTGAGGTGGACGCCTGGGTGTAGTCGGAAAATTGAAATCGGTAGGCAGGTTGGATAATCCAATTATCATTCAGCACCATGGTATAGGCGATATTCAGCCCGATGTCGTAGCGATCGGCATTATCGGTCTGGAACCAACCGGGAGGCAGGCTGATCCCGGGAGGGAGAAATGAGTGGGACAGTCTCCAGGTGAAGTCGGCATCCACGGTGAATTGGCTGCTTTTTCCGACCATGAATGAACGCCCCACATGCATGGATGGTGCCCATTCCTGATAGGTCGTTTTTCCGGTGTCCTGGCTCAGATATGCCGAAAACCGGGCTCCGACTCCAGCCATCCATGGTCCCGACCTCCACTCAAGTTGGGCGTATGGGGTGAAAGTTTCAAAATTGAGGGAATCTACCGTGACATAGGAATCCTTTATCAGGTCATTGCTTCCCGAGACTGACCCATAAAGAAAATTCTGGTACCTGAAACCGAGAATGGGGGACAGCTTTCCGCCAAATAAATTGATGGGCTTGGCATTGATGGCGCCTTGGGCTGTCAGGACTGCGACATCGGCAAAGGTACTGTTATGCTCAACCATCGCCACGTTGGATGTGGCGTACCATTGCATATCGCACAATATTTGAAACCATTTATGGGGTGGGGCCTCCAGTAACAACAATTGAGGACCCGAGTCTTCCAGTTCCCCTTCATATAGCATGGGAATATCATCGGATTTTTTTTCCTTCTTTTCGGGTACGGGAAGCAGGTCTCGGTAACGGTTAGCAGCGTCAACCGCATCTGTCTCGATCCGGGCTTGCGCGATGAGCGCAAGGGGTGCGAGAAGTATGCCAGCGGTAAAAAACTGACGGGCTAGGGTAAACATGTCGGGACTAGAATGGGAATTCTTGTAAAATGTTCCAGTTTTAAGGAAAAAATAATGAAGAAAAGATTTAATTATTACAAATAACACTCATTTGGTCTGCATTGCCTTATTCGATTTTATCTGATTTGCTGCTTTTATGCTATCTACCAGCCTTGTTATCGAAAATCGGAAACGGCTTTGTGCCAAGCTCCTTCCCGGCTCCATGGCCGTTTTTAACAGTAATGACGTGCCTCCGACCAATTCCGACGGTACGGCGTCTTTTTATCAAAACTCGGACTTATATTATCTTTCAGGGGTAAAACAGGAGGAATCCATCCTTTTGCTTTGCCCGGATGCGCCGGACCCGGCTTGGAAAGAGGTCCTGTTTCTCCGGGAAACCACCCCTTTTCTTGAGACCTGGGAGGGGAAGAAGCTCTCCAAGGAAGCTGCCCGCCAGCTATCCGGGATTAAGACGGTAAAATGGCTGGCCGAGTTTCCTACGATTTTCCGCCAACTCATGTGCGAGATGGAGAATGTCTATTTGAATACCAATGAGCACAAGCGGGCTCGCATTGTCGTGGAATCCCGGGATGCCCGTTTTGTTGCCGAGACCAAGGCCCAGTACCCGCTTCATAATTACAAGAGGCTTGCCCCCATCATGCACGATCTGCGCATAGTGAAGTCGCCTGAGGAGGTTGCCGTCATGCAGTCGGCCTGCGACCTGACCGAGAAGGCCTTCCGGCGCGTTCTCAAATTTGTCAAACCAGGTGTTAACGAGGCGCAGATCGAGGCCGAATTTGCCCACGAATTCATCTGTCAGCGCGAGCGGTTTGCCTATATGCCCATTATTGCCAGCGGCAAAAATGCGCTTGGCCTACATTATATCGAGAACAACGCCGTATGCCGTGATGGTGACTTGATTTTGATCGATGTGGGTGGCACCCGGGACCTCTACAACGCGGACATGACGCGCACCATTCCGGTCAATGGCCGATTTACCAAAAGGCAGCGGCAAATTTATAACTCGGTGCTTTTTGTTTTGCGCGAGTTGATCACCCAACTCCAGCCGGGATTGATCTGGAGCAACTGGCAGCAAAACGCCTGTGAGCTTATCCAGGGGGAACTCGTCAAATTGGGTGTGCTCTCCACGCGTGACATCCGCCGCCAGGATCCGGACAATCCTGCCTACCGCAAATATTTCATGCACGGCATCGGGCACCCTCTCGGGCTGGATGTTCATGATGTGGGTTTTACTACTCGTCCGCTGCCTGCCGGTTGTGTCATGACCTGTGAGCCGGGCATCTATATTCCCGAGGAAGGGGTCGGGGTTCGGTTGGAAAATAACATCCTGCTTACTGATAGTGGCCCTGTGGATCTCATGGCGAATATCCCACTCGATCCCGACGAGGTTGAAGGGATTATGCAGGGTAAAAGTTCCAAGAAGAAAAAGAAATAACCCAGACGAGGATTTTTACAAAACCGGAGGTAATCACCTCCGGTTTTATTTTTTGGTCAAATACCTCGAGGCTTGCTTCGATGTGGAGTGTTCCTCGTGAGAAAAAGCCGGAATTGAGGGTGAAATGCTTAAAAATAGGCAAAATGACGGGTGCATTACCCTCGCCGGGATTTCCGGCGAGCACTCTGTCGGCGTCATTGGTCAAAAAAAATTTCCCGGCGAAGCCAATGACAGCGTCAGACCTCGCGCCGGAAATCCCGGCGGGAAGAAAGCACCCGTCATGGTCGCCCCGGAAACTCCGGCGAGTACTCTGCACCCGTCACGATGGTTGCCGGAAATCCCGGTAAGGCCAATGACAGCGACACGAGTGCGCCGGAAATCCCGGTGAGGGTATGTCAGGTGACAGGAAGGAGAAATGTAAAATAAAAAGGTTAAAATTTAAAGTAATCTTCCATGGGGAATTGAATGATTTTGGAGTGAAGGGAGGGAACCACGAATGGATGGAAGTCTGCGCTACAATAACGTCTGATCCTCAGTAGTCCTGAGATTTCTCGTTTTCCTGTCTATCGTCCTCTATCTATATCCTGTTGATCCTGTCATCCTGTCCTAGAGGCTACTGTATTGGAGCAGCGAGATATCTAAATACACAGGCAGGTTTTGGCATGCACATGTTCCATGACCTCAATAAGGCGCTCGAAATCATTTGGGAATACATGCCCGATTGTCCCAATGCGGAATGTATCAGCGACGGATACTTTCCCCGGATAGATGACAAAGCCGTTTGTTTTCAGTTTTGCATAGAAATCGGCAAAACGGTATTCAGGCGAGGTTGGTGAATAAAAGGCGGTAATGATCGGAGACTGCATTTCCGCAGGAAGCAATGTCTCAAATCCCAGGCGTTCCATTCCCTTTACCAGGATTTTGTGATTTTGAGCATATCGCGCATTTCTGGCCCTGACTCCGCCTTCTTCCTTCAACTCTTGCAGGGCTTGATGGAAGGCGCGGACTGTGTGTGTCGGGGATGTGAACCGCCATTTTCCTTTTCCGGTTTCCATGGTGTTCCACTGATCGTAAAGATCAAGGGAGAGGGAGCGCGCTTGCCCCTGGCATCTGGCCAGTTTATCCCGGCGGGCGATGACAAAACCAAAGCCCGGCACGCCTTGGATGCACTTATTGGCGCTGCTGATTAGAAAATCTATGCCCAGGTCCGCCAAATCCATGGGAATTCCCCCGAAACTGCTCATGGCATCCACAATGAAAATTTTTCCGGATTTTTTTACCTCGGCCCCGATGACATCGACAGGATTGAGCATTCCGGTGGTGGTTTCGTTGTGGACCATGGCGACGTGGGTAATGGCCGGATCATTCGCAAGTGCTTTTCGAACTGCTTCGATATCGGGCCAGGAGGTTTCGCCGCTATCCAACACTGCATGGGAGATATTCAGATAGCTGGCTATCTTCGCCATGCGTTTTCCATAGGCTCCGTTGACGAGGACCAGAACTTTTCCGTTTTGAGGGATTACACTGCCAAGCGTTGCCTCCACGGAAAATGTACCGCTTCCCTGCATCAGCACAGTTGTGTATTCGTCGGCAGATTTTGTCGCGATGTTGACCAGGATTTCCCGGATGGGTGTCACTATCCCAAGATTATAATCATCATCCCAAGTGCACCAATCGCGTAGCATGGCCTCTCGCACGGTAGGGCTGGTGCTGAGCGGACCGGGGGTTAAAAGAATGTAGCTGTTTTCGTAGGTTTTCATGACAAAAATATCAGGGTCTTTCTCCGCGTTGAATCCGGGCATCAATCTCGTCGATGATGCGTAAACAATCCCAGATTCCGTCTGCCGTGTAGTGGGCTCCGGCATCCAGCAGGCGTTTTTGGGCGGCGGCTCGTTTTGCCTTTGTGTCGGAAGGGGACAATTGCTGCAAATCCTCCTCGGATAGTCCGACTTCGTTTCCTGACAGCGTTAGCCCGATTACCCAGGTTTGCGCATTAACTCCTTCCTGCACGTCGGCGACGGTGTCGCCGATTTTGATAAAACTCGAGAGAGGGAAGGTTCCGAGTCGTCTGGCATTTTCAAAAATCATCCATGGGGCGGGTCGGGCGGCCGGTACTTCGTCCGGGACAACTATCGAGTCGGGATAAAACCCCTGTTTTTTAGCCGCAGGGGCGACACCCTCCATCATCTTCGCCACATATCCTGTTGTGGAGCCGATCTTGATTCCACGCTCACGCATGGCTTGCGCGAATTCCACCGCGCCTCGAATCGGTTTGGCAAATTGGGCAGCCGTGATTTCCAGTTCCGGCCCCAGTTCAGAATATATCATATCAATATCCGCGTTGTTGGGAATCCGCCCGTGCTTTGCCTGCCATTGGGACGAGACGGATGGCATATCGAGCAATGCCTTCACGTGATCCCTTTTGGCCAGACCCATTGGGCGGCGAACCTCTTCGATGGTGAGGGTTACTCCGTGGCGGCGAAAAACGTTTATGAATACTTTTGCCGGAGCGATGCTCCCATGGTCAACACTGGTTCCGGCCCAGTCGAGAATGACGGCAAGTACACCCTTGGGTTTGTTGATGCTATAAGTCATGCAGCCCCGACGATAGCGTGCCAATATTCCAAATTAATCTCCGCCATGTTACACTTGTGAAACAACCCGGATTTAACGAATTTCTCGTAACGGAAATTTAACTTGGCCGAAGAAAAGTTGTCGCTGGATTTCTTTAGTCTCGGCGCCGATGAAAACTCACGTCGGCGACACAACTGCAGCCGTTCCTTCCGGACAGCTTTTTTCTTTTGGCGAACGCATTCGGGCCAAACTTGCTGCCAGTCCCCTTACATTCATATTTTACGCGGGCTTATCCGCTTTCTCGGTTTACTCATGCATGTATGCCTTCCGAAAACCCTTCACGGCGGCTGGCTATGAGGATCTCGTGTTCTGGGGAATTTCCTACAAGGTGTTACTGGTGATTGCCCAGGCTATCGGTTACTTGTCCAGCAAGTTTGCCGGTATCCGGATTATCGGCGGCATGGGCAAGAGCCGGCGTCCGCAAACCATTTTGTTTTTAATCCTGAGTGCGTGGGTAGCCTTGCTTGCCTTTGCCTTGGTCCCGGCACCCTATAACCTTGTCTTCATGTTCCTGAATGGATTTCCGCTGGGCTTGGTTTGGGGCGTGGTATTTAGTTATATGGAAGGGCGGGTGACTACTGAAATTCTGGGGTCCATCCTATGTACGAGTTTTATCTTCGCCTCCGGATTCGCCAAGTTTGTCGGGAAGACGTTCATGATTTATTTCAATGTAAGTGAAATGTGGATGCCGTTTGCCACGGGTGCGGTTTTTGTGATTCCCCTGCTTATCTGCACATTTATGCTTAATTCGGTTCCGCCTCCTTCAGAGGACGATTTGCGCATCCGAAAGCCGCGTCCGGCGATGAACAAGGCTGAAAGGCGCCGCTTTTTGGGTTTCTTTGGAAAAGCGCTGCTTCCGACTGTGCTTGCCTATATGTTGGTTTCCATCATTCGCGATATGCGCGATAATTTTGCCAATGAGATCTGGTTGGAAAACAACTTTGGCAGTACGCCGGCAGTCTTTGCTACTTCGGAGACAATTGTCACCCTGGTTGTCTTGATCTCGGTCGCGCTTGTTTTTCTCGTCAAAAATAACTATCGCGCCTTTGCCTCGAGTCACTGGCTGATAATCGGTGGCTTTGCCCTGGTCGGCGTGGCGTCCTTGTTATTCAGGCAAGGGTACATGTCTCCTTACATTTGGATGACAGTTTGCGGGGCGGCATTATACATTGCCTATGTCCCTTACAATTGTCTCTATTTTGAACGAATGCTGGCTACCTATAATGTAAAGGGGAATGCGGGATTCGTCATGTATATCGCCGATTCCTTCGGCTATCTGGCGGCAATGAGCGCATTGGTTATCAAGGAATTTCTTTCCATAAATATCAGTTGGACGAACTTTCTGGGAAATCTCTGCATATTGGGCAGCGTGCTGGGAATCGGGTTGGTCATGTGCTCATTGACCATATTCAAGGCGCTTTACTTGAAAGACGCCAATGTCACCACAATTCCGGATTCGCGTCCCGTCGCTGTGCCAGCCAATGCCTTGCAGGAGACAGTACCCGGCTGATGCCGGTTATTCCAGGGATTTACGGGCAGCCTGGAGCGACTGCATCTGGGCTTTGCTGACTTTGGGGTACGATAAGTTCAATTTTTCCAGTGCATCCAGGATGACTGCGCCCACCACGATATGGGCGTATGATTTATTGTTGGCCGGCACCACGTACCAAGGTGCGTGACTTGTCGAGGTGTTGCGAATCATGTCTTCATAGGCGTGCATGTATTGTGGCCAGAATTTTCTTTCCTGCACGTCGGAAGCGGAAAATTTCCAGTGCTTTCTCGGATCTTCCAGTCGGGCGATAAAACGTTTCTTCTGCTCTCCGGGGGAAATGTTCAAAAAGAACTTCAGGATACGGGTGCCGTTACGGACCATGTGGCGTTCAAAGGCGTTGATGTCTTCAAACCGATCCTTCCAGATATTATCGCCCAGGCATTCTTCCGGCAGTTTTTGTTTTTCCAAGAGTTCCGGATGAACCCGGGCGATCAACACCTCTTCATAATAAGACCGGTTAAACAGGCCTATTTTGCCGCGCCGGGGCAGGCGACAGGTGGATCTCCAAAGAAAGTCATGATCCAATTCCTCTGTTGAGGGCGACTTGAAGGAATGCACCTCGCAGCCTTGCGGGTTAATCCCACTCATGACGTGCTTAATCGTCCCGTCTTTTCCTGCCGCATCCATTGCCTGTATAATAATCAAGAGTGACCATTGATTCCGGGCATAAAGCTTGTCCTGCATCTTTTGCAGGTCATGCGAGGCTTTTTGCAAAAGATCGCTCCAGTCCTTGACGGAGCTAAAACCGTCCTTGTCCGAAGGATCACAATCTTTCAGTCGAAATTTCTTTCCATGGGTAATTCGATAACGTTTTGCCAGTTTTGATGCCTTCATGGATGCAATGTATTTTAGTCCTGAAAAGTATTTCAGGGCAGGGTTAGACAAACTGTGTCGCGTTGGATTTTATTCCTACGCTTGAATTACTTATAACCCATTTTGCCTGAAAATCAAATTTGAAGAAAAGAACTGCAACATACGCATTGTCATCTGCAAATTTTGTGTGCCGGGTTCGTTACAGGGAAATGTCACCCGATTGTATCCATTTAACAGCCAGTTTGATTGAAAAATTTTTATTCCATGCTACACTTCATTTGAGGATGTGGATTCATCTCGCACCATGTCTTGGTTCTACTCATCACTCCAGCTCCGTCATCACCACGTTAACCCTTTTCAAGAACCTCTTACACAAAGCTGCATTGCCTTTTTCATTCGATGAAATCTTCCAAGAAAAGAAAAAAATACCTTCGTGATCCAAAGATAAGCTGGATGGATTTTAATCAGCGGGTTCTTCAGGAGGCCGCTGATCCCTCGGTTCCTCTGGTGGAGCGCATGCGTTTTCTGGGAATCTATTCCAACAACCTGGACGAATTTTACCGGGTGCGGGTTGCCACCTTGCACCGTCTCGTGCGGCTAAAGGATGATAAGGAAATTCTTTCTGATTATCCGGAGAATCCCCGCAAGGTTCTCGCCCAGATTAATAAGGCCTCCATTGCCCAACAGGAGATGTTCGAAAAACTCTATGCCGAGATACTCGGGGAGTTGGAGAAAAAGAAAATCCGTTTGATTAACGAAACCCAGGTGAATGCCGAACAGGCTACTTTTCTGAGAAATTTCTTCCGTAACCGACTCGTGGATTCCCTGAATCCCATCATCCTATACGAAAAAAGTACGTTTCCCTCCCTTACAGACGCGAACATCTATCTTATCATCGATCTGCAGGGGAAAAGCGGCAAGAGCAAGGGGTGCGCGCTGGTCGAGGTTCCGACCGGGG
>JAITVQ010000132.1 GCA_031285745.1 Puniceicoccales bacterium | reverse complement strand
CATCCTGGGCAACACGGCACTCGCGCACCGTTTTGACCGGCTGGGCTTCCCATTCCGCATAGCGGGACTCCTTCAGGGATTTGTAGGCTTGGTTCTTGGTCTCCAGTTCACTTACCCAGGCCGTGACACCGAGTGTTTGCAACTCGGCGGCGGTCCTCTCCCGCAGGTCTTCCAGCAGATTTGTCAGGCCATACGTTCTTTTGTCGCGGGCCGACTGTGCCAGATTCCCGTATTGGCGGAAAATATCATAAATCCGCCAGGCCGCCTCGTTTTTCGCCGGATCGGTATAACGCAAGTGTCCGCGCACGGCGGTGCGCAACCTCCGGTAGGCCGATATTCGCAAAAGATCAGCAGTGACCAATTGCCGGGTGAAGGAACTGGTGCGGGTGATTTCCAGCGCGTCATTCAACTCGTCGTAACGAGCGTTGTAACGCGCGACCAAGGCCACGAAAGCCTCTGTCAGTGTGTATTCGTTTGCCAACTTGGCAAACTCGGAGTGAAATCCGAAATGCTCCTCGTTTCTCAAGTCGGAAAACATTATGTGACTTATCTTATCTTTCATAATCTAATAACTTTCTATCAGTGTTAATTTGATTTCAGCCAGACATTGGTGAAATCAGAAAAGCAGTGAAACAATGTCTATCAAAACGTCAAATGATTTTTTTACCAAATATTCTTTTTCTGATAGATAATCACTCTTGGCTGAAACCGGAGTATTAATCAGATAAAAAGGGTGGTGTTCTGTAGCGCAGGCTTCCAGCCTGCTTAAGAAATAGTTTCCAGTTTTAAGAAATCAGTGTTCAGAAAAAACAAAGTCGCCGAAATTCTAATTTCCGGCGACTTTGCTTTTGAACAAGGCAGGCTGGAAGCCTGCGCTACTTACTTCGCAGGCGGTGTTTCTTTTTGCGGGAGGCGGCGCTCGGTGATTTCCACGCGAATCTTTTCCAGAAATTCATCCACGGAGCAGGTGCCCTCGAGCGACTTGTTGGCGCGCGAGCGAACCGAGACTACGCCGTTTTCCTTTTCCTTGGCCCCGACGACGAGCATGTGTGGTACCTTTTCCAGTTCGGCCCGGCGGATTTTTGCGCCGAGCTTTTCACTGTGGGTATCTACACCGACACGAACTTTGGCAGCCTTCAGTTTGGCGGCCAATTCTTCACAGTGGGCGTTCAGGTCGTCGTTGAGCGGAAGGATGCGAACTTGCTCAGGGGCCAGCCAGGTCGGGAAATCTCCGGCAAAGTGTTCGATGAGGATGCCGCAGAAACGCTCCATGGAGCCGAACGGCGCACGGTGAATCATCACCGGACGATGCGGTTTGTTGTCCGCGCCGATGTAGGAGAGATCAAAACGCTCGGGTAGGTTGTAGTCCACCTGCACAGTACCCAGTTGCCATTCGCGACCGATCACATCCTTGACCACGAAGTCGATCTTGGGGCCGTAGAAGGCGGCTTCCCCGGGCTCCTCGGTAAAGGGAACGCCGAGCGTCTTGGCTGCGGCTCGGCAAGCTTCCTCCGCCTTGTCCCAGTTTTCCGGCTTTCCGGTGTACTTATTGGAGTCGGGGTCGCGCAGACCGACCCGGACGCGGTAGTCGGAGAGTCCGAGGGTGGTGAGGATGATCTTGACGATGGAGAGACAGCCGAGGACCTCGGCGGCCACTTGGTCTTCCGTGCAGAAAAGGTGGGCGTCGTCCTGCGTGAAGCCGCGTACGCGGGTCATGCCATTGAGTTCGCCGGACTGTTCCCAGCGATAAACGGTGCCAAACTCAGCCAGACGTACCGGAAGGTCGCGATAGGAGTGGGGCTGCGAGGCAAAAATCTTGATGTGGTGCGGGCAATTCATCGGCTTCAGCAAGAAGCCGTCGAGCAGGTCTTCGTCGGGACGAACTCGGTCTGCCGTGATGGTTTCCTGACCGGTGCGGGAATTGACCTCCTCGCGGAATTTGGCCGATACCGCCTCGAGCCGATTGGTCAGCTCTGCACAGCAGCAGCCTTCGTGGGCTACCCGGGCAAACTGGTCGGGATCAACCAACGGAGCGAATTGGGATTCCTTGTAGTAAGGGAAGTGACCAGAGGTCTTGTAGAGGGCCAGTTTGCCGATGTGCGGTGTGAAGACCTGTTGGTAGCCTTGCTTGACCAGTTCCTCGCTGATGAAGTTCTGGAGTTCCTGGCGCACGATGGCCCCATTGGGTGCCCAAAGGATGAGTCCCTGACCGACCTCTTCGTCGATGTGGAATAGCTTCAGGTCACGGCCCAGCTTGCGGTGGTCGCGTTTTTTTGCCTCCTCAAGGCGAAGCAGATATTGTTCCAGCTCCTCCTTGGAGGCGAAGGCCGTGCCGTAGATACGCTGGAGTTGCTTGTTTTTCTCGTCGCCGCGATGGTAGGAGCCGGCAATGGAGAGAAGCTTGAACGCCTTGACTTGCGAGGTGTAGCGGACGTGGGTTCCGGCGCAGAGATCGAGGAATTCTCCGTTGCGGTAGAAGCTGATGGCTTCGCCCTCGGGAATATCCGCCAGACGGCCCAGCTTGTAAGCCGCTTGTCCAAATTCGGTGATGAGCTTGGTGGCTTCCTCGCGCGAGCATTCTGTACGCTCGAACTTCTGGTTCTCCTTCACGATTTTCTTCATCTCGGCCTCGATTTTCTCGAGGTCCTCGACCGTGAATTTGTGGTCGCTGTCGAAATCGTAGTAGAAGCCGTTGTCGGTGGGCGGGCCAATGTCGAGCTTGGTAGTCGGGAACAAGCGAAGAACAGCCGTCGCCAGAATGTGCGAGGCGGAGTGACGAATTTCTTGAAGCGGAGTCATTGGCTGGCTCATAGGAAAACGTGAAACTGGATGAAAGTGAAGCGAATCGGTGTTTCAGGAAAAAGTTTTTTCAGGAATCCCCAAGTCGCAACTCTGTTTGGTGAACGAATATGGCAGGTTTTCAAGTTCTAGTTTTATGATAAGCCTAGTCTGCAATAACGCCAATAGATGCTTGAGGACGGTTATTTGGGCGAAATCTATTGCACTTGCTATGCCCCTTTCGGTGTCGGCTTGACGGAGCGATCCTGTTCAGTAATGTTCTTTTTTGTTTTATGACGGTTCACAAACGCCAGTCCATTTATCGAAAGCACCGAATTTCGCCCGGAGTCTTCCCGGGGAATCCCGGTGCTGCTGGCGTTCGCGCATAAGGTTATATTAACCGGAGCGCGTTAAGCGACACCGGGATGACAACGCAGGCAATTTGATCTTCTGACGCCGGGATAACGCGCGTCTGGTTGCCAACAACTGGGTCTACCGCCCACGCTCCACGGGCTTTTTGTGCCCGATTGTCCACCAACACCTTTTTACCAACAAATCCTTCCGCCCGTCGGGGTGGAGCCAACCAACAAACATCATGAATACGAAAACCATCTATCTCACCGAGCAGGATTATATGGCACTGCGCCACCTCCTGGGCGCGGCAGATCGCAAAAACCCATCCCTCAATAAATTTCGTGAGGAGTTGGGCCAGGCAAAGGTGTTGAACGAATCCGAGTTCCCAAAGGATGTTGTTGCCTTGAATACCCGAGTGGAACTCGTTGACCTCGACGATAATCAAAAGGAGGAGTATGTCATCGTGATGCCGATGAAGGCTGATCCCGACAGACAGCGAATTTCCGTATTGGCCCCGGTGGGAATCGCCCTGCTTGGCTACCGGGTCGGTGAATCCGTCGAGTGGCCGACCCCGGGTGGCGTGCGGAATCTGAAGGTGCTGTCGGTCACGCACGAGGATGTGTTGTAATGACAGGGCATTTAGTAGATAGTGTTCTAGGGTGGTAAAGCAATTATCGTCTCACCTGAACGCCGTAGGCCAAACGCTTTATTAAAAACTCACAAGCTTGCGTCGATAATTCCGGTGAACATGCTGCGGCGTTTTTATGACTCCGCTTGAGTTCACCGTTGTTATCGCCGCAATTTCTTTTTTTGCGGGATTAATCGGATCGCTGGTTGGTGTCGGAGGAGGCATCGTGGTGGTGCCTGCCCTGACATTGCTGATGGGGGTGGATATTCGGAATGCCATTGCCGCGTCGATCGTGTGCGTCATCGCGACCTCCGCCGGAGCAGGGGCCTCCTATGTCCGGGAGCGGGTGACGAATCTGCGCCTGGGCATGTTGCTGGAGATAGCCACGGTGTTGGGTGCTTTGAGCGGGGCGTTCCTGACAGTGTTCATTTCCGGACGATGGCTTTTTCTGCTCTTCGGCAGTGTGATGCTTTACACAGTGTGGTCGATGTCCCGGAAAAAGGCGCAGACTAAGGTGCCGTTGGCTCCGGATAAGTGGGCTAATACCCTGAAGCTGCACAGCTCCTATTACGACAAGGCGCAACGCGAGGAAGTTATCTATCATGTTTCACGCACCAAGACCGGAATGGCAGTCAGCTATGTCGCGGGAGTGGTCAGTGCGTTGCTTGGTGTCGGTGGAGGGATTTTTAAGGTGCCAGTGATGAATCTGGCCATGGGGCTGCCAATCAAAGTTTGCACGGCGACCAGTAATTTCATGATCGGGGTCACGGCAGCGACGAGTGCGGCGGTTTATTTCGTGCGCGGTGAGGTGCAACCGTTTGTGGTGGCTCCAGTGGCGGTCGGCGTTCTGCTCGGTGCCAAGGTAGGGGCGAAGCTGATGGGACACTTGCAGGGGCAGGTCATTCGCAAGGCATTTGTCGTGGTGCTGGCCATCA
>JAITVQ010000101.1 GCA_031285745.1 Puniceicoccales bacterium | reverse complement strand
CTCAGGATGAGGAATGGAAGAAGCACTCGGCTGTAGTTCTCAAGCGTGCTCAGCGATATGCCGTTATTCAGGAACGCCTGATTGCCCCTGATGGAACCTACCCGATAATTGGCCGTTCGAACGCGTATCGATGCGGCGCATTCCAGACGCTGGCCCAGATTGCCTTGTTGAAAAAATTGCCTAAGAGTTTGCCGCCATCCCAAGTCCGCTCCGCGATGACGGCGATGATTCGCCGCCAGATGGAAGCCCAGGGTACTTTTGATGAACAGGGTTGGCTGCGAATCGGTTTTTGTGGGCATCAACCTTCCTTGGGAGATGCCTATGTTTCCACAGGAAGCTTGTACCTTTGTTCGCCTGCCTTTTTACCCTTGGGGCTTCCGGCGAGTGATCCGTTCTGGAGCGCGCCTGACATGGCATGGACTTCGGTCAAGGCTTGGAGTGGAGTTGACATTCCCGGCGACCACGCGATTGCGTAAGCGAGCATTCGTAAAGAATCTCTCAATGGCCTCATCATCCCGGCGTACTTTTGTTAAGAAACTTGCTGTTACCTTTGCGGGTGCCGCTGCTGCGCCATTGTTGCTAAATGGTCAGCCTTCGGCATCTCCTGCAAGGACAGTCATGCCTGATTCGGTTGGGGATGCCCGCCAGTATTGGATAAATCTGGCTGAACGCATCGCTAGGCCTGTACTGGAAAATCTGGCTGCCCGAACGCTGAAAGCGAATATGCCTGTTGAGGCGCATAATCCCAAGTCGCGTGCGCCATTTACTTATCTGGAGGCTTTTGGGCGGCTCTTGAGCGGCATTGCTCCATGGCTTGAGCAGGACAAGCCGGAAAAATGGGTGAAGCTGGCGCATGCCTCCATTGATGCAGCTACTGATCCGGCATCGCCGGATTTCATGAATTTTACCAACAAACCCTACAACCAGCCGCTTGTCGATGCGTCCTATCTGGCCATGGCGTTTTTGCGTGCTCCGGAAGTGTTGTGGAAATCTCTCGATTCGAGGGTCAAGGGCAATGTCATCACTGCGCTTAAGGCTACACGTAAAATTCGTCCCAACCAGAGCAACTGGCTGATGTTTGCCGCGACGGTTGAGGCTCTCATGCACATGATCGGCGAGGAGATTGTACGCCCCCGGGTCGATAATGCGCTGAGGAAGCACATGGAATGGTACAAGGGCGACGGTGTTTACGGGGATGGCCCGAATTTCCACTGGGACTATTACAACGGTTTTGTCATCCAGCCCATGCTGGTAGAGGTAACCTCCATATTTGCCAAGGATGCAGAGTGGGGGACGTTTGCTCCCGATGTTCTCAAATGCGCCCAACGCTATTCTGCCATCTTGGAGCGTTTCATCTCTCCCGAGGGTACTTATCCTCCGATCGGGCGTTCGCTTACCTATCGTTTTGGCGCTTTTCAACCGCTGGCCCAGATGGCGCTCATGAAGAAGCTTCCCAAAAATGTTTCACCTGCCCAAGTTCGTTGCGCCATGACAACCATGATCCGCCGTCAGATGGAGGCTCCGGGGACTTTCGATGAACAAGGCTGGCTGAGAATAGGTTTCTGCGGTCACCAGAAGGGACTGGCCGATGCCTATGTTTCCACAGGTAGCCTTTATCTTTGTGCCAACGGCCTGTTGGCATTGGGGCTTCCGGCCAGTGACCCGTTTTGGAGTGCGCCTGATGCGCCATGGACTTCGGTCAAGGCTTGGGCAGGGGTGGATATTCCCGGTGACCATGCGATTTAGAGGCTGATAAACCCAATCTTTCCAAAAAAAAGCTTTACATATCTGGCAAGATGGCGACCTTCGCCGCTTCACTTTTTTAAAACTAGAAACCAATGGGCAACCTTAAGAAGAAACGTCGCTTGAAGATGAACAAGCACAAACGCCGGAAGCGGTCCAAAGCGTCGCGCCATAAGAAGCGTTTGTGGTAGTAGTTTTTAGGGCTACCCAAATAAAAAAGCAGCCGATTATCGCGGCTGCTTTTTTTATTTGGGAAACACCTTGCTGGGAGCCCTAGCCACGTAGCCGTTCGTTGGCGGGGCCGTTGACGGCCCGGCATGAACGGAAGCCCGTCCCATGATCAGGCAGCCCTTTCAGGAAATTCCGGCCTGCCTCCTCGCTCGGGAAATCAATCCCTAGCAATGCACGACCAATCCGTTCCCCTGTATAGGCATAGTTAAAGTAGCATATATTACCGCAATCGGCGACGTTCCTTAATAGAAGCAGGAAGTCATGCAAGGCTCCCGGACGTTCATAAAAGTCGAGATTCAAGAAAATTGGATTGGCCAATAATGATGCCTCATAACGAATAACGCGGAAAGATACATCCTCATGTCCCGTTACATTCTCCCACTGGATATTTAGTTGGGACAGTTTTTCTGCCAAACCTGCCAAGGCCTGCTCTCCGGCAGCCACGCCGATGGTAAACCACGCCTTGGTCTTGTCCGTTTTTCCATATTGGAACTCAATGATGTTTTCTTCACCAAAGGCATTTTCCAGTACATCAAGCAGTGCGCCGGGTTTTTCGGGGATGCAAAGGCGGATGTAATGACGGCTGGCTCCGTCCACTTGGCTATTGCGGGTGATGTAGCCCAGCTTGCCAAAGTCGATATTCGCTCCACTCAAGACGGCCAGGACATTCTTGCCCCGCAGTTTCTCCCCCAGCTTGAGTGCTGCCGCGACACCCATGGCCCCCGAGGTTTCGACAATGATGCGATTGGCTTCCCAGATGGATTGTACCGCCCAGCAGACATCATCGTTGGTTACGGATACATACTCATCGATAAGTTCGCGACAAAGCTCATAGGTCAGGTTGCCTGCCTGCTTTACAGCAGTACCATCGCAAAAGATATCGGCTTTTTCCAAGGAAACAGGGTGACCGGCCTTATTGGCGGCAGTCATGCATGCCTGTCCATTGCCTTCGACTCCGATGATCCGGATACCGGGATATTGGCGTTTTAGCCAACAGGCGGCGGCGGCGGCCATGCCACCTCCGCCAATCTGGAGCAATGCGACATCGAACGGACCTTGCCCTGACATGACGATTTCATCCGCCAGTGTTCCTTGCCCGCCCATTACATCAAGATCGTCATAGGGATGGATGAACGTACGGCCTGATTGGGCCACATCTGTCATGGCGGCAGCACTGGCTTCGTCGAAAGAATCTCCATGGAGGATGATCTCGACTCTTTCGCCTCCAAACCGTTTGACGGCTTCCTGTTTCACCTGAGGAGTGGGGCGGGGCATGTAAATCCGGGCGTTGATTCCCAGCAAACTGGCAGCCAGGGCCACGCCCTGCGCATGGTTGCCGGCAGAAGCGGAAACAACCCCGACCTTCCGCTCGGCTTCGGTCAACATCGCCATGCGGTTATAGGATCCGCGCCACTTATAGGCTTTAATCGGGCCAAGGTCTTCACGTTTGAGAAACAGCCGGAAAGGCAGATTCGCATTCATCTCCTCCAGCGGCGTTGCCGGAGCAACGGCATAAACCCGTTGCCGGGCCATGAGGATTGATTCGAAAAGCTGGTCTAATAGCGAGGACATTGGTTTAAGTGGCATGAAAATAAAATGCCTGGCCGCAGACGTTCAACGCTCTTCTTTGGAATTTGAAACCATCCCTGGCAAAATAAGGCAATTGACCTTGGGCTAAAAAGCTACATCGCAAGCAAGTCTCAAAAAACTATGAAACTCACCCACCAACCCCGCATTGCCTTGGTTACCGGTGCCGGTCGCGGCATTGGCAAGGCTATTGCCGAGAAACTGGCGGCAGACGGTCACACAGTTCTTTGTGTTTCCAAAAATCCCGCGTCCTGTGGTCCTGTAGCCGATGCAATCAACGCTGCCGGAGGCAAGGCGAAGGCTTATCCGGTTGATGTGGCTGATCCGGTCGTTGTTGCCCAAACCTGCGAAGCCATCCTCAAGGAATACGAATGTGTCGACATTGTGGTTAACAATGCGGGCATTACCAAGGACAACCTTGTCATTCGCATGACCGAGACGGATTGGAATGACGTGATTTCCACCAATCTTTCCAGTGCTTTTTACTGGGTAAAGGGATTGGTTCGTCCCATGACCCGCAAACGCTGGGGTCGTATCATCAACATAGGCTCGGTTGTCGGTTGTATCGGCAATCCCGGCCAGGCCAACTATGCGGCGGCCAAGGCCGGCATGCACGGACTGACCATGTCCCTGGCCAGAGAATTTGCTTCTCGTAACATTACGGCGAATACTATCGCTCCTGGGTTTATTACCACTGACATGACGGATAAACTGACTGAGGAGCAAAAAGCAGCAGCCATGAAAGTTGTTCCATTGCAGCGTTTTGGTACAACCGATGAAATTGCATCCATGGTCGATTTTCTTGCTTCGGAAAATGCCGGTTACATCACCGGACAAGTTTTTTCAGTTGACGGCGGCATGGCAATCTGATGCCAAATTACTCACCGTTTGAATCTGTAGAACGAAGCCTGAAAGAAACAACCCCCAACCAAACCAAAAAACTTTTTTATTAATCATGACCGAAAAAACACTCGAGCAACGCGTCAAAGAAATCGTTGTTAATCAGCTCAACGTGAATGAAGAGCAGGTGACTCCCGAAGCTTCCTTCATGAACGACCTCGGAGCCGACTCTCTCGACACCGTCGAGCTGGTGATGGCATTCGAAGAAGAGTTCAAGGACGAGATCAAGGGTGAGATCCCCGAGTCCGACGCCGAAAAGCTCCAGACCGTTGGACAAGTTATTGAGTACATCAAACAAAAGGCTGGTTAAAACCAGAGCAGGCTAACAGCCTTTACTCTTGTATGATGAAGAAAGCCTGCTCCCATACTAGGGGCAGGCTTTTCTTTTAGCGTAACTTTCTTGTTACGCTTTCTTATTGCATCTTGATAAGAAAAAATTTCCCTGTCTCCCGACAAAACTTAACCATACAAATCTGCGTGCAAAAAGAACGTTCTGTCCCTCGTATTGTTGTAACCGGAATGGGTGCTTTGGCTGCCAATGGCAATGATACGCAAACCTTTTGGGAAAACCTGGTTGCCGGTAAAACCGGTATCGATAAAATCACACGTTTTGACACCACGGACATTACCAGCAAGGTAGGTGGCGAGTTGAAAGGGTTTGATCCGACCAAGTATATGGATCCCAAGGACGCCAAACGCAATGACAGGTATGTCCAGCTTGCGGTGGCTGCGGCCCACATGGCTTATGCTGATGCAGGGCTGAAAGTCGGAGAAGTCGACCCGGATCGTTTGGGAGTAATCATTGGTAGTGGGATTGGCGGTATTGCCTCCATTGAGGAGCAATCCTTTGCCCTTTTTGAAA
>JAITVQ010000203.1 GCA_031285745.1 Puniceicoccales bacterium | reverse complement strand
TGGAGAATGTTTCTACGGAATCTTTTGGTTTTTAATTTTATTTGCTTCGTCCTTCAGACGTTTTTTCTCCTCCGGATTGGCGGTTTCGTCCGCCAGCCATGAGACTGTAAAACTCCACTCTTTCCACACCTTGTAGGCATGGGAATCTATTTCTGCAGCCTCCCGGAATTTTTCTATCGCTTGATTAAGCAGGCTCTTCCTCTTTTCCGAACCCGTTGTGTAATTGACCATGGATCGCAATGCCTGCCCCCAGAAGATTCGGACAATGGTATTCTTAGGATCCTGTTCCGCAGCTTCCTGATACGCTGCAATCTCCCGGTTAAGTAAGGCTACTTTTTCCTGTCGATCAGACGTCGTGTTGATGAAATCGACATATGCATATCGCCAAAATCTCCAAGCGTTGCCATCTGTTGGGCGAAGCTCTGCGATTTTTTTGAATTTCTCGACTGCCTGGCGAAAGAGTAGTTTTTTTTCTTCCAGATCAGATGCCTCTTTGGCCAGTTTCCATTCTGTCTCCGCCCACGTCTCCCACGCCCAGGAATACTTGGGATCTGTCTCGGTGAACTCCCTGCATTTTTCGATTACTTGATGTTGTATGCGCTTCGCCTCTTCTGGATCGGTGGTGGTTCCGGCGAATCCCCGTAATTTATGGATCCAGGAACTCCACTTGTAATGATAATAATCCGGGTCGATTCCTGCGAGTTCATGGAATTTGTCTATTACCTGATAACGGAGGCGTTTCTTTTCTTCCGGGTCGGGTGTCTCGCTGGCAAGAGTCCATGTTACCTCGCCCCACGTGTTCCATGTCTGGGAGTTTTTGGAGTCTGTTTCCGCAGCCTCCTTGAACAAGGCAACTGATTTATAACGGAGACGTTTCTTCTCCACCGGGTCGGTGGTCTTGTCGGCAATTCTCCACAACTTGCCTATCCACGGCTTCCACGCGTAGTAATCTGCGAACTCCCTGAATTGTTCGAGCACTTGATTGCGCAAGAGTTCCTGCTCCTTCGGATCAGTTGATTCATCGGCAAGTGTCCATACCGCATTTCCCCATTTCTCCCAGACGTTGATATCCTTTGGCGTCCGTATCGCGGCCTCCTTGAATTTTTCGATCGCTTGCTCGCGCAAGACCCTCTTCTCTTTTAAATCCGTGATTTCCTCGGACAGATTCCATATTGCAGACCCCAGATTGATCCACGAATAGTAATTACCATCAGGATCCATATCCACGACTCGCTGGAACATTGCGATTATTTTATGATACAGATATTTTCTCTCGACTGGATCGGTTACCGATTTGAGGTAATGTGAAAGAGAGCTCCCTAAGTTCCGCCAGGGAAAAGTGTTCTCTGGTTCCAATTCCTCCATTTTCTTATATGCGTCGATCGCTTGATTATACAGACGCTCTTTCTCTTCCAAGTCAGGTGCCTCATGGAAAAGGATCATTATTGCTTCTGCCAACTCCCACCACGCCCAGCTTATTCGCGGAGCCAGTTCAGTGACTTTTTTGAGCTTTTCAATGGCCTGAATGCGCAGACGCTTTCTCTCCTTCGGATCAGGTGTTTCATCGGCAAGTTTCTGCAACGCGTAGCCCCAATGCCTCCATGCGCTAAAATTCCGGGGATCTGATTCCACGGCCTCCTTGAATATTTCAATCGCTTGGTTGATCAGGAGTTTTTCTTCACCTTGGTCAGTCGTCTCGGCAATAAGCAGCGCCACCGCCTCCATCCACCATTTGTCTTGTGGTGTTAGCCCTGTAAAAACAACCGTGGGACGAGAAGAGCCAAAATTCACCGGATCTATCTCTGCGACCTTTTTGAATTTCTTGATCGCCTGGCTATGCAGGCGTTTTTTCTCGTCCGAATCGGTGGTTTCGGAAGCAAGCAATAGAAGCACGCCTCCCAGTTCCCGCCAGACGGCCGCGTTTTGGGGTTCCTGCTCAACCGTTTTTTGAAGCTTTTCCGCTTTTTCGGTCAGTTGGTTTTTCTTTGTTGAGGCATGATCCGACAGGCTGGGCGATTGTGGCGGTACCGGCTCGGCCTGTGTTTGTGTGGAATCCAATAGGCAAACATATGTAAGAATAAACAATGGGACGGTGGCGAGTTGGGATGCGTGGATTGGTAACATTGTTGGATGGGTTAATGCCAACAGTGTAAGCATAAATAGAAACGAATTGTCACCAGGATCTAAAGTTTTTGTCAAAAAAATGTCATGAAACATGCTTGGACTTCTTCAGTAAATCGCAATGGATAGAGTTTCCCTCCAAGCATAGGAAGCTTTTCGTTTTTCTCGTTTGCCTCCCGCTTCATTTAGGAAAGCCTGTCCGCATTCATGGCCGACGATACAGACCAGACAGAACTCTTTGACGACACCGGTTCAACAGTTCCCGGCGGCGCAAATGGTTCTGCGTTTCGTCCGCCACTGGCAGCGCGAATGCGACCCCGATCCCTGGCCGAGGTGCGGGGCCACGAGCAATTGCTGGGTGAAGGTAGCCTGCTGCCGCGCTTGATTGCGGGTGATACCTTCGGCAGCTTGATTTTTTACGGCCCTCCGGGATGCGGGAAGACGACATTGGCGGAAGTGATCGCCGCCGAGACCAAATGCCATTGTGTGCGGGTGAATGCCGTGCTCTCCAACACGGCGGAACTGCGTGATATTTTACGGCTGGCGCGGCTGCGACCCGAGTTGCGGACGCTGCTATTGATCGACGAGATTCACCGCTTCAACAAGGCCCAGCAGGATCTGCTCTTGCCTGATGTCGAGGCGGGAAATGTGCGCCTGATCGGTTGCACGACCCATAATCCCGGCTTTTACGTGATTCCCCCGCTGCTGAGCCGGAGCCATCTGTTCCGGTTGGAACCATTGAAGGAGGACGCCGTGGTGGAGGCGTTGCGGGCGGCCCTGACGGATGTGGAGCGAGGACTGGGCGCCAGCGGGGTGACTGCCGAGGACCCGGTTTTGCTGGCAGTGGCCCGCATGACCGAGGGCGATATGCGACGTGCCTTGAATGCGCTGGATACGCTGGTGGCGAGCCATCCCATGTATGCGCCGCTGACCTTGGAAGAGGTTTCTGTTTTTGCGAAGGAACGGCACCTGCGATATGACCGTGGCGAGGATGAACATTACGATACTGCCTCGGCTTTCATAAAATCTATCCGGGGCAGTGATCCCGATGCAGCCATGTATTGGCTGGCGGTGATGCTGGAGGGTGGGGAAGACCCGCGCTTCATTGCCCGGCGGCTGGTGATTCTGGCCTCGGAGGATATCGGGTTGGCGGACTCGCGGGCGATCACGGTGGCGATCTCTACTCAGCAAGCCTGTGATTTTGTCGGCCTGCCGGAATGCTCCCTGAGCTTGGCGCATTGTGTGTTGTTTCTCGCGACTTGTCCCAAGAGCAATACAGCCACAATGGCCTTGGGTGCTGCTAAAAATGCAGTGAAGAACGAACCCCGCCAGGCAGTGCCGTTGCACTTGCGCGATTCCCATACGAAACTGAACAAATCGCTGGGGCAGGGGGCAGGGTATCTTTATAGTCATGAATTTCCCGAGGGGATTTCCGGGCAGGAGTATCTCTCCCGTCCGTTGAAACTCTACGAGCCAGGTGCAAATGGCGCCGAGGCCGCGATTGCCGAGCGATTGGCCCGTTGGAATGAGTTGCGGGCAGTCTTGCGGAAAAAAGCTTCTTCACGTGGGTAAAATTTTCCCATTCAAGAAACGCAGGTTTTTGCTGGGGCTACTGTGTGCCTTGGTTGTCTTTCTTTTGGGCGCAGCCATATGGCAGCATTTCAAGCCCAAGCCGAAGGTGGTTTTTTCTGATGGGACCGAGATTGTCGTGGAGGAGGTCGACTTGTTCCGCATGGATGAAGGCGAAACCATTTGGCAGAAGTTTTGTTTTTGGCTGGGCCGGACAAACGCAGAGGAAAAAATATCCAGAATTGCTCCTAATTCCTCTATCGCAGACTGGGTAAAGAGAACCGTCCGATCTAGTTTTCATTACCCTGAACGAAGTTGGTATCTCAAGATTAAGCTTTCTTCCAACAAGCCGGAGGCTTTCCCGATACCAATCCAGCAGTTGGCATCCAGCCAGTCTTCGGACTCGTTCGATAAGTTGACTTCCCGTTTGCTGGACTGGATGGAGATGCGCCCGCGACCAGGCAGAATTGAGGCGATTGCTTTGTCGGACGAGCACGACTGTTACTTTGGGGACGGTGAACGGGGTAATGAGTTTGAGGTGTTTTCCATGAAAATCGAAGGCGATGTGATTGTTTATCGATTTAAATGGATTGATCCGACCAAGGACAAATTTAAGATATGTTTTTATCAAAAGGGATTAGAGGAGGATTCAGGTGAGTTGCGCGAAACGTGGGTTAATAATCCCCGCCGGATAAAATTCACCTTCCCGACGGTTGGGATTAAAACGCTTCCACATCGGGTTACTTCGGAGACAGACCCAAATTTCAAGGCGGAACTATCCTCTGCAAGAGGGTCATCGCGTTTGTTTTCCGGAGACAAGGAGGTGACAGATCAATATGATGATGATCATTATAAAATGATAACTAACCCTGCTGAAGAAGCTCCTCCTTGGGTTCATATCTGTGCCATTGATCTGCCCCTATGGCGGATCAAGTTTCACTGTTCCGTTCGCAAGAAACCCCAAAAGGAAAAGATTGGCATTCAATCCCTGCCGATGCCCCAATCTGGCACTTATCGGAAGCTAGATAACGCTTTGCCGGAAACGATGGGACAGGCCGAGCCATTGGTGTTGTTTGGTGCCGGGGTGTATTATTTGGACAATAAGGGAAATGTCTTATTTGCCTCTGATGCATGGAGTGACGCAGCCCGGGATTTTTTTAAAAAACTTATCCGGAAACATTCTGTCGATAGTATCCGAGATTGGTCGTTTATGGCCTTTGAGGAAAATAAAGTCTGGAAATATGTAGGAACTTTCATGGCACTATCTGAACATGGGGTGATAATATTTTCTCAAGAACCCTTTATCCGGGATACACGGCGAGTCCCCAAGGACAGTGAAGAATCCATTGATGTGATGTTGAAGACAGGGGACGAAAAACAGTCGTCATGGCCAGAAAATGTCATATATACTAGAAATCCCGTGAAAGATTCTGATAAATGGAAAGAAAGTTACATGATAATCCCAGTTGGCAGCGATGGACACCTGCCTGAATTCAATTTATTTTATACAAAACAAATCCATGACTTTCAAGGGGGAGGTTCATATAGTTTTATCATGGAACCTGTTCGCCCAACGGACGAGGATCGTCATCAGATAATGCATGAAAACTGTCAACGTAGGGAGTCGTCAGTTCCATGGAAATTCAGGAGTCATGATCCATAGTTGGGTGATCTTATAATGGCATCCACTCTTCCATGGTTTGGCAAGGATCGCTGTCCGCTTTATCTGGCGCCAATGGCGGGATTCACTGACATTGCTTTTCGCCAATTGTGCAAAACGCATGGCGCGGATGTCATGGTGACGGAGTTTGTGCAGTCGGAGCCCCTGATTCGTGATGTTGCTCGGACATGGCATGCGATTGATTTCACCGAGGCACAACGTCCGATGGGATTGCAGATTTTTGGAGCGACTCCGGAATCAATGGCCAAGGCAGCGCGATTGCTGGAAGAGCGGTTGAGGCCAGATTTTATCGATATTAATTTCGGATGTCCCGCCCATAACGTGGTGGAGCAAAATGCCGGTGCCGGGCTTTTGCGTTGTCCGGAATTGTTGCAGGATATTGTCGAGGCGGTGATCCAAGCCGTGGAACGAACTCCCATCACGGCCAAGATGCGCCTGGGGTGGGACCGCGATCACATTGTGGCCGTGGATGTGGCCCGCCGGTTAGAGGATGCCGGTGTATGCGCCATTGCCGTGCACGGACGAACCAAAGTGCAGGGGTATTCCGGTGAGGCCGACTGGGACGAGATTGCCAAGGTGGCATCAAGTGTGCGTGTTCCGGTGATCGGGAATGGTGACATTCGCAATGGGGAAATGGCATTGAAACGTTATTGTGAAAGTGGTGTGGCCGGATTGATGATCGGACGCGCCGCACTGGGAAATCCCTGGCTATTTGCCGAGATCAAGGCTGCGTTGCGAGGTGAGGCATTGCCTGATGTGCCTTCGGATAATGTGCGATGGGATATGTTGCTGGATTACGCAAGGATTCTCATGAGCCAGCAGGAACACTCCCACAGGATTCACGGTGGCGACGTCCGTTGGATGCTGACCCGCTTGCACCCGTTTACTCATCAGTTGCCGGGGTCCCGCAAATTACGTGCGCGTCTTTCCAGTTGCAGAACATTGGAGGAGATTTGTGCCTTGGCTGATGAATGTCGGAGATAAATTTGAAAAAAGCTCTTCGATGAAGAAGAAAAATTAAGAAAATTTTTTTACCTCATTGATACTCTAATGAGAAACAACCATTACTTTACATGCTCCAAATTAGAATAAATTGTTCCAATTATTCCCTAACATATTGTTATTACGGAAGGAGTCAGTGAAGTGGCCTTTTCAAGAAATAAAATAGAAAAAATTGTTCGCAGAAATGTGTGAATAAGTTGGGAATTACTTCACCTTGCCGAGATTTTCATCGGGTACAAGTCTTCTGCCATTCCGACCTCACCTCCGGGATCACCACTTTCACCGCCAAACTTTACTTTCTTCATGAATCACCAAAATCAATATCTTAACTTGTTTGATAATAGCTTTATGTGCAATAATTGTGTGATCGGGGAAGAGCGGGTTTATGAGCGCGAATTGCGCCGGAACGCTGGTAACAACGGCGTTACATGGGCGTTTCAATCGTGAATCCCTGCATTTATCAGGGCTCCCGAATTTCTGTGAATAAATCCAGCGTTTTGCGCTATAATTAGTCTGTCGCTCCTATGTCTTTATCCAGCGTAGCTCAGGCCCTCTGGCGTACCGTGCAGGGGGAACTTCGCAAAATATTACCGGCTTCCGAATATACCAATTGGTTTGAGCATATGACTTGCCGGGCAGAGGAGGGGGATTGTCTGATATTGGTTGCCCCCAATGATTTTGCCGAACTATGGGTGAACAAAAATTTTCAGGATTTGTTGACCCGCCACATCACCCTCGCGGCAGGGCGTAAAATGGGGTACCGCCTTGTGGCGCCTGATTCGGTCAAATCTGCTGACGCTCCGCAAGCAAGTGCAGTTGTGGAAAAACCTGTGGCGACGCCCATCGCCACGGCGCGCAATCCGGTGATTGCCTCCATGCCTCCAGCGATCAAGTCGAGCAATACCTTCGAGAATTTCATTGTCGGGCCCGAGAATGAAATGGCCCATGGGGCGTCACTGGCTGTGGCCAATGATCCGGGGCATGTCTATAATCCGTTGTTTATTTACGGTGCCACGGGCCTTGGGAAAACGCACATCATGCACGCGATTGCTCATTCGGTAATCAGGCGGAATCCTCAGGCACGGATTGTGTATGTTTCCAGCGAGGCGTTTACCAACGACTATATTCTCGCTTTGCAGGAGGGGACTATTTCGAACTTCCGGCGCCGTTACCGCGAGATCGATGTGCTGCTGATTGACGACATTCACTTCCTGGCGGGGAAGGAAAGTACGCAGGACGAATTTTTCCACACCTTCAACGAACTGCACAATTGCCACAAGCAGATCGTGCTCACCAGCGACCGTCCGGTCAGTGAGATTGCCAAATTGCAGGAGCGGTTGGTTTCCCGTTTTACTTGGGGCATGACGGCCGACATCAAGGCTCCCGGCCTGGAAACCAGGACTGCCATTCTGCGCAAGAAGGCCTTGGTGCGGGGAGTCCAATTGAGCGACGAGGTGATTGGTTTTCTGGCGTCACGCATTGCGCGCAATGTCCGCAATCTGGAAGGGGCGATTCTGCGCCTCTCCGGTTATGCGCAACTGAGCAGCAGCCCGGTTACCATTGAGACTGTCGAGCGGGTTTTGCACGATGTATTGTTGGAAGAAGCCGCCAGTCAGATTACCCCTGAGGTTATCCAGAAAAAAGTAGCCGAGTATTATCGGATTTCCGGAAACGACATGACCAGCAAACGACGTACGTCGAATATCGCTTTTCCCCGACAAGTGGCCATGTACCTTTGCACCCAGCTCACGGGAATGTCCCTGGTTTCCATTGGGGATGCTTTCGGTGGGCGTGATCATGGCACTGTGATTCATGCACGTAAAACCGTCGAAGGGCAGATGGAAGTAGACCAGAATGTTCGCCGTGCGGTGGATTACCTTAGCGTGCAGATCAGCAGCCAGCGGCCTTGATAAGAAAAATGGTTTATCCGGAGTCTGAGCTTTTATCGGATCACACCAGTTTTGTTCTACTACGACTTCATCGAAACATTCAAAACATCTGCCGATGCCGCTGGCCGTTATTGATATTGGCTCCAATACCATAAAAATCCTGATTGCCGAGGGATTGCCCCTGCGAGTACTGGCCGAGGCGACCGAGGAAGTACGATTGAGCCCCCGGAATGACGAACCTCAGGGTGAGATTTCTCCGCGTGCCCAGGAGGCAGGAATAGCCGCCATTGGACGCTTATTGGATTTGGTGCGAAAGCATAAGGTGGAGCATGTGCGGATGGTTGCCACCAGCATGCTACGGGACGCCAAAAACAGCGCAGCATTTCGTGCGGAATTGTTGATGAAAACAGGATACGGGTTGGAAATTCTCAGTGGCGAAGATGAGGCCCGCTCTATTGCAGCAGGTGTAGCGACTGATCCGGAACTCAGTGGGATGAATGCTTTCCGAATTATCGACTTGGGTGGAGGGAGCATGGAATACATCTCCAGCGGTGCTGGTGATGTGAAGACGGCGTGTAGCTGGCCCTTGGGGGCAGTTCGACTAACCCGGCAGTTTTTTTCCAACCCTGCAGTACCCATTCCTGATATTGAGTTGACCGCTTTGGATATTCATGTGCGAAAGACCATCGGTGAGACGATGGGGATTATGAAAATGCCTTTCGTGGGATGCGGGGGCGCTTTTTCAGTGGCCCGGGCAGTTGAAGCTGCATCCACCGGAGTGACGTTCGAGAAGTCTTCTCCTCGGCTGGCTGTTTCCTCGCTGTTAAGCTTGCGTAACCGTTTAATCGGGATGACGCTTGACGAGCGGGCTAGCATTCCCGCATTGCCTGCAGGGCGGGCTGATATTCTTCCTGCCGCCCTTACAGTGTTGTTGGCAGTTGCTGACATAACAGAGACTATCGAGTTTATCCATTCCCGGCGAAATCTCCGCTATGGTGTAGCCATGGCGATGATGTCGGGTAAAGGTTCACAAGGGTAGTCCTTGCCTTACTTTCTTTTCCAAATGGCCATTGTACTCAATGGTGACTTTGGTGGTGATGGTGATTTCTTGCTGGGGGTATTCAGTTATTGGCAATCTGGGGTTTCTCATTCGAATACTTAACTCCTTGGAGG
>JAITVQ010000283.1 GCA_031285745.1 Puniceicoccales bacterium | reverse complement strand
TGACCAAATCTGGACAAGGTGTTTTCTTTTCCTTTTTTGATCTGAATAATCCTTTTAGCTTTGTTAATCCGACAGATGACAACTCAGTGGTTACAGGCATCTGTTTATATGATTACAATAAAAATGATTTGATGAATGGGAAATTCATTTATCCGGTATCGGCGCGTGGGAAAACTTTTGCTGATTATGATAGGGAAATAGTGGAGGCAGGAAAAGATCCGGAAAAGGTAAAGGCATATCAGGACGCCATGGATGCTTATCTTGAGCGTCTTCCGCAAATGGATCTTTCTGTCCAGGAGTAAGTGTTGTCACGATGCTTACCATGAAACAGCTACTCCTAATTCCGTTGATCTTTTGTGCCGGTTGCGCGTCTTTGCCCAACACATAAGCAGTGCAATTTCACGTTAATGTTTACAAAAACTGGCATAAATACTGTTGAATCAACAGATGGTTTTTTCGTCTCACGGAACGGGCGAAATGAATTGTCTTATATGGAGCATTGTAAATCTCTCATGATTGAAGTTGAGTCAGGAGAGAGTTTGGCGGTCTATGCTGCTTCGATAAAAAACTGGCAGCCTCTGTTTGAGGGTGAAGTAATCAGTGAGGGGAAGAAAGCTGAAATCCTTTCACGGGTATCTGCTGCCCTTCAATTTATGGAAGTACCACATGTGATTTATTAGCCACTCACGATGATCTATACAATGGATAAAACCATTATCGAAACAGTAAAAGAATGGTTTTCCCGAGAATCGGGTGGGTCTTTATCTCTTCCAGACGGATGGTTTGGAAGACCCTATGACAATCGGCATTCTTTAACCTCATTTGCCCAAACATCTGATGGTTATGAGTTGATTTTAGATAAAACCATAAAAATAAATTTTGATGATATTAAATATGCTTTAGATAACAAAAACGAGTTATGCATAGGCGGATATGGGATATGCCGATTCGCATGGAAAGAATTTGATGATGGTATGCCTAATTTTAAAATATATAATGAAGGAGAGATTAAGCTTATAAAATAGTAAAATATTCGAGGAAGCCCTTAAAAATAGCATCAGGGCGGCATCCACCGAATCATACTTTCCACCATCGGAAAAGGAGTCCGGAGTTAAATTAACAATGCCCATGATAAGTGTGCGGACACCGGGAAATGACGAATCAGTCTTTTTTTACCCGGCCTATTTCTCTCCGGCCTGTGCCGGGACGGCTGGTCAGGTCGTCCCCCAAGTCCTCGCGAGCTGCCTCCACAACTTTCATCAGTTCCTCGACTGCCTCAGGATTGGCATCCTGGACATCATAACGTTCACCGGGATCCCGACGCAGATCATAGAGTGCCTTGGGGAAGTGCCGCCCGGAAGTCGTGGCTCCCGGCAGACCATCCTTGCCAGGCAGAAAACCTTCGTTGGTTAATCCCGGATGAGGTAATACCAACTTGAACCGTTCGTTCCTGACAGCCTCCAGGTTGTTTTTGTTGAAATAGTACAGAAGGTGTTTTCTCGGAGTCACCCCCTCTTTTCCTTCCAACAACGGCAGAATATTGACGCCATCAATTTTGTGTTCAGGAAGCCTAGCTCCCGTAATGACAGCAATAGTCGGCAACAGGTCGATGGTGGAGGATAATTGATTACAAATGGTCCCTTGTGGAATCACCGGAGTCCATTTCATGATGCAGGGAACCCGTTGGCCTCCCTCGAATGAGGAGCCTTTGCCTTCCCGCAACCCTCCGGTAGAACCCGCATGATTACCATAAGTAATCCATGGGCCATTGTCCGAGGTGAAAACAACCAGCGTATTGTCGGCAACCCCATTCTCCGCCAAGGCCTTCATGACTTCGCCGACACTCCAGTCGATCTCCATCATCACATCGCCATACAAGCCCTGTTCGCTTTTGCCCTTGAATTTATCCGAGACGAAGAGCGGCACATGCGGCATGGAATGGGCCAAATACAGAAAGAAAGGTTTGTCTTTGTTCCTGCGGATAAAGTCGACGGACTTTTCCGTGTACCATGTGGTGAGTTGGGCCTGATCCGAGGCAGTCACATTCGGGTTAACCACCTTGTCTCCCTCGTAAAGCGGCAGCTCCTTGAATCCGTGCCAGCGATTCTGCGGATGGTGCAACCACATATCATTGGAATATAGCAACCCGAAGTATTCATGAAAACCATTGCGCACCGGATTGAATTGCGGCGCATCACCCAAATGCCACTTGCCGAAAGCACCGGATCGATAACCTTTTTCCTGCAGCATTTCCCCCAGCGTAACTTCATTTTCATGGATCCCGACAAGCGCGTTGGGGGAAAGAGCCCCCGAAAAACCGATCCGGTTGGGATAACATCCGGTCAACAGACCTGCCCGCGAAGCACTACATACGGCCTGAGCGGCATAAAAATGGGTAAACCGCATTCCCTCGGTACATAATTTATCGATATTCGGAGTGGTATAGCCTGTGGACCCCGTCACCGACAAATCGCGATAGCCCATGTCATCCAGGAAAATGATGACAACATTGGGCGACTGCTTTGCCTGAACCTGACAGGCAAAAAAACCCAAGCAGGCTACTGTGGCCAGTTCCTTCAATAGCGATCTCATCGAATATTCGGTACGTCCGGTTTTATTTTACAGCAATTTCCTTATCTCCGGCACCACGGCATCCGCCCACATTTCGTAACCCTTTTCCTTGGGATGAAGCAAATCCGGCATAATGTCTTTGGAGAGAGTGCCGTCCGGCTCAAGGAACACTTTGTTGATATCCAGATAGAAAACCTTTTTGCCGTCCGCATATCCCTTGATCAAGGCATTGGCTGCGTCGTTGTTCTTGCGCAGGGCGTCTTCTGTCTTGGCTCCACGTGGGAAGATAGCCAGCACGAGGATTTTGGTATCCGGCTTGCGTTTCTGG
>JAITVQ010000209.1 GCA_031285745.1 Puniceicoccales bacterium | reverse complement strand
CAACAAAGGAAGCGCCGCAGAGGCCAGCACCAGCGCCCACGCTGCCTTAATGGATAAGCCGCCATGCTTTGCCAGAAGCCCGACTATTCCAACGAGAGCACCCTGGCAGAGAATTACTCCAAATCGATAGCTGGTATTGCGGATGCCGATGAAATAACTCTGCCGTTCGGAAGACAACCCGTGCATGTAAAATCCATCCGCTGCGATATCATGCGTTGCAGAGAATATGGCGATCAGGAATAATACGGGAATTAATGAAACTGGGGCGACGCCACCAAATACGAGTGCCGCAATAAGGAAGATGCAGAGCGAGATGAGTGCTTGGAGACTCCATATCCAAAAACGCTTTGTTTTATAGAGATCAATCAATGGGCTCCAGAATGGCTTGAATGCCCATGGCATTGCCGCGAGCCCAACAAGCCTTAGCGCGGTGTCCTTGTCTACGTTTAGATCTTGCAGAAGGATCTGCCCGATCTTCTCGACAATGTTATTGGGGATTCCTTCAAACAGGTACAACGTGGGAACCCAGAGCCAAGGCAATACACGGGCGGCAAAGGAGGTTGTGGTAGACTCGGGTTTGGTGTTCACGCCGTGTTTGATCAAAGGAATGCTTTTTCGGTCAGCACTGCCGGGTATTCGTGATCATTGGAATTGCAAAAAAGCGCGTTGATCCCCAACGCGCTTTTTTGTGACACCCGAAGGCATTGATTAATTCGATGCAGCGGGTGGAGGAGTGGTCGGTTCACCAAGGGTCTTGCGACCATATTCGTCCACAGAGCGGAAAAGATTGTGGAAGAAGGAGGCGATGGTGACGCTCAACCCAAGCAGTTCGCTATTGCTCAATTCGATATGATCCCCGGCCTTGAAGGCGCGACGGGTATCCGCGATGCGAACTTCCGGTTTTTGTTCTTCCGCACCTTTGGGCGGATTGATGGTTTGGACGGTTTTGAATTCAAAGACGAGTTCGCCGTCTCCATCCAGATCCGCTGCATCGACGATCCCATTGCGGGTCATAAGCACACGCAGCCCAATCGCCAGGGCAATCAGGGCGTCTTCCAGTTCGCACATAATGCCAAATTCCTTTTCGAACTGCTCAAACTTGTCATGCAGAGGAGCCCGAACGAAATTGTTCTGGATATCGGAAACAGCCTTGTTGGTGGACTCCGGATTGGCTTGGGCGTTTTTTTGATTCTTGATGAGCTGGCAAAGCAGGTGGCAGTTATCCATGCAGGCCGAGGTCATGCCGAGAAGGTCATTGATGGTCTGGCGCATGATGAGCCCGCGCGAGTAGGACTGGATTTGCCCGAAGCTAAGATGCATCTGCTGGACCGGCATGATTTTGACCTGCCGGGCAAATGATTCATATTTATCAGCCTCTACTTGCTGCGAGGCGGCGAGGTTGTAGGCGAGAAGGTCAAACTGGCGTTGAAGGGCGCCGAGAAAATTCTGGCTGATCGCCTGAATGCTGATCACTTGTTGCTGGGGATTCTGTTCGTTGGACATGATAAAATGGAGTTGTACAGGAAAGGTTGTGCCGGGAATTTTAAAAGGAAAAACAATCGTGAGCCATGGCGGTTTTTACTGGATGACGATTATTGTTGTTTCTGGGTCTCGGCCTTCACTTGCAGGGCGAGCTTTGTTATGTAGTCATTAAACGCTTTGCGTTCGGTCTCATCAAGCTTGTCTGCGACACCTTTTCCTTCCACCGCGAGGTTAAGGAGTTTTTCCTCCATTTCCTTGGTCTTCTGGGCATTTTTGGTTCTGATGGCATTGATGGCTAATTTGATATATTCATTGTACGAGTGAATGAGCTCATTGATTTTCTCATCCTTAAAGATGGGAACTTCGCTTTCGGATTCAACTGCGATAGACAGAGGTGGTGTCGGCGGAGTATCCTCTGTTGTTGTTACTGCCGGGGTGATCGGAAGGTTTTCTCGGGTGGGTTCAGATACTGGTTCCTGCTGGGTAGGCACTTCCGGGGGAGACACAGGGACTTCTTCCGCGACGGCAGGCTTGTCCGGTTGAATCGGGGGCAATCCCGCACCGCTATAGTCCGACCGGGAGTAGGATGCACAGCCTGACAATAAAGCAAGGACTGCCAGCAACCCGAAGGACAAGAGGTTCTTTTCCATGTGCACTTTTGTTGAATGAGAAGCGGCGGAGGTCAATGGACGAATAAACAAAAATCTGTAACAGCAAGTTACAAAAAACCGCAGGAGAATGAGTCCACCTGCGGTTTGAGCACAGAGATGCGAGGGTTATTTAGTACCCATTTGGGCTTCGGACAGTTTTGCCATGTAATCGGCAAATTTTTGGCGTTCTTCAGTATCGGAAGATATTTCTTGCATGATCTGCTGTTGCTTGATGGCAAATTCAAGCGCTTTTGCGTGAAGCTCCTGGGCCTTGTTCGCATCCTTGGCAGAGCCCACGTATTCATCACAGAACGCCACGTAATCCTTCATAAACGCATTTGCGTTATCGCTTTTGAATTTAGGCGGTTGAGGCAGCTTGGAAACAGGGATGGCCTTGACTGGCTCAGGAGCTTTTTCAATGACCTTGTCAGCGGCAGATTCAGTCTTTGGCGCGGCAGGGGGCGCAGGGGTTTCATTTTTCTTTTGGTCGCATCCGACGAATGCAAAAGTAACGATAGCAATAAAGCAGGTGGTGGCGATGTGTTTCATGTTTTTAGTGATCTTAATTGAAACCAGTATTTGAATTCCGCTTGGGGTAAATGCCCTTGTCAAATGAAATATTGTCTTCACCCGATCCTCGGACAGAAGATAGCCTTTTATCGATGGGCAAAACAAACCGACATCATCAACAGATATTCCTTTTGAATCTGCAAGGGACTGGAACTGCATGGGAAACGGCCTGTCTCATTTACAGGTAGAAACGACCAGCCATTCTCATCATGCGTTCACATTTATCCTATGAGTTATCCTTGGTGCTGTTGCTTTCGGCTGCGCTGTTGTCGGGGTGTTCCATTAAGGGGACTGATTCATCCGATCCGATGGAGGATGATTTGGATGTTTTGGATAAACATGTGGTTGAGGCTGCCCGCGAAGTGCCTGAAACCAAGCCAGTCCCGGAGAGTGTAATTGTTGAAGCGACAACCCCTCCGATAGCTGTGACGGAACCTGCTGCAAAATCCGATTTACCCGACAAGACTCCTACGGATGGGGAAAAAACAAAGGAAACTGTTGGCTTGTTGAATCCTACTCCTGTAACGCCGCCTCAACCTGTCCCAGCTGCGGCTCCTGCTGTTTCCATGGTAATCAGTTGGCTGACTGACATGGAGGATGCCAAACGGCAGGCGGCTCAATCGGGAAAGGATATTCTCGTGGCATTTGTTGCCAATGACAGTTTCCCGTGGAGCCAACGATTGGATGCGGACGTTTTTTCCCGTCCTGCTTTTGCGGTGATTGCGAATAAGAGTTTTGTTTTTGTCATGGTGGATTTTCCCAAGACTTATTCTCTTACTCCCGAGCAGGCGAAAAAGAATACCGAATTACGTAAAAACTGGGGGGTACGTAGTTTTCCCACAGTTATACTCGCTGATGCACATGGACGGCCCTATGCTGTAACCGGATACCGTAATGTTGGGGCAGCTGACTATGCCCGGCACTTGGAGAGTCTGCTGCAGGTGCGCGAGCAGCGGGATCAGTATTTCTCGGCGGCTTACGGTACCGAGGGAATGTCCCGGGCGATCATGTTGTCCCAAGGGTTGCGTTTGATGGATGAAGATGTGGTGCTCCGCCACTATAAGGAAGAGTTGAGCGAGTTGAGATATCTCGATCCGATGGACGCGACAGGCTTGTCGGGAGATATTGAATTTACCCCGAAGCTGGATTCCCTTCGTGAAAAAGTAGTCCGGTTGATTCGTCAGCAGAAAGACTATGACGGAGCGCTCAAGGCGGTGGATGATTTTATCGTCTATGAAGCTCCGATAGGTGAGCACCTGCAAAAAGCCCTTTTTCTAAAACTCAATGTATACGCCAATCCCAATCCTGAGGTGCAGGATCATGGCGCGGTGATCAAGTTGATGGACCAGATTATTGCCATTAATCCCTTGAGTGAACAAGGCATGATGGCGGTTGATGTACGTGCGCGGGCAAATGCCTTGATCGCCGGCCCGAAGATGACTCCCAAGCAGGAGTAATCCCTTTTTATTCCAAATTGATAGGCTATAAAAAACCGCAGGGCGATGAACGCTACCTGCGGTTTTGAAGGTGAAAGCTATTAGCTTCTTATTGGTAGGCCTTGGCCATTTCTTGGCCGAGCTTGGTTGTGTAATCTGTGTACTTTTGAAGCTCTTCAGCATCGGCGGCGAGCTCTTGCATTGCTTCCTGACCTTTGGCCGCAAATTCCATTACCTTGGCTTGGAGAGCTTCTGCTTTTGAAGGATCCTTGGCTGATGCCATGTATTCGTTACAGAAGGCGACATAGTCCTTCATATAGGCATTAACCTTGTCGCTCTTGAACTTGGGGGCTTCGGGTAGTTTTGCAGAAGAAGCTGTGGTAGCAGCAGTGCTGGCGGCTTCCTCGGCTTTCTTTTCAACTTCAGGCGCAACCTCGGTCTTGGGAGCTTCGGGTGCTGCTGGAGCATCGGTTTTTTTCTGGTCGCAACCAGTAATCGCAAAAGCAGCGAGTGCAATAATGCAGGAGGTGGTGATATGTTTCATGTGGTTTAACGTTCTAACTTGAACTGTTTGGCCACATTCCTGGGGTGTAAACCTGTTGTCAAATAAAATACCACCCATTTTGTGCTAATGTTCAAAATGAATGTGGATGCTTTTGCCAGAAGTCTATCACTCCGATGCGGCAAGAATACGGGCAATTGATTCCCAGTATTTTTTGCCCTCGATTTGACGAAGATTCACGTGGTTGCCCCCTTGAACGGGATGAAATTGCTTGCGAGGGGAGTTTATGGCCGCAGCGAAAAGTTTTTCGCCATGCCAGTAGGGTATCACAGAGTCGGCTGTACCGTGGATGACCAAGAGCGGGCAGGTGATTTTTTCGATTTTGGCATAGCTATCGAAACGGTCGAACGGGACCAGCTTTACACGGGTTACCACACGGAATGTGGAAAGATAGGGGGCTTCCAAAATTAACGCCCCTACGGGTTGCCGGGATGCTAGGTCAACGGCTACCCCGGTTCCCAACGACATGCCATGCAGCGCGAGGCGGTTGGCTGGGATACCCTTGGTTGTGCGCAAGTATGAATAAGCTGCATCAGCTGCGAGATAGCATCCTTCCTCAGTCGGTTTGCCCTTGGCAATTCCGTAACCGGGATAATCGACCGCGAGCACGGAATATCCCTGTGCTTGGGTTTCTTTCAACATGGAGCGACAATCCCCAAGGTCCATGCCGTTGCCGTGAAAATAAAGAATTGTCCATTTGGCCTGCGGGTTTTCCAGCCAGAGGGCGGGGATTTCGCCACCACCTTGCAAGGGAAGCGTGACGAGATGCGGCTCGTCTGCCGAGTAGTATGGTTTGGGAACGGGGAAGATGATGGCGTTGGAGAATGTACAGCCAAATACGACCAAGCCTGCATAGATAAGGCCAATGGACGCCAGAAAGCGAAGTGCCCAACCTCGATAGCGCTGAAGTCGCGTTTTGGTTTGCTCGGGGACTTTTTCCTGACGGCTGGATTTGGCTTTCTTTTTCTTGGCCATGGGGTGAACGAACACCGGGTCGTGGGGAAAATCAAAGAAAAACCGGTGCCGAACCTTTATTCTTCGTTACTGGGTACGAGTTTGTAAAGTTTGTCCGCCTTGCGTACAATGCCATTAACACCAAAGGTGCATACCTGCCCCTTACAGGCGGAATCCTTCTTGCCCTCGTCATCAACGTACATGGATTCAACAATTGCCTCAACAACGCCAGTGGTTGGCCCCATGACCATCACTGGATCGCCAGCCTGAAGATTCGTACTCTCCAGCAAAAATTCGCCGACCCCAATCTTGGCATAAAAGTTGGTGCATTTCCCGACATAGACTTTTTTCATCGTGGCCTCGGAGCCCGCGCCACTCGTCCATTCACCAAGTTTTTTCCCAAGATAATAGCCACCCCAGAAGCCGCGATTGAAGACGCTTTCCAGTCGTCGCACCCAGCCTTCCACTTTCCTTTCACAATAAGTTCCGTCGCATACGCTATCAATAGCCTCCCGATAGCATTGGGTGACGATTTTCACATAGTCGGCGCTTTTGCCCCGGCCTTCGATTTTCAAGACGCTGATGCCTGTCCCGATCAACCGGTCGAGAAAACCGATGGTACAAAGATCCTTGGGCGACATGATATACTCATTGTCGATTTCCAGTTCATGTTCGTGCTCGATATCAATTACGCGGTAGCGTCGACGGCAGTTTTGCATGCAGGCTCCGCGATTGGCCGAGGTATTCCGGGTGTGCAGGCTGAGGTAGCATTTGCCCGAAATCGACATGCACAGTGCGCCGTGGGCGAAAACTTCTATCTCCATCAATCGCCCGGAGGGGCCGCATAATTTGTGCTCCTGGATTTGGTCGCAGATGGCCTGCATCTGCTCCAGCGTGCATTCGCGAGCGAGGACAGCGACATCGGCGAACTTGGAGTAGAATCTGATTGTTTCAAAATTCGTGATATTAAGCTGGGTCGAGAGATGAATTTCGAGACCGATGGCCGATGCGTGATTGATGACGGCCTGATCAGAGGCGATCACTGCGCTGATTTTCGCGTCCTTGGCCAGTGCAAGGATTTCCCGCATGGCAGGAAGATCCTTGTCGAACATGACCGTGTTCATCGTGAGGTAACTGCGCACGCCGGCGTGCTTGCAGATGCGAGAAACCTCGTGAATGTCTTCCGGTTTGAAATTAATGGAGGCATTGGCCCGCATGTTGAGGTTGCCGACGCCAAAGTATACGGAGTCACATCCGCCCTGTATTGCCGCATGAAGTGACTCAAACGAGCCAGCCGGAGACATGAGTTCTATTTTGCGGGAGGCTGGCATGTAAATTAATCTGGGGATTTTATTTCTTGTTTTCCGTGACGGTCACTTTCAGCACAATCGGGCAATGATCCGAAGCCATTGGCTCTTCGATGACCTTGTATTCCTTGAGCGATATCATTGACGAAGGCATGTAGAGAAACCAGTCGATTTCTTCCTTGGGACCGGTGGAGGGGAAAGTGTTCTTGGGCCCTTGCTTCTTGGGCTGCTCCCAGTCCTTGCTGAGTTGTTTCCAGATGGGTGATTTCTCCTTGGCATTGAAATCCCCGCCAAAGAACACGGGAATCGGTGTTGTCGCTGAGGCCTGTTTTTTTGCCTCCTCCGTGATCAGCTTGACGTGTTCGGGGTGTGTGGAGGTTTGCAGATCGAGGTGAACTCCAATGACAGCCACTCGCCGACCATTTTTGACAATTTCGGCCATGCCGGCGGAGCGAGGTTCCTTGCCGCCGACCAGTTCGAGGGTGCGGGGTTTTTCCAATGGAAATTTGGAAAGGATGGCGTTGCCGTATCCGCCGCCACCGTAGGGCATGGCCTGGGCGAAATAGAACTTCATGTCGAGAAGCTTGGCCAACTCGGCGGCTTGGTCTACTTTGCCGGAACGGCCGGTTTTATTATCCACTTCCTGCAAGACGATGATATCGGCATTTTGTTTACGCAGGGTGTCCGCAATGCGGGGCAAATTGATTTTCTTGTCCATGCCGACTCCTGCATGGATGTTGTAGCTGACAATGGTGAACTCGGTGTCGGCGGCTGAGGATGCCGCCATGCCGGCCATCGCAATGAACAGGGTAGTGAGCAGTTTTTTCATGATTTGTCGGAAGCTGTGGATTTAAGTTTTTTGGGGTCAAACTGAATTACAGTAAGCAATGGACGATGTGTTGAGGCTATATTGTCTGGAACAACGCGATGACTACGGAGGATAAATGCCTCTTGAGGTTTGTAGATGAAATATGACGTTTCGTGTTCAGGCGCCTCCGCCGGAGTTGTTAGCGGAGACCCTTGTTTGGCGGCAATTTTCCAATGATCCTTAAGGTAGGCCATCACGGGGAAATTCGGATCGGCGTTGAAGTCGCCCATGCAAATGGCGATTTGGTCTCCAGAGAGAGCCTTGGTGAGCGTCTGGGCCTGGGTAGACTGGGCACCGATTCGGGTCGAGAGTTGAAGCGAGGCTATGGTTAGCCGGGGAGAGTCGGCGTTATTGCCCAATGATACCTGTGCAACTGAGGCAGAGCCATTATTGGAGAGAGGCAGCGTACGGGTATTGTCGAGGGGAGTATTGGCCAGAATCGCGTTTCCTTTTTCGCCGCCGTCGGTGTCACTGGCCTTGGCGAAGTGTACCTGCATTTCCAGTAGCCGGGCCAATTCGGCGGCTTGATCTGTTTCTCCCGATTGTTTGGTGCCAACCTCGACTTCCTGCAGCAGGACTATGTCAGGTTTCTGCATCCGGATGACTTCCGCCTGCCGGGCGAGATTGCGGCTGCCATCACTGCCGACGCCTCCATGGATATTGTAGGAAAGTATCGTGAGAGAATAGGGCGAAGTGGTGGTTGATTGGGCGAGAACATACCCGCATGACGCCAGAAAGAACAGCAGGAGATAGAGCCGGAAAGAAGCAATGGAAGCCCACCTGGACATGACCAGATCATCATGCAGTTCGGTCACGCCTTTAAAAGCAAAAAGCCCTGCGCGACGGCAGGGCTTTTTAAAGCATAGCTTTGGGTGATTAACCGCGACGGCGGCTGAACTTGGTCTGGAATCTTTCCACGCGACCGGCGCTGTCCACGAAGCGTTTTTCGCCAGTGTAGGCAGGGTGTGAGTCGGAAGTTACTTCACGGTTGAACACGAAGTATTCCACGCCGTCGATGACTTCCTTCTCCTTGGAGCGGAGTGTGGACTTGGTGAGAAATTTGCGTCCGGTGGAAACATCGCGGAAACAAACGTTGTGAATTTCGGGCTGAACTGAGCTTTTCACGGCGAAGAATGTACAGGTTAAAAGATTCCGATGCCTTAGCCTTGGCGGGCTTTGTAGCGAGGATGGGTCTTGTTGATGACGTAGACACGGCCCTTGCGACGTACCACCTGGCAGTTAGGATGGCGTTTCTTCAAAGATTTGAGTGATGGGCTGACTTTCATGATGCTTCTGGACTTGCTGTTTAAGAAGGCGCGGAAGAAATGGTGTGTCTCCCTGTGTGTCAATGGAGAATTTTAAATGTTTTCCGCAAATTCTTTTTACAGGGGATGTTCTTCGGGTTTTGCTTCCGGTCAAGATGAGTTTGCCAAGTTCATTTTTTATCCGGCCAGCCGTAGTTCGCGATGCAGCGTCCATCTCCCGCATTTACAACCATTTTGTCCAGCATTCGACCAGTACGTTTCAGTGGAAACCCGAGACATCTTCCCAGCGCCGGGTTTTGTTGCGAAATAGGAGTCTTGAGCACCCGGTGTTTGTTGCGGAGGAGGAAGGCGCAATTGTTGGCTGGGCGGCATTATCGGCGCATAGTTTGAAAGAGGGGTGGAAGTTTACTGCGGAGGATTCAATCTATATTGCCGAGACGGCCCAGAAAAAGGGACTTGGCCGATTGTTATTGGGGCGGTTGATCAAGTCTGCTGAAGAGTGCGGATTGCATGCCATTATTGCCCGTATTTCGGCAGATCAGGCTGCAAGTTTGGCTTTGCATACCAAAATGGGATTTAAGGAGGTCGGACGTTTGCCCCAGGTTGGCCGGAAATTTGATCAATGGCTGGATGTAATAATAATGCAAAGAATGATCGATGACCAGTGAGGATGGTTGTTCAACGGAAATGGCAGATTAGTATGAAATAAAAAACCGCCTTCCTGAAGAAAGACGGTTTTATGAAAAAGACTTGATCAATTACTGGGCTGGCGGAGGTGTGGAATCAGTCACTGGATCAGCCGGCGGGTTTATAATTGTTGGGCTGGACGTTGCAGGAGGTGTTGTCGCTGGTTCAGTATTATTTGGAGTGGTTGCCGGAGTAGTCGGTTCGCCAGGGGTTGGCTCCGTGGCAGGCGCAATTGTCGGATTTTGAGTGGGGACCGGTTCTCCTTGGGTGATCTGGTCAAGGGTGGAGAGTCGGGATTTGGCCCGGGAATTGGCGAGGAACCCCAGATAGAGACCGAAGCTAAGAACAAAGAAAATGGTAATCAGGCCGTAAGTGACCTTGTTGAGCACGTTTGCAGCATCGCCACCAAAGGCGGACTCTGCCGCGCCACCACCGAGTGCCGCACCCATGCCTGCGTTGGCGCTGGGACGTTGCATGAGGATTGCCAGTACGGCAAACAAGCAAACCAGTGCGAGCAGAAGTGCGACTGCGTAGGCCAGATAAATCATAAGGGGAGGACAGAAAGGCGGCTTCAGGAAAAAAAACAATGTTTTTTTATACCGTTTTCTCGCTGGAGCCAGTTTGGAAAAGAAATACGGGGCGCAACTTGGTCAAATTGCGCCCCGGAGGATTTTCTAAAGGAGGGTTTATTGAGCCGTGGCTGCAGGCGCCGAGGTTTTGTTGAAGGTCAGCGCGAGGGCACGAGTTTCACGATCGGACTTAAACTGCGTGAGCAGTGATTTACCTGGTTCTGCTCCGCATAAAACGAGCGCGCCGTTTTCAAATTTATAAATGAATTTCTGGGCAGGCTGCTTGTTGCTGCTAGCCAAGACGATTTCCTTGGGCGTTTTTGCCGTGTCGATGGTGTAAGTGCCTGTCTCGGCCTGACGGTCACCGATTGCCATGGCGAATTGGTTGCCCGAGAAAGCGAGGGTCATTTTGCTGGCCCGGTCAAATTCAAACATTGTGAGGCGGAAGGCGGTTTCATCAATGGAAGAAATTTTCCAAGAGCCTTGCAGGGCTGCGGTGTCTTTTTCTGCCAGTGTCGGCTCCGGCGGTGGAGGGGCCTCAGTGCTGCAACCAACAGCGAAGGCCAATGTGAAAAACGCGAGAAGTGTACGGATCATTTTTGTCTTTTGAGATAAATGAGGTGTTTACTTTGGATAATGTTTGGGTGTTCGGGAAGCTTTTTTTAGTCAATTCTCCCCTCACTGATACGTTCCAGATGTTTTAGGAAAAATTCCATG
>JAITVQ010000196.1 GCA_031285745.1 Puniceicoccales bacterium | reverse complement strand
TGTCTCGTAGTCGGCCTTGCCCCGTTTTATTTCGTGTTCGAGACGAGGAAGAAATACCTGCTCGTAGATTGTGCCTGTGTATTTCGCCTTCATCCGCTGGGAAAATGCTTCCACGGTCGCACTGGCCTCCGGAGACCCTGTACTAATCAGCCCGTCTACGGAAGAAAGCACTTTGCTTTCGGGCGTTGCCCTGTATTCCAACATCATCCTTTTTTTGATCTGTGCTTCATCGCCCAATTCTTCCTTGGTTGGAGGTGGATCAGGCAATAATGCCTCATTCTCTTTCAGGAATTCGGTCATGATCCTTATCGCTTCATCTGTCCCATATAGCCCTAAATTATTCAAGGCTCCTGCCCAAACACGAGTGTCCTGTTGTTCTTCAGCCAGAAAACGCCGATTCAATTCTGTTCCTTGCGCGACCGTTGCTCCACGAAAATAACGATCTTCCCGGCGGGGAATCTCCTTGTTGGAAAGTTGCTTCGGCGGAGCATTTTCTTCAGGTTTTATCACAGAAGGAGGTATGGCTGGAGTCATTGACTGTGTGATCTCGCGTTGTTGTCCGTACCAGACAAAAAGATCCTTTAAATTAGGTATGGGATAACCCTTACAAAGCCTTACTAGGGCTTACAAACCCTTACAGGCCGCTTCTGATCAGGGGTTGTGGCTATCTCCAGGGGGTTTTCAAAGCCACGCGTCGGTTTGGGACAAATCAGGGTGAAAACCGGGGTATTTTAATAGGTTTGGGATAAATTTCAGGATCGGGGCCGGGGTTCTTAATTGGGACTTAAAATCGGTTTGAGGCATCTTTAAGGACGAGAAAAGCACCCTTTATTCATCGGGTGCTTTTTTGAGGGGGGGGGGTATTCTGTGTCCTTGGTGGTGCCGTCCGGCATATGCCATCGTCGCCGGATACTGTAAGGGGCCGCGTGGATCAGGACGGTAAACGGAGGGTAGTCGCGGTGCATGGACTCCAGGTATTGCTTGGCGACGGCCTCCGACCTAAGGATGACGCGACGACACCAGCGCAGCCCTTTCCGTTCGGGATGGCTGAGATGAGGTTCCCTGGGGTGAACGTCGGCGTTCTCGCCTGCCTTCGTTGGAATGAGGACGCCGTCTTTATGGAGGTTGAAGTCCAGCCTGCAGGGAATGCCTGCCGAGGAAACAACGAGGTAACCGACAATTAGGGGTCTTGGCTTGTTGCTCATGGGAGTGCTTGGTTGGATGATTAGAATGGTGCGTCCACCTTGTGGACGGTGCGGTCGGGATTGAGTGAATCCACGACGAAAGTCTTGTTGTCAGAAGGGATATAGAAACCACGGCCAGGCTGTTTTCCTTTTTTGTCAATTTTCGGTTTTTCGGATGGTTTTCGACGGTTGCTGTGGCGGCCGCGATTGTTGATGGTGTAAAGGACTTGTTTGAGGACATCGGCGCTGGCATGTTCCAGGGAATGGCCAGACTTGGACTTGCAGACGGTTTCGGCGTAGCCAGGCCACGCGAGATCATACTCACCGCAAGCCTGCTGGATCAGCCAGCGAAGCTGCCGGCAGTCTTCCTCCGTGGCCGCGATGTCCGAAAGCAAGGAGCCTTTGACGTTGCCCTGGATAAATAGGTAACGGGCTTTCAGTTTGTTGAAATCCTCATTGACCATGTTCTTGAGGGAAGCACGACCGGTGACTTCCAGTTGCTGTTGATGCCGCCACCAGTCGAACGCCTTGGATCGGGAAACCCCGAACGGATCGTCGGCCGCCTCACTCGCCTGGGCAATGATCGACTCAAGCTGGTCGGGTTTGAGTGAATCGAATGCATGGCGGGCCATGATGGACAGCGATTTGATTTGGGAGATGGAGAGCATGGTCAGGCGGGGATCTTGGTGAGGATGGCACGTGCCTTCCGTAAGTCGCCAAGGGTAAATTCAGAATCACAAATATCCTCTGGCTGACCGAACCCGGCGGCTACTTTCATGAGTGTGAATTCGGGAAGATTGCAATTTTCCCATTCCTTCGCCTCGTCGGCAAAAGGACTCAACGCCTCCCGCAACTCAGCGTTACTCGCCTCTACGGCCTGCAACCGGACAACCTCGGCGGCGAGAATGTCGTTGAGCAAGTCGGCAAATTTGAGAGGATCATCTTCGACTAATTCCTCTAATAAGACGCGTGCATCGCTAAACTGCGTCCTTTGCTCCTCGGTGAGGTCGCACCAGCGAACTCTACCGAATTTCCAATAGGTTAATGCCGCCTGAACTGATTCTGGTGTAAGTTCTGTTTTCATGACTTATCTTCTGGTCGAGGGTCTGTTTTCGTTGCGGGCCCGCACTTCTTTGAGGCCGAGTGCCTCGCCGAGTTTCCAGTGCAGGCTTTGCCGGAAGCGCAGGTCTTCCTCTGTAGGATGTTCGATGTCGCAACTCGCCTCGTAAAGTCTGACGAGTTGGGCACGTTCCATAAGTTCTTCTTTTGTGGCCATTGTGGTGGTGATTAAGTGTTAGAGTGCCATGCCAATGTCGGTGGCCGCGATTGCCTCGGCGATAGTGTCTCCGATGTAGCTGTTTGAGGAAAACTCGCGCTGGTTGGGTGTCTTTTTGGCGAGGATAGTCGGCACGGGGTCATCACTGGAAATGGAGATGATTACGTGGGACCATCCTGGGCGCAGTCGCTCGACTTCCTGGGTAAGTTCGGTCAGATCGGCGCGGATGCGGACCAGTATTTCTTCAGCTTTTCTCATGGGTGTTTTGATGTAGAAGGTTGAATGGGCGGTGGCTGCTTCTTGGGCCTCTAGTCGTCCGGCAGCTTGCGTATGATGGGTAACAACACAGAACCCGCCAGAGGTGCATTCCGTGTGGATCACCGCCCAAAGTGGTTTAGTCCTTTTTCCGTTTGGAGGTTTTCTCCATCGGGATGATGTTGTCGGTGGGAAGGAAGAAGATGGCTTCCTTGGTTTTCACCCAAGCTTTCTGCTCCTTGAGGATGGAGGCCGGGACGTGCTCGCAGACTTCGCCGATCTGCTGCACCGGCATCCGTCGCCCCTTCTTGGTCGTGTTGAATTCATACCCGGCCCGGATCAGCTTCTCCGTGGCCGTGTAGACGCTTTCGTCTTCGGGTATCTGGAGAATCCATCCGGTGTATTCCTTCCCCTCCAGGTCGCCTTCGGGGTCGCTGATGATGGCGACAAACTGTTTTTTGCAGGGCGGATCTTTCTCGCTTTCGTCTGCGGTAGCAGCCTGCTCCTGGTTGATGTCCTCCAGAATTTGAGCGATGGTGCGTACATCGAGTTGATTGCGCTGGAGTACCATTTTAACGAGTTCTGTGTCTACTTTTGCCATGATGTTATGATCCTTGGTTGGTGGTGAAAATTTAGGCTTTGACGGCGCCGTCGCCGAAGACGCGGAGGATGTGAGCAACAACGCATTCGATGTCGCCCTTGACGGTGCATTTAGTGCCGAACGCATCATAGTATTCCACATACATCGATGCGCGATTGGTCGTGATCTGTTCGGCAGTCTGCCGGACATCATCCGGGGATGTTTCACGGGCGACACCAATCTTGGTCCGGTAGTCGAGATCAAGGTCGATCAGTTCCTTGGCACGATTGACGCCGTGGATGATGGTCGAGTGGTCGCGGGAAAAGAATTTCCCGATCGCAATATAACTGCGGCGCCCTTCCCGCATCAGTAACATAGCCGCGAACCGTGCGTCGGAAATAACGACGTCGCCTCGTTCAATGGCCATCAGGTCTGATATTTTGACACCGAAAGCCTGGGAGACTGCGACAATGATTTGTTCCGGTGTTTTCATGACGCTTGGGTTTGTGGTTGGTTGAGACGTGCCTCCAGTGCGGCGATCTTCCCGGCCTGCTCCTCTACCTGCAGACGCAAGCCGTCCCGCTCTATGGTGAGAGATTCCACAACGGAACGGTGGCCGTCCCATATGTCGCGGTGGATGATGTAGACTCGTGACTTGAATCGCCCGCATGGGGTTTTCAGAACGGTCAGGGAAAACTGTCCGGACTCCAGTGCATTGGAGTAGCCGGACGTGGCCTCCGGATATCCATTCACAGTCGATCCACTGCCGGCGTTCCTGATCCGTTCGATGAACTGCTCCAGGTCGATCAGTTTGGCCAACCGCGCCTGGTCAGCGTCGAAATCCTGCCGAGGAATAACCACGACTGGCACCGTATGGGCACCAGTTGATTTCTCGAATTGCTGCAGGGAGACTCGTCCGTCGATCCCGACGACGGCATAGCCGGCACGGGGCTTGGGAGATGCTGTGAGATCGCTCACGACATCCTCCCGGTCGAGATGGCACCCTCAAGCGAAGCAGACAGCCTGCGGAGAAAATGTCCTCCGTTGGTGGCGACAAACATGGCCCGGCTTCGCATTAATCTTTCGATGCGACGATTACGAAGGAAGCTTCGTTTATAGCGCCGGAATAAGTCCCGATCTTCTCGGCAGGTAGCTTCATTGTACCAATGCTTCAAGCGGCGGGCGCGTTGAGCATTGGATTTTCGGCCATCGTTGTTCAGCGCATTGGCCCGAACCAAACAGTCATAGATTTTTTCGAGGGGCTTCATCGCGCATCCCCTCCTTTCACGACCATGCAGCGGTCGAGATCCACGCCGCCGCTGATGTCTTCCACAGAGACAACGGCGATGCCACATCCGAGCGCCCATGCCTCGCTACGGGTGCGGGTTTGCACCATGCCCACGTCGCAGAGCGGGTGCCGGGGCCGGTATATCACCAGCGTCCCGACGGGATTGCTTTCATTCCATTTCTTGGCGGCCTGGTGAGCGGCCGCCATCCGAGAGGCGAGTTTTCTGTCCATCATCACTCATCCCCTCCTTCGCTATCGCTACGGAATGCCTGCGGGATGTACTCGTCGGCGTCAGCCAAGTCTTCGAGGGCGATCTTTTCCCGGCCTTCCGCCCGTGCGAAAGTCTGCGCCAGTTGCAGCTTCTCGAAGACGATCCGGATGCGGCCCTCGCGGCGGCTCCACTTGCGGACCAGATCCATCGCGCCCTTCACCTGCAGGAGTCCGAATGCCTTGGCGATGACTCGCAGGTCGCTGGTCTCCGCGTACTCGGGCAGGCGCAGGATGCCGGCGACTCCGCCCATGCGTCCGATGAACTGCTCGAAGTATCCCTGGGCACGGCCCGCCGTCAGTATGTCGACGAAATCCGTCGTGAAGGATAGGATGATGGTGCAGTTCGTATCGTCCTGCATTTCCCGCAGCCAGTTGAACGCCGGCTGGTCTCCACCCCTTCCCTGGCTGTAGAGTACCTGCGCATTGTCGATGATGATGCAGCGCGCCTCATTCACCTGCTCACGGATCGCCGTGTCAACCTGGTGGGAGATTCGGAAGCTATTCACATGATATGCCTCCGCGATCTTGCGCTTGAGCATAGTCAGGCGGCCATTGGCCGGCGCCTCAATATGGATCACCGCCCCGTGGTTATTCAGCAGGCGGTACTGCTTGAAGCAGGCGCTTTTTTGCCCGCCGGTTGCGCCCGTGATCCCGCCGATCTTGCAGACGGCCGAGATGGCCCGCTTCGCCGTGATGAAGTCCGCGATGCACTGGTAGGTGGGTGTCTCGATGAACGGGATTTTTCCGGTGTGCACCGTCTGCTGCTCGTAGCGACGCAAGGCTTCCACGATGGTGAGGAACTCACTCCAAGCTCGCCCGTTCTCCTTCCATTCGCCAGGGCCGCCCTTGAAATTCTGGCCGCCCATCACGTTGTAGAAGTACGGCACCGACTTGTCGTGCCCGGCCTTGCAGGCGATGCTGCGCAGCACGTTCAGGTTGCGCCGGCAGTGGTCGAGATAGAATCCCTGCAGCCAGGCTGTGGCGTTACGGATCGGGTCGGGATAGTGGACAATGTCCCGCTCCATGTCCGCGAGGCTCTTGCTCTTCGTCGCGATCCGGGGCAGTTCGGCATTGTCATGCCCCTGCGTTGTCGTTGATGTGTTGCTCATGTTCGATGTGCTCCTTGGTTGGATTTATGTCGGACTAGCTGGGGAGCTTGTTCGTCCAAGCTCCCCAGCGCCTTTAAAGATGGTTTAAGAAAATTTCTCCAGGGCGGCCATGCTTTGACTGGATTGTGCAGCCAGGACGCCCATGCGGTCGCGATTCTTCCGGCGCTCGTTTGGTTTCTGGGGCTTCGGCACCGGAACATTCACCCCGGCGCCGGCGCGGACGATTTCGTAGTTGTTGCGACTAGCCTCTGCCCGCTCCTGGCCCTTGTCGGCATGGCGTTCTCGCATGGGCTTGAGCAAGGCACTTTCCAGCGCGGTCATTTCTCCCATCATGCGTTTGGCGGCCTCGTGGTCATGGCGGGCTACCGGGATGACTCGCTTGCTCTCGCCGATATAGGCACCCTTGGCATCGCGGACGAAAAGCGTGTCGATGGCGAAGGGGTTGACGAAGCCGAGGTATTTTTCACCCTCGCGCAAGATGACCTGGCGCCCGTCCACATCGCGCACGATTGGCTGGTAAACCAGCGGCGATGGTGAAATCACCTGATCGCGGACGATCAGCTTGCCGTTATTTAAAGGGATTTCCTTGGCATAGGTGTCGCCCAGGATCGAACACACGCCCCATCCCGGAATCGAGATGAGATCACCCCTGCCGGCACGATACACTTCGTTGCGGGTCATCCGCGCCGGGTGTGCGATAACCATGCCAGCTTCGATCAGCGCCGGAAGCGACGCCCGTTGCTCTTCGTTGAGCTGCTCCATCGGGATCAGTTGCCCACCGAATTCCAGCAACTGGGTCACGTTGCCAGCTTCGATCCAAGTGGTCAGTTCGTGATCGCGTTCATCGCCGATGGCTTCCCAGCAGGCGGCCGCGATTTCCATAAACTGGTTCAATTCGAGCAACGGCAGTTTGAGCAGTTCGGCTTTTTCCGGTGGTAACTTGACCCGCTCTCCCAGGAGCAGGGCATTGTAGGCCAGGCGACCGTGTAACTCGGCCGGGCGACGATCCCGGCTCAGACCGGTTTGCCCAGGCAGAAAGTCGAGACGGTTGCGCTGGTGATTGTTGGACGATTCCAGGGGGGCCTTATGATTCGGATTCCCTTTGCCCAGGATGGGATATTGCCCGAGGTGGGCTTCGCCTTTTTGCATCCCGGAACGATCCACGGTAATCAACCCATCGCTCATGTCATAAAGCAGGCTTTCGATCCGCTCGGTTATGCCTGCGGTCCCGTGCTCGGCTACGTTGACCGTGCCACGGGGTGAATAACCGTCCTGGAACAAGGTCGCCGCGATGACGCAAGCGGTCATTTCCTTGGCGACGCCCTTGTAGCTATCGTCATCAGTCTTGGTCCGGATGCGAATCGCCGAGCGCATTTTTCGAGCCGAGAACCAGTCATGGGAATATATCTCCAGCGGTCGGCCGGCTTGGTTTTCAGCAAACGAATTAACGAAAAGATCGTGCCACTGGTCATCGTATAGGTAGTGGCTGGCCACGTACCCGCCTTTGCGGGTGGAGAGTACCGTGGGCCGGTATTTCTTGGCATGGAAGAGATCATGCCGGGCCGCCGTCAGTTCAAACTTGCTGGGTGTGTGCAGAGAAAAGTTTTCGTAGCTCCAGCCGCGAGGCAGCCGAGGCCAGCCAGGGAAATCTTGATATTCGGGAATGTTTCCAATCTGTGGGTCTCGGTTTTTCCACATGGCCTTGAGGTTTTCATAGGCGGTGGCATTGCTTCGGTTGCTCTCCTCGCAGAGTTTTTTCCAGAGTTGGATGAGAGATTCACAATGGGATACCTTTGGAAGCTCGTTGCGCTGGCAGGCGGCCCAGAATTTGGGACCACACAGTCGCCGGTCGATCAGCCCCATCACGCCTTGCTTCTTGGCCGCATAATAGCGGTTGCGTGCCGTTTTGAGGGTGACGCCGGTGTTGGTAGCGATAGAGATCAGCGCCTTGCCTAAGTGCTCCGGGGGATTGACCAGGAGCGGTCCAATCAGATCCGACCAGAAGTCGAAATCCTTACGGGCGCGAGGCGGCAAGCATTCGACCAGCATGCGATTCTGGCGCCCCAGCGAGATCATCTTCATTTCCCGGCCTTCCCTTCGAGATGCTTTTCCACCTCACATTGCAGGCGGGTGGCTGGATCGGATTTGAGCCATTTTTCCGCCTCGGAGACGAAGTGCTTGGCGTCGGTAATGGCCAGGCGAATTTGTTTTTCATCCATCAACTTCCACCGGTCATCCAAGACGTGAAGTTCTGAGAATGCGTCGACGGCTCTTTTGCGGGCGGCCTCGGCCCACATTTTCTGCTGCTCGACAGGTGAGTCGGGAATCTTGGGTTGCGGTGGTGGTTGGGGCTTTTCCTGAACCTTCTTGAAGTTTTTCTCTTCTGTGGAAGCCGTCGTCAACCCCAGCTCCAGTTGGATTGCCCGGACGGATTTCTCCGAGACGAATTCCAACACCTTCTCCCGTTTCTTCTGTTCCGGCGCTGGCAGAGTCTTCGGGTCGGCGTCGAAGAAGGCCACCGGATCGATGATATTGAATTTTTCAGCGATCCCGATGGCGATGTCCCGGTAACGGATAGCTGTCGGGCGAGAAATATCTGGGGCATATGTACGCAGCCACTCCGCAAATCCCCCCTTGTTACCTCTCCCTCCAGAAACCTGTCCACGCGTGGACAGGTTTTGTTCCACCGCCGAAAATGCCGCGCCGAAGCGCAGGATTTTGAGTTCCGCCTCCTGGGCATCCCGATAGAGGATGGTCAGTTGGGCGCCGATTTCCGCATGATTGTCGGCACTCAGGGCTGTCCGGTTCAGCGTGATCACAGCCGTGGTCGGCGCTGGCTTGTCCGATACGTCGATGATGGTGTCGGCGGCTGGCGGGGCTTTCAGGATGTTGTACACCCGGGGAACCGAGATGCCCAGGTCACGGGCGATCTGGCTGGGGTGTCCCCCGGATGCCTTCATTTCAGTAACCTTGGCGATCAGCTCAGGCGTGATTTTGGGACGTTGGGAAGATGTTTTAGGCATGGCTTAAAAAGGCGTTAAGGACAGGATTTACGGGATTTACAGGATATCGCAGAATGCTTGGATCAAGAGATGAACAGAGAGCAACTGGGGCAGATTCTTGAGATGGCTAGGCGGCGGGACGAACTGCGTTATGCTTGGCTGCGGAATCTTCTTCTGGCAGCTTCAGGGGCACTGACCCTGCTGGTGTCTCTGAAGTCCGGCCACACAGAGGACATGGTTGCCCAGTGGAGCATGCGTCTGGCATGGGTATCACTTGGACTCGGTATCCTATTTTTAGCAGTCGCGCTGCACGGCGAAGTGTGGATTGAATCCGATCTGGTGAAGCAGACGTCGGAAGAAATAAGACGGCGGCCCTTTGATCCCGCCCCAGTCCTCTCCAAAAAGCCCGCATACTATGCCATAGCCGAGAGAGGTGCTTATCTATGCCTAGCGGTGGCGGTAATTGCGATGGTCTGGCATGGGGTGTTTTCATAATCAGAAAAGCTCTGGTTGGGTGGTTGGGTTAAGGGCGGTGTAGGCGCGGGCCGGGATGCTGGCCCGGTTGGTCAGGAATCGGGCATATTCGCCGACCGGGATGCGCTTCTCTTTGCGGACGGCGTTTTTCTTGGAGATATCGATGGAGCCCAGGGAGCCGTCTTCGATCAGCGCCAGCACTTGTCTTTTGGTGATGCCCAGGGCGT